>NZ_QJSN01000005.1:0-171831 GCF_003217445.1 Staphylococcus sp. AtHG25 | reverse complement strand
CCGTAGGTGTAATCGTAACACGACCATTACTATCTGTTGTACCTGAACCAATGACATGATTATCCTTATCAAGTAAATCAACATGAGTATTTGGATCCGTTGTCACCGTAATTGGTGTTTTAGTCGTTGCCTTACCAGTTAAATCATTTGTCACAACAGGTTCCGTCGGAGGTGTAGTATCCGTCGCTTTTTTAGGTACAGAAGTTGAGACATTTGGGTGTTCCGCATTATCGTAAGCTTTCGCAGTTACATTACCTTCCGGTATTGGTTGAGTTGGCGTAATGATGACATGACCATTAGTACCTGTAGTCCCCGTTCCAATGACATGATTATCTTTATCTAGTAACTCAATACGAGTATTCGGATCAGAAGACACATCAATTGGAATTTTGGTTGTTGCCTTACCAGTTAAATCAGTATTAACAATTGGGCTACCTGGAGGAGTTGTATCCGTCGCTTTCTTCGGTTGAGACGTAGAACTGTTTGGATGTTCTGCGTTATCTGTTGCTTTAGCACGTACATTACCTTCAGGAATAGGTACTGTAGGTGTAATCGTAACACGACCATTACTATCTGTTGTACCTGAACCAATGACATGATTATCCTTATCAAGTAAATCAACATGAGTATTTGGATCCGTTGTTACCGTAATCGGTGTTTTAGTAGTCGCCTTACCAGTTAAATCATTCGTCACAACAGGTTCCGTCGGAGGTGTCGTATCCGTCGCTTTGACAGGATCAGATGTAGAACTATTCGGATGTTCTGCATTATCTATAGCCTTGGCAGTAACATTACCTTCAGGAATAGGACGAGTTGGCGTGATTGTAACACGTCCATTAGCACCAGTCGTACCCGAACCAATCACACGACCATCTTTGTCTAAAAGTTGTACGCTTGTATTCGAATCCGTAATAACTTCAATCGGTGTTTTAGTAGTCGCCTTTCCACCTAGTGGTGTTGAAACTCTAGGTTTAGTTGGAGGCGTCGAATCCGTTGCTTTGACTGGATCAGATATAGAGCTATTAGGATGTTCCGCGTTATCCGTTGCTTTGGCAATCACATTACCTTCTGGAATAGGACGAGTTGGCGTTATAGTAACATGTCCATTAGCTCCCGTAGTCCCAGAACCAATAACATTGTTATCCTTGTCTAATAATTGAACATTCGTATTAGGGTCCGTAATAACTTCAATTGGTGTTAAAGTTGTCGCCTTTCCACCTAGTGGTGTTGAAACTCTAGGTTTAGTTGGAGGTGTAGTATCCGTCGCTTTTCTAGGTGCAGACGTTGAAACGTTGTTAGCAGGGTCATACGCTTTGGCAATCACATTACCTTCTACAATAGGTGTTGTAGGAGTGATTATTATATGACCATTTCCGTCAGTCGTACCTGTACCTATAATGTGCCCATTTTTATCAGTTAAATCCACTCGTGTATTTGGATCAGTAGTAACAGTAATCGGTGTTAAAGTTGTTGCTTTACCAGTTAAATCTGTATCGACAGTTGGAATTGTTGGTGGAATAGTATCTGTTACTGATACGTGATCAGAATCTATTGAGTTTGGTGTCTCTGCACCATCTGTAGCGCGTGCGTAGATTTTACCTAAAGGTAGTGGTGCTGTTGGCGTAACAATACCGTGGCCGTCCATTCCAGTAAGAACTAAACCATAACTTTTTCCATTTTCATCAAAAATTTCCACTCTAGCCATAACATCTGTAGAAACATCAATTGGTGTTCTCGTACCTACTTTATTTACTAAATTAGTATTAATTACTGGTTTTCTAGGTGGTGTTGTGTCAGTAACGTGTCTTGGATCAGATGTTGCATTATTAGTTGCATCAGTTTGATCATATGCTTTCGCAGTGATATTACCTTCGAAAAGATAATGATCTGGAGTGATATTCACATGTCCATTAGAACCAGTAATTCCACGACCGATGACATTATTATTTTTATCTAATAGTTCTACTCGCGTATTTGGTGTAGATGTAATGTCGATAACTGGTGTAGAGAAAGCTTTACCTGCAACATCTGTGTTAATGACTGGTTTCATTACAGGTATAAGTGTTGTCGCTTGAACAGGAATCGAAACAGAACTATTCGGATGTAAAGCATTATCTGTAGCTTTCGCAGTCACATTTCCCTCAGGAATAACTCGATCTGGCGTAATAATCACATGACCACTAGAATCCGTTGTACCCGCTCCAAAAATACGTCCATTTTTATCAATTAATGCAACATGTGTATTTGGATCAGTAGAAACATCAATCGGTGTTAATGTACCAGCTTTATATACTAATCGAGTGTTAATGACTGGTGTTGTAGGTGGAATCGTGTCAGTTGCAAATTTAGGATTGGATGTTGAAACTTTTGATTCATCACTTTGATTATAAGCTTTTGCAGTGACATTACCTTCAGGTATAGGACGAGTTGGCGTAATGAAAGCATGTCCATTAGAACCTGTAGTACCTGTACCAATTTTATTGCCATTTTTATCGAAAATTTCTACTTTAGTATTCGGATCAGTAGAAACGTCGATGACAGAAGTTGTTGTTGCTTTACCTACTAAATTAGAGTTAATAGTTGGTTTTAATGGCGGCTGATTTTCGATAGAAGTTAATGCACTATCTTCAGGTAATAAACGACCTGATAAAACGGTATAGGCAGATTTACTTGTACCACCCATTGCTGCTGTGTTGGCATATGACCAAGCGTTTTCCAATTCTGCATTCGTCACATTATCTCTTAATTTAACTTCAAGATGCATGTGATAAGCGCGATTTGCACCTTCTGGATGGTTGGGATCTACTTGAATACCAATTCCATAGTTCCAACCACTGTAAATGCCTCTTTGGTCTTCGACTGCTTTTCTCAAATCAGGATTATTTCTATTTGAGTGGAAATATTCGTTCGCATCAGAATTATAACTTCTGCCAGGACGAACACCATAACTGAGATAAAATGTTGTGTGACCAAAGTCATGTTGATTGCTATTTAGCATATCAATTATTTGAGTACTGTTATCTGGATCGATGATAAAATCGTTCGGTGACTCACTCAATAGACTGTTACTACCACTTCTTCTTTCATAAGCAGTATAAGATAGATTTCTAACTGAATCACTCGAAAATGAACCATCTGAATTTAATTTCATTACTTTATATGGTAATAGCAATGTCATACCTAGACGATGTTGAGAACCACGTGGAATGAAATTAAATCCATCATTGTTGAAGAAAACATCATAAACTAAGTATTTTGAATTTCCATTACGTTTATAATAAGCACGCATTACGGTCTTTCTAGATGTAATATTTTCCACACCATTAACTTGTTGACCAGTACCTAACGCCCTACCATCAGGTAATGAGGCATAGTTACGTTGGTACACAATGACGTTTCTACCGGCATTCCAACGACCATTTAAAGTTGTAAATCTAAAATTAGTACCCTTTTCAATTTGTTGACCGTTTCTTGGATCGCGTTTACCTGAATGAGAACGAGTAATCACATTTGCTAATGAATTACGCGTTCGCTCTAATCTTGTAACTAATTCTAGAAGTGATTGTTGCGAAACATTACTAGATTGAGTGAAACGACTACTTTCTACAATTAATTTTTTCGCTTCTACAATATGAGGATTTGAAGGTTCTATAGTTTCAACTTCTAATAATTTACTTTGAATTTCTTGAGTAAGATTAGTCAGTTTAGAAATGTTTTTGTCATCAATTTTCTGTTTGTTATCCGACTTAGATTCTTTAGGTGTGTCTAGCTTATCATCAATTTGTTTATCTGTTTTTTCATCTTTAGTGACTGGCGATCTTTCTTCCATCTTTTCTTTAATAGATGTTGATGTCGAATTAGTAATTTCTTTTTCGCTTGTTTGAGTTTCTATTGCATTTTTTTCTGTAGTTATCTTGTCATTTTCTTTTGATTGCTTATTGATTTCTGTAGCTTGATCAGGAGTTTGATCATTTTGAATTGTTATTGCATCATTTGGATTACTATTATTGTCTCGGGATGCTTGTGGTTCAGTATTTTGCTGTGCTTTTTCAACTGTCGTGTTGGTATATTCATTCGCATGGGCTTGATCAGTATGCATTCCTAAAAATACTAACGTAGCGATTAATGTTGAGAAAGTTCCCACTGCATACTTTCGAATACTGAACTTTTGCAGTTTATCTCGATGATTCATTGATGTGCTTCTCTCCTATTCTATGTTGTATATTCTTGATGTTGATGTTATGAGTAGTTTTGAAAAAGTAATTCCGATAACACATAGCTCAATATCAAATGGATTGATAATTAAGTTACCATATTTATTGTCTTAATTTTTTCAGTCATTAGAACATAAAAAATTGCTCGACAAAAGTTTCGCAACTCCTCTCGGGTGTTAATTTCAATTATCATTATGAAATGAACAATTCAATAGTTGTTCTATTTAATTGTATCATTAATTTAATTGAGTGTGAAATAGATTTTATTTTAATAAAATAAAAAATAAATATTGAGAAACGTTATAAATTAGTCGAAAAAGAGACTCAAAACACATTATAGGTCTTGAGTCTTTGTACTAAATTATAATTTTGTTGATATATATTTTCCAGAAACATAAAGTTCATGTTCGTTGCAAATTGAAAGTATGTGGTTAAGTGAATGTGCATAAGCCATATCTCTATAAATTTCCATGCTATTTAGTGGCACATCAGTAAATATTTCGGCTAACTTTTTTGACAAAGTTAAATTATACTTATCTGCTTCAATTTTCTTACGTTGTCCAGGAGTCAATTGTTCAATATTGGATAATACGTTCTCAACACTTCCATAGGATTGAATCAATTTAAGAGCTGTTTTTTCACCTATACCTTTAACACCAGGATATCCGTCTGCAGAATCACCCATAAACGCTTTAATATCAATTAATTGTTGTGGATTTAACTGATATTCTTCATTAAAACGAGTTAAAGTATAACGATTATAAATATTAAATCCTTTCTTTATTAACCAAACTTCTACATTATTATTAATGCATTGTAATAAGTCTTTATCTCCAGTGATGATGTGGACCTCGTTATTATCAGAAAATGTTTTTGCCAAAGTTCCTATCACATCATCAGCTTCATAATTAGTCATTCCAACATTTATAAATCCAAATTGGTCTGAAATTTCTTTGACATAGTCAAACTGTGGAATAAGCTCTTCTGGTGGTGCTGGACGATTTTGCTTATAGTCAGTATACATATCATTTCTAAAAGTGGATTGTCCCATATCCCAACATACAGCTACATGACTAGGATTGATTTCATTTATTGCTGTGAAGATATGTCTAACGAAACCTTGAATTCCGTTAGTTGGTATACCTTTTGAATTATACATAAATTGATTGTGTAAACTTGTAGCATAGAAATGTCTAAATAATAAAGCCATTCCATCTACTAATAGGACACGATTTTTCATATTTTGTGCCTTCCTTCTATTTTAATAGTGCGTTTAATTTTTGATTCGCAATACGTAATTGCTCGATTAATGTATTGTCTAAATTAAATGATAATAATTCATCGATTTGATCTTGAATTGCATCCTCAATTTGCGCAAATTTCTCTTCAGCTTCTTTATTCATCCAAGCAACATACTGAATCAATGCCTGTCTAAATTCACTAATTTGATTTTGTAATAACTCTAACGTATTTGAACTGATTTGTTCTTGTAACTCTCGTTGAGTATTTGGATTCAAAATTCGACGTTTCGTTAATTGTTTAGGTAAAGCATTAATCATGTCATTTAAATCAACACGCAAGAATGCCTTTTCGGTAAAATTAGGCATAATTGAAAAATCTGAATTAATAAATACATGCAATTGATTTAATTTTTGGATTGTCGGTGCGACTTGTTCGCTAAGTTGACGGTTATAATATTTCTTGATTCGTTCAACTAATAAACTTTGTTCTAAATATAGTCGTTGATGTATTTGATCTAAAAATGCTTTAGAAGAAATTTTCTTTTCATCATTAAAATCACTATTTTGAGTCATCTGACTATTAAATATACTTTTAACATCATCCAATAATTGTAATTTTAATCTGCCATTTAAATGATAAATCTGATCTTCAACTTCATTATTAGTACGTTGTTCTGTAGTAAATAGCAATTGATTTGGTAACCTTTGTTCATTTTGATATTTCTTCAATTGTTGCTGACGTTGTTCAATATGAGATTGGTTAGTTTTATAATCATGAATCATCTCTTCGAAAGAAATATTGATTTGCTCAAGTTGTTTAACCATTTGTTGCTCTAAAATTATATTTGAATCAACTTCTACAAATTGGTCAATGGTATGACGCAGCTGATTAATACCTTCATCGTTCCCTCTCAATGCTTGTCTACTTGAAACACCAAAGATATCTGACTTCAAGTTTACTTGAGTTAAAGCATCTTTAACGTAATGTTTTACCGCAGCTAAATCATCACTGTTTTCTGCAAGGTCTACAGCGTTGATAACCATTTTGAATGCTTGATTTTCATTAAGTTGATTCATCTCATTCATATGTTCGATGAAGTTTTTATCATTATCTGTAAATGAATGATTAAAATAACTCACATATAAAATTAAATCGGATGAAGTTAAAATTTGTTCAGTTTCGTTTGTATGACGTTGATTATTTGAATGTAAGCCTAGTGAATCAACGATTATTTTTCCTTTCAACCATTCTAATGGTAAATTGATGTGCACGGTTTTAACAAAAGTAGCAAACTCATCTTCAGCACTCCATTTTTTTATTTCCTCTTGAGAAATCGTATGTTTCACGCCTTCATCCAACATATCTTTATACATAGAAAAATGTTTGTGAACTGCACTTACAAAAGCAAGTTGGTTCTTTTCTAATTTGTTTTTTAATTGTGGTACATCAGATTGGACAAATGCTTCGAGTGATTCGAAAGAAACATTATGGTATTCAATGAGTTGATTAAGTTCATTTAATAGTTGTTCTTCAGTTTTAAGTGTGATTTGACTATCCTCACCGTAAGATAATTCAGTCGTAGCTGCAGTTGTAGGATTTGGTGAACTTACTAAGTATTGCCCACCTAATAAGGCATTAATTAAACTACTTTTTCCTGCACTGAATGTACCAAATACACCAATTTTGACAAGTTTATTTTCTAATCGTTCTAATGTATCTTTAATATCATTTTTTGTTCTATCAAATAATGGTACAGGTTCAATAATGTTTAATGCTTCTTGAATGTTAACCTTTATAGTATTACGCTCATTTAAATTTTCATCAGACGCTCTCTCATCTTTTTCTAAAACTTGATCATTGTTTTCTAAAATATAGTTTGCTTCAGTTCTTCCTATTAATTTATCTAAAGAGTCATCCATATGGATATAATAATGTAGATAATTTTTAGTTGTTAGAGATTCTTTTAAATTTTGTAATTCAATATAATGCTCATATATCTGTAGATCATCATTAGTTTCTTCAGTTAAACCTTGCGCTTGTGTATGATCAATCGCTTGATTAAATAACGGATTGGATTGTTTTTCTACAAAATTAGTAATAGCTTTAAGCACTTCATCACTAAAAGTAAGTACATAAGTATTACTTATACTCGTTTGAGATTGATATAAATTGGAAATTAAACTTGAATCTATTTCGTAATGTTGATTTAATACATCATGATTAACTTCAGAGTTATTAATAAAACGCGTTAAAAATGACATGTCCTCTCGTAAGGGTTGTCGAATTTGTTGATTAACTTTGTCTTGAAGTTTAGAAACAACATTCTGTAAGCGTGCTTCTTGTTCCTCTTGCTTTTTCTTCTTTTTGTTTAAAAAGCCGCCAACTTTAAAATCATCACTCATACTTTCAAGATAATGTCTAATATCTTCACGCATGTCATGTGTCATAATGTATGCATTATCTAATATATCTTTTCGCTTTTGTTTTAAAAAACTTAATAATTGATCAGGATTATTTAAGAGTCGAGCTTCTTCACTAACGGCTTGATTTTGTTGAAATTTAGCATAGGCTTGTTCAAATTCATCTTCATTTATATTAAGCTGTTCTAGAATATCTTGTAGTTCATTTTGAATATATCCTAATTGAGCCTCTGTAATAAACTTAACTGTACGATTTACATAATCCTCAATAGGTTCTCTATAATTATCATTCTGTATTAAATATTGAGAAAGACGTGAAAGTTCATTTTCGGGATGATCGAATTTTGTTACATAGAAAATATCTGTAAGTTTAATATCCCAATCTTCTATTGATTTATTGACTCTTTGTTTGAAAGTTTCAAAAGTAATTTCATCTTCATTATGTTTATCGATTTGATTAATGATAAAAATGACTGGTATACCTACATCATTCATTCTTTTAATAAATTGAAAATTTAATGCAGATTGTACATGATTGTAATCTACTGTATAGAACAAAATGTTGCTTGTATACATGAATTGTTCAGTTGTAGACTGATGTGTAATTACGTTTGAGTCTACCCCAGGTGTATCTTGAAGCGTAAAACCATTTTTGAATTTTGAAGAAGGAAAATTAATTTCAACAGACTCTACATCTACATTTAAACGATTCATTTTTTTGACTTCGTCATATGTTTTTAATTTTGTATATTGTTGATTTTCTAAATTAGCTATAATTTCTTGTTTGTCTGCAACTGATACGATTGCAGTATTACTTGTGGTAGGTACTGGTGAACTTGGAAGAATATCTTGTTCTAATAATAAGTTAATTAATGTAGATTTCCCCGCTGAAAAGTGACCAACAAAAGAAGCGGTATATTGATTTAAATATACCTTTTTTATTACTTGATTAATAGTATGTATTAAAGTTGAATTTTTTGATTTTTCAACTTCTTTTTTTAATTTATATAAAATATCTAATTGTTCATTATTAGCCATGCTAAGTCCCCTTTGTTTCAAACATTCAAATAAAAAAGTAACAGCCTGAGACATACTTAATGTAACAGGCTATTCTTAATCGGGTAGGCAGATTTAAAATTAAATATACTGTTTAAGTTTATTCAACAAAAATTATACTTACTAAAGTAAAAACTTTAATTTTTATTTCTGACTGGCTACCTATTTATTAAATTTTATCACAACAATAGTTTGAAACAAATATAAAGAATAGTTAATTGAACCAAGCTGGTTTATCTCCATCAGTGTTTGGTTTATTAACACCTATGTTTTCTTTAGAATATAATTCTGGGTTTTTCGCTATACGTACAGCTAAACTTGCAATACTGCGTCTTGAAACTTCTGTTCCACTAAATTGAGTATCCTTCGATGTAACTTCGTAATCTGTCTCATTTTTAAATGTAAGCCATGCTGGACGAATAATTGTATAATCTAATGTTGATGCTTCAATAATATCTGCAGCTTTACGATATTTTGTCAATTTCTCTCCAAATTGAGATTTATTAAATTCATTAAATTTAGCTGGTAATTCATCGTAAATACCAGGGGCAGCTACAAAGATTAATCGTTTAACATCTTTTTTAGACATAGCATCTACAATAGCTTGTGCTTCGATATCTAATGAACCAGATAGACTAGCAAATACAACATCAACTTTATCAAGTGCTTGCTCTAAATCTTTTGAGTTTTTTGCATCGCCTTCATAAACTGTTACTCGATTTGATGCGTAATCAGGAATTCGATGCGCATTTCTTAAAAATAAATCTACATTAAAATTAGAATCCTCTAAAAATATTTTAGTAGCCTCGATAGAGACCTTACCATTTGCGCCTATTATTAATACTGTTTGCATATTATTTCTCTCCTAACTAAGATGTATATAAATTTATGTATTTGTATCTATATTTAACACTCTTACTATCACTTTACATCAGTAATAATAAGAGTGCTAATGAATTGATTAAATTAATTAAATATTATTAGCTACATTAAGAAAAATTTACAAATTTAATAAAAATTATATAGTAGTTGGCTTTTTACCCCAATATTGATAATAAGTACATTCAATATAGCCGTTAAATAATTTTCTTCTTTTAGTAGCTTTTCGATTAACTAAAAATTCAAATTCCTTGTTACTAGTCAAGATGTAAGTTGATAAATGTGAATGTTGATTCATTAATTTACCAATATAACGATACATTTCTTCGACTTCTTCCCTATCTCCAATTCGTTCACCATATGGAGGGTTTCCAACTAAAGCTACTGATTCATCGGTATCAATTGTTAATGTATTCACATCTTTAACACTAAATTGGATTATATCTGCCAAACCGACTTCTTTAGCATTACGTTTAGCAATTTCAACCATTTCAGGATCTATATCTGATGCAAATACTTGAATGTCTTTATCGTAATTAGCTTGTTGATCAGCATCATCTCGCATATCATCATAAATATTGGGAGGCATAATATTCCATTCTTCAGAAACAAAATCTCGATTGAAGCCTGGTGCAATATTTTGAGCGATTAAACATGCTTCTATGGCAATAGTACCTGAACCACAGAAAGGATCTATAAAAGGCGTATCTCCCTTCCAATTGGCAAGTCGTACCAGACTCGCTGCCAACGTTTCTTTAATAGGAGCTTCCCCCTGAGCAATACGATATCCACGACGGTTCAAACCTGAACCTGAGGTATCGATAGTCAATAATACATTATCTTTTAAAATAGCTACCTCAACAGGGTATTTAGCACCACATTCATTTAACCAACCTTTTTCATCATAAGCTTTTTTTAAACGTTCAACAATCGCTTTTTTAGTAATAGCTTGACAGTCTGGTACACTATATAATGTTGATTTAACACTTCTACCTTGAACTGGGAATTGCCCTTCTTTATCAATAATGTTTTCCCAAGGTAGCGATTTTGTTTTTTCAAAAAGTTCATCAAATGTTGTAGCGTTGAAACGGCCTACAACAATTTTAATACGATCAGCTGTGCGTAACCATAAATTGCATTGCACAATAGCTTTAGCATCACCTTCAAAAAAGATACGTCCATTTTCAACCTGTGTTTCATAACCGAGTTCTTGGATTTCTTTGGCTACAACAGCTTCTAATCCCATTGGACAAACTGCTAATAATTGGAACATTACGTTTTCTCCTTTTTTATAGATATATTTATATGTTAACAAAATTTATTATGTATGAGTAAAAAAATAAAAAGCTCTCCAATCAATGGGAGAGCTAAACTAGTTCATGATATTTCTGTAAGCCATGTTCTGTACCGTTGTACTCATAACGTACACTAGTTGTACTGGTACGTCGGTGGTAACCATCTGTCTACAAATCTTTATATTCCGAATAAAGATGTCTCGTTTATACGTTGAATTCCGCTAAACAAGTGCTCCTACCAAATTTGGATTGCTCACTCGAGGGGTTTACCGCGTTCCACCCTTCATATTTCTATGAAAGCTACGTCACTGTGGCACTTTCAAACTAATTTAACCATATCATAAGACTTAGGTTATTTCGTTGCCGTCAAATTAATGCCTTGATTTATTGTTTCATCAAGCACGAACACTACAATCATCTCAGACTGTGTGAGCATGGACTTTCCTCTATATTTCTATAGCGATTACCCAAAATATCACTTTTGCGATTATATCATAATTTTTTATACCATAACAGATATTTTTAAAGAATATCTGTTGTTAATTGAATACTTATTATTAGACAAAAAATATCCAATTGATAACATTCATTAATTAAGCTAAGTTAGATTACTTTCCAAAAACAGCTTTTTCTAAATTTGAAATTCTTTTTAAAATATCAACATTATTGTTTGATGAACTTGAGTTGTTTGAAGAAAACGATTTATTGTCAGAAGGTCTTGTTGTTGCCACTCTTAGTCTTAATTCTTCAACTTCTTTTTTTAATTTGTTATTTTCTTCAGACAATTTTACAACTTCATTATTCATATCAGCCATTTTTTGATAATCTGTAATGATATCATCTAAAAAAGCATCTACTTCCTCACGACGATAACCACGGGCCATAGTTTTTTCGAAATCTTTTTCATAGATATCTTTTGCTGAAAGCTTTAAAGAAACATCTGCCATTTTTTCCACCTCATTCGAAACTTTGAACTTGCTCCCACTGCATATCATTTATAAAATCAGTGAGTTCATCAAATGCCACAGTATCACAAGTATAGTTTGTTTTATTTATAAAATCAACTAACATCCTTTTAAAGAATTTTGGGCTTCCTTCTTGCTCTTCATCATATATAAGTATAGTCATATCTGTATGATCTAACATAAACTGATCTGTTTGTTTAAATTGATATGGTCCTTCATATTCGGTATGATGTACACTTTCCATAAAATCAGCTTCTTGAGCAATTTTATTATACTTCATTTGATTCTGTTCATTCCACTTAGAAGTATGCCCATAAAAAGGCGTTATAATTCCTAATTTTAAATCCGGATACTCAACTCGCAAATCAATAACTACTTCAGCAGTCCATAATTCAATACCAAGTTGTCCTTGAATAAGTACCCACTCAAGCCCCTCATCAATATATTGTAATAATTTATGTCTGATAAAAGCTTTTAAATAATATACTTCAGGTGCGTCATCTTTGAAAATATTTAGTTCAAAAGATTTATACCCTGTTACATACACAGTTTTCAAATGCTCAACATCACCCTTCAATAGTTTGATAAATATAATTTAAATCGTAGTTAACAGCTTTTAACTTCTCATTAAAAAGCTTTTTGCTTGTTCTATAAAAGTGACAATCTACTGATAATTCTTTATATGACTTAATTAGTAAATCAAACTTATTAGCATTCATATAACTCAATTGAATAATCTGGGGTTTTAATTTAATGAGATTTTCTAACTTAGTGTCTATCGCTTGCGAATAAGGGTAAACTACTTCATAAAAATCAAAGTTCGTCTCGGAATTTTTAACAATATTATAGCGATCTTCTATTGTATGTAATTCATTGATTAAATCATTTATCAATATAGTATCCATGAAGACGCCCCCCCTTATATTCAATTTAATTTATCATAATTTAAACTAACCGTCATTTAAATTGCTAGCTATATAAACAGGATAAATACATTGAAATATTGTTTTACTAGTTAATTAACGTTAAAATAAAGTAGATTAATAATGAAATTCATAGATAAGATTAAATACTTATTTGTCTATTTTTATTATTATCTATCATAGTTTGAACATATAATCATTTTTCATAAATGATTATTAATAGTATTAGTTAGTGTAAGTTTTACATAACCTCTATTATATGAATTCAAACTTGTGTGGTGAATTAAATGAATTACCCTAATGGAAAACCTTTTAAGGGAAATACGACTATGGTCGGAAGAAATGGTAAATCGAGTTTTAGTAATATAGAATATGGTGGCCGTGGTATGACTCTTGAAAAGGATATTGAACTTTCAAATGATTATTATTTAAAACATGGTAAAGCGGTTATCCATAAAAAACCAACACCTGTTCAAATCGTTAATGTTCATTATCCCAAGCGAAGTAAAGCAGTTATAAATGAGGCTTACTTTCGTACACCTTCAACTACAGATTATAATGGCGTTTATAATGGTCATTATATTGATTTTGAAGCAAAGGAAACTAAAAATAAAACATCTTTTCCTTTGAATAATATTCATGATCATCAAGTAGAACATATGAAAAATACATTTCTTCAAAAAGGAATTGTATTTTTAATTATAAGATTTAAATTACTTGATGAAGTATATTTATTGCCATTTTCCAAATTCCAAAAATATTGGGATAGATATAAAAATGAAATAAAAAAATCAATAACAGTTGAAGAAATAAGAAAAAATAGTTACTATATTCCTTATCAGTATCAACCAAGATTAAATTACCTCAATGCAGTTGATAAGTTGATATTAGATGAAAGTGAGGACCGCGTATGACGGAAAATAAAGGATCTTCTCAACCTAAAAATGGTAAAAATGGGAAGTCCAAAGCAAAAAAGAATAAGAATGTGAAAAGAACGATTATCAAGATTATTGGCTTTTTATTAATTGCCTTTATCGTTTTAGTTCTATTAGGCATTTTATTATTTGCGTATTATGCATGGAAAGCTCCTGCATTTACCGAATCTAAATTACAAGATCCTAAACCGGCAGAAATTTACGACAAAAATGGTGATTTAGTAAAAAAATTAGATAACGGCGCAAGAAGAGAACATGTTGAGTTAAAAGATGTTCCTAAAAATATGAGAAATGCTGTGTTAGCAACTGAAGATAACCGATTCTATGACCACGGTGCAATTGACTATAAACGTTTATTTGGTGCCATTGGTAAAAACTTGACTGGTGGATTTGGTTCACAAGGTGCATCTACTTTAACACAACAAGTAGTTAAACGAGCATTCTTAAGTGAAGAGAAATCTATCGGACGTAAAGCACAAGAAGCTTACCTATCCTACCGTCTAGAACAAGAGTACAGTAAAGATGAAATCTTCCAAATGTACTTAAATAAAATTTATTATTCAGATGGTGTTTATGGCGTTAAAGCTGCAGCTAAATATTACTTCAATAAAGATTTGAAAGATTTAGATCTTGCGGAAGAAGCATATTTAGCAGGTTTACCACAGGTGCCTAACCTTTATAATATTTACGACAACCCTAAACAAGCGGAAAATCGTAAAAACACTGTACTCTACTTAATGCATTATCACAACAGAATTTCTGATAAAGAGTATAATGCCGCTAAGAAAATTAATTTAAAAGCTAATTTAGTAGATCGTACAGCTAAGGAACGTCAAATTGGCACTGATAACTCTGATTCAGAATACGATTCATATGTGAACTTTGTTAAATCTGAATTGATGAACAATAAAGAATTCAAGAATAAAAACTTGAGTGATGTTCTTCAAAGTGGAATTAAGATTTATACAAATATGGACAAAGATGTTCAAAAAACATTACAAGATCGTATAGACAACGGTAATTACTATAAAAATGAAGACCAACGTGTTGGTTCTACAATTCTTGATAGTAAGACTGGTGGCTTAGTTGCAATTTCTGGAGGTCGTAACTTCAAGGACGTTGTTGACAATAACGCTGCAACTGATGCGCATTTAACTGGTTCATCATTGAAACCGTTCTTAGCTTATGGTCCAGCTATTGAAAACATGCAATGGGCTACGAATCATGCAATTCAAGACGAATCAAGCTATTCAATTGATGGTGGTACATTCCGTAACTATGATGGAAATGGACATGGTACTGTAACTGCGTATGATGCGTTAAGACAAAGTTTCAACATTCCAGCGCTTAAAACTTGGCAACAAGTTAATTCACAAGCTGGGGATAATGCAGCTAAGAAATTCGCATCAAAAGTTGGATTAGATTATCAAAGTGGCATTGGCCCTTCTGATGTACTTGGTGGTGGCGCTTCTGAGTTCTCACCTACTCAATTAGCATCTGCTTTCGCAGCAATTGCTAACGGCGGTACTTACAATAACGCACATTCTATCCAAAAAGTTGTAACAGCTGATGATGACACAATTGAGTTTGACCATACAAGTCATAAAGCTATGAAAGACTACACTTCTTATATGTTAGCTGAAATGCTTACAGGTACATTCAAAGCCTATGGTTCAGCCTATGGACATGGCGTATCAGGCGTTACTATGGGTGCTAAAACTGGTACAAGTACTTATGGTACTGAAATTAACCAACAATATAACCTACCTGATAACGCTGCAAAAGACGTTTGGATAAATGGTTTCACACCTAAATACACAATGTCTATCTGGATGGGCTTCAGTGAAATTAAAGAAGGTGGCGTTAACTCATTCTTAGGTCACTCAGAACAAGAATATCCACAATATTTATATGAGGATGTTATGTCTGATATTACTTCAAGTGATGATGGTGACTTCAAGAAACCAGATTCAGTTAATGGCTCAAGCGCTGATAATTTATCAGTAAGTGGTCACCCAGATAACAACACGACTAATCGTGAAGTAAATGGTAGCAGTGGCTCAAGTTCATCAAATAGCTCAAATAGTTCAAATAACTCAAGTAATTCTAATAGTAGTAACACTAATAATAGTGGCAATACTAATTCAGGAACTACAAACAATAATTCAACAACACAAGGTACTAATACTGTCGGAAGTACACTTTCAAACATCTTTAATTTAAATAATATTTTCGATTTTAAAAAGTCCTCATAGTGTTTTTGAAATGTTAAATAATTAAAAGAAGGCAATTTCTATTACATCAAATAGAAATTGCCTTTCTTTATAATCATTGATACAAACTTAAATATTTGAGTATAAATATAAGCCAGTAGATGAATTAAATAACTCATTTTACTGGCTAATTACTGTTATAGTATTAACTTTGTCGCTTTCTTCTAATTTGGTATGACGCATTCATTTTAATTAACTCATTTTTTAAAGTCTTCATTTGACTATAACCCATAAAGTGATATTTTCTAGCTAACATATATCGATAGCGTTCTTCAAAGTTCATTGGAACTACTGGGTATTGATCTAATAATTTGAAATCAATAGTTTTAATTTCATTAATTTCTTTAAAAAATTGAATTATTAAATCAAAGTACTTATCGATTACTGGCTTAGCGTTTGATGAATTTAATGCTCTTTGTTTAGTGTATTCATCAAGTAACTCTTCAATTTCATCAAATTCTTGTTTATTAATCATTTAATCAAGCTTCCTTTAATTGTCCTTTCATACGTTTTTGCCCTTCTCTACAATCATTTAGTAAGGGACATATGTCACACTTAGGCTTTCTAGCTAAACAATGGTAGCGACCAAAGAAGATAAGTTGATGATGACTTCTACTCCATCTTTCCTTTGGAATAATACTACATAATCTATCCTCTACTTGTGTCACATTATCTTTCCATCTATTAATTCCTAGTCGCTTAGAAACACGTTCAACATGCGTATCAACTGCTAATGATGGCTCATCGAAAGCTACACTCATAACAACATTTGCTGTTTTACGACCGACTCCAGCTAAACTTTCTAATTCTTTATGAGTACTAGGAATTTGACCATTGAATTGTTCGAGTAGTGACTGACAAAGCTTTTGTATATTTTTCGCTTTGTTACGATATAAGCCAATCGAACGTATATCATTTTGCAGTTCTTCGATATCCACATTCAAGTAGTCTTGAGGTGTTTTATACTTTTGAAAAAGCGTACGTGTAACTTTATTTACTAAATTATCGGTACATTGAGCTGATAAAAGGACTGCAATTGTTAATTCGAAAGCATTATCATGTTTGAGCTCGCATTCAGCATTTGGAAACATATCAGCTATGACATCTATCATTTCTAGTGCTTTCTTTTTACTTATCATCTAACTTCTCCCCATTTAACCAATCAAATTTTGGTATATGATTAACCGTATGTGTCATAGATGGCTTGTTAAATTGTTCTCTTATTTTCTTAGATTCTTCAGTAGTTGTGACATTATTCTTTTTCCAATTTAACAATATACGATCTACGTACTTGAAACTAAGTTTGTCATGACTATATGCTTCATCTAACGCTGCTCTAATTAAAGTAAAGTCATGCTTGTCTGTGTCAATCCATTGATTAAGTGTTTCAATTTCATATGGTGAAATAGGTCTAGCAAACAAGGATTCTATATATTGGAAAAGGTCTTTAAAATTTTGTTGAGATTGATTTGTTAGTTGTTTTGAATGATCTTGAGATAAAATATTGCTTAATTTTTCATAGAAACCATCTAAATTCATATATTCCGTAAATTTACCTTCTTCGTCCTTTTTTACATGAAGTTGTAATAAATCCCTTTGAATTAAATGCTGAATGATGCTAGTTATTTCACGTGGTTCCATATCTGAGCCTAATTTCAACTCATCGATGGATGGTTGTTTATTTGTTGTTTCAGAGGCATAAATCAATTTAATTAAAATAATTAAATCTTTTTCTGTCAGTCCTAATTCACTATAATGGTCAAATAATTCTCTTCTAACGACGACAGGACGTGTTTTGAGTTGAATTTTATTCAAATTGATATTCCCCCTCTTTAAAGTTGAAAAAGCGTCCAGTCAACATGCTGACTGGACGAGTAAATTAATATGGTATGTGGGATTAGAACTTATGGATATAAACGATTTAATAATCGTGGGAATGGAGCAGTTTCTCTTACGTGTTCCACACCAGAAATCCAAGCAACAGTTCTCTCTAACCCTAATCCAAATCCGCTATGTGGCACACTACCATAACGACGTAAGTCTAAATAATAGTTATAACTTTCAGTGTCTAATTGATGTTCATCTATACGTTGTTCTAATAATTCTAAATCATTAATACGTTCAGAACCACCAATGATTTCACCATAACCCTCTGGTGCAATTAAATCTGCACATAAAACTGTTTCTTCATTCTCTGGATTTGGTTGCATATAGAATGGTTTAATTTTAGTTGGATAATTTGTAATAAATACAGGTAAATCATAATGATTTGCAATAGCAGTTTCATGTGGTGCACCGAAGTCCTCGCCCCACTCAATATCATCGAAACCTTCTTCTTTTAAGAACTTAATTGCATCATCATAAGAAATTCTTGGGAAAGGTGCTGAAACCTTTTCAAGTTTACTCGTATCTCTATCTAGTGCTTTAAGTTCTAATTGACAATTATTAAGTACAGATTTAACGACATGTGATACATACTGTTCTTGGACTTCTAAACTTTCCACATGATTTGTAAATGCCATTTCTGGTTCAATCATCCAGAATTCAATCAAATGGCGTCGAGTTTTAGATTTTTCAGCTCTGAAAGTTGGTCCAAATGAGAATACACGACCATGAGCCATTGCAGCTGCTTCCATATATAATTGACCACTTTGAGAAAGGAAAGCATCTTCATCAAAGTACTTAGTATGGAATAATTCACTTGTTCCTTCTGGAGCACTTGCTGTTAAGATTGGAGGATCAATTTTAGTGAATCCATTTTCATTAAAGAATTCGTATGTCGCTCTAATAATTTCATTTCTGATTTTCATAACAGCATGTTGTTTTTTTGAACGCAACCATAAATGTCTATGATCCATTAAAAATTCAGTACCGTGATTTTTAGGTGTAATTGGATAATCATGTGCTTCGTGAATAACTTCAATTGATTTCACTTGCATTTCGTAGCCTAAATCTGAACGGTTATCTTCTGTGATAACACCAGTCACATAAAGTGATGATTCTTGTGTAATTTCTTTAGCTAGTTGGAATGTTTCTTCAGAAACCTCTGATTTAACCACTACACCTTGCATAAAGCCACTACCATCACGTAATTGTAAAAAGGCAATCTTGCCACTTGAACGTTTATTTGTTAACCAAGCACCAATAGTCACTTCTTGGTTAAGATGTTGTTTAGCTTGTTTAATCGTTGTTTTCATAACCAATCTCCTAATTGTCATTCTTTGTAATCAGTACTTATTTATTTTAACAAAATAAATTGTGAAGTTCTAGCATGTAAACATACTATCTCAATGTATAACAGTTTGAATCATTTATTAGCATCAATATTATGTTGGATTTTGTTAACAAGTTTGCTAAATTGTTTAATATCGCCCTTTTTTTGCTTATAATTTTCTAAAGTTTGAGCAAAAAAGTTTTTATAGTTACTGCTTACAAGACGATCATCAAAAGAGACAATCAACCCTTGATCATCTTCATTGCGAATTAAACGACCTAAACCTTGTCTAAAACGAGTAACTGCGTCGGGTAAAACATAGTCCTTAAAGGTAGAATCAAATTCAGAATCCATAAGCCAATGTTTCGTATTGTATTTATTCATAAATGGAAGTTTAGCTATCATAACACATTTAATACCTTTAGCTTGATAATCAAAACCTTCGAAAAACGTTGCTGTGCCAAGTAAAATTGTCTTATCAAAATTATTAAATTGTTGAACAATTTTATAGTTTTGATTTTGTTGTTGTGTAAGTACTACATAGTCTTCAAAAGTGGGTAATTCATTTAATAACTCTTGTACCATGTGCATCATACGGTAGCTTGTAAATAACACTAAACATTTCGAATCAGTGATTGTTACATACTCTTGAATATAATCCACTATAGATGCTACGTAATCATCGATATTTTTGAAGTTATAAGAACTAACATCATTAGGAATAAACACGTTCGTATTCGTGTGATTAGATAGTGTCGATGGAACTTGATACGTGTTAAAATGCACATCTTCTTTAAACCAATTTTTAAAGGCATCAAATTTATGATTAAACGTCAATGTTCCAGAAATAAATGTTAATGAATTAAATTTATCTAAAATGCGAGTCGTTAAAATATCACGAACTGCATAATCTTTAACAATCAATTTAATAGTTGACTTTTGAGTTAGATTCCTAATGGATAAGTAAGCAGTATGTTTATCTTTTAAACTCTGCTCTATATTTCGATAAGTATCATTAATATATAAAAGTTGTTTGCGTAAAGTCTTAATTGTTTTGTGCGTCATACCATTAAAAATTTCTAATGTCTTATTTATCTTATCAACAATCAAATGCAAATCTTTAAGTATCTGAGTTGAATCAAATTCAAATACATAATGGTGTCGATGTATATCATCATCATAAACGTCAGAGTTTTGAATGATTTCGAATATATGATTAAATAGACGTTCATTTAAATCATGTATTTCTGATATATTCATTTTTAAACCGAATACATCTATCGGTGCGATATCTAAACGTTCTAAAATTCGTTGTTGTTCTAGTTTATCAATCGCTTTTAATAATTTTTCATTTTCATTTTTTCCTATTAAACCAAGTTGATATTTTAAATCTGAATAATCGAGTTCATTAGTGACTTGGTTTAATGCATAGTCAGGTAAACGATGTGCCTCATCAATTATACAATCATCGAAAAGTTGATAAATTGAATTCTCTTGGTCTGAGTGTATGAGATGTGCATGATTAGTGATTCCGATTTGAATATGATGTGCATTTCGTTTGATGTCATTGTAATAATGTATATCATGTCTAACTGGTACATAAGTTTCAATCTTTTGGTCAAAATACATTTTCTGGCCACCTTTAAGATTTAAATCTTGAATATCTCCAGTTTCCGTTTCGATAATCCAGGTCAATAATTGCATTTTTAAAATATTAACTTCATAGTTGGTAGTTTCATCTTTCAAAATCTGACTAATTAATCCAAGTGAAATGTATTCAGATTTACTTTTTATAAGTGTGGCATTAATTTTAAAGTTTAGTGCTTGATTGATACTCGGAATATCTTTTAGCAAAAGTTGATTTTGCAACAGTTTAGTATTAGTCGAAATCATGACATGACGTCCAGTTTCAATGTTATACATCAAAGCTGCCAAAAGATATGCCAATGACTTTCCACTACCTAAAGGTGCTTCAATCATCGCTTTATCATTGTGCATGAGTTGCTCTAGGATGATTTCAGATAAATATAGTTGTTGTGGACGATATGTTAGATTAAGTGACTTAACTACTTCACTATACAATTCTTTAAGTGATCCATTAAATGTTGTTTTAGGTGCTTTTAAATCAATTTGCTTTTTATAAATTATTTGTTCGAATTGACCGTATTGATTATCTAAAGATGAATTTTCATGTTGACGTACCATTTCAAACAAGACATTAAATAAGTCATATTTTAAATTTTTACTTAAATAATAGAGTTGTTTTAATGTATCTATTGGTAGTTGTTCGAATTTTTGAAAGGCTTTAATCATTAGTAATGCAGTAGTAGTAGCGTCTTCATCAGCTCTATGTGCGTTGTCTAAGGGTATGTCGTGTGCCTCTGCTAATTCACTAAGTTGATAACTCTTATCAGTAGGATAAGCAATTTTAAATACTTCTAACGTATCCAGAACCTTTTTAGGTTCAAAATCTATATTACAGTTTTGAAAGGCTTTTTTTATAAAATTTAAGTCAAAATCAACATTATGAGCAACGAACACACAATCTTTCAATTGTTTGTAAATTTCTTGTGCAATTTCATGAAAATAAGGGGCTTGCTCTAACATGGTATCTTCAATAGAAGTCAACGCTTGGATGAATGGAGGAATTTCCAAATCAGTACGAATCATAGAATGATAAGTCCCAGATATTTTATTGTTACTTACAAAAGTAATACCAATTTGTATAATTTCATCATAATCAAGTTGATTGCCAGTTGTCTCTAAATCTACAACTGCATAACTTGTGTGTCCCATAACTAACTCTCCTTATCTTCATGTCATTCGCATTATATATCTATATCCGCACTAATAAGGCGTCTAACTTCATTATTTTCGTCTCTAACTATTAAGAAACCATCGTCATCAATATCGATTGCTTCACCTATAAATTGTTTGTCGTTTTCAGTGAAACGCAATTGTCGTTGCCATATATTTGAGGCTTCAATATACTCATTTCGAATTTCTGAAAAAAACTTTGTTAAAAATTGTGAATATCGTTTTTCGATTGATGAAATGAGCTTTTCTAAAAATGAGTATCGATTAATTTTATTATTACTATGTAAACGAATGCTTGTTGCTCTCTGTTTAATATCATCAGAGAAATCACTGTCACTGTGATTTAAATTAATACCTATACCACAAATAATAGCGTCAATTGAATCGTAATTTGCTATCATTTCAGTTAAAAAGCCACATACTTTTTTATCAGCAATATAGATATCGTTCGGCCATTTAATTTCTACTTTATCATTCGTGAAAGATTGTATTGCATCCCTAATTCCTAAAGCAATAAACAAGTTAAATTTTGGGATCATTGAAAAAGGTACATTTGGACGCAATACTAGAGACATCCATAAACCTTTTCCTTTTGAAGAAGCCCAATTACGATTAAATCGACCTCTTCCTTTTGTTTGTTCGTCACTTAATATAATCATAGACTTATTATTATCTACCAATTCTTGCTTAGCAATAATCTGAGTTGATTCAACACTTTCAAATACTTTTATCTCCGAAGCTAGTTGTGAATTTTTTAAAATATAAGATACAATACCATTATACCAACTATCTGGGAGTTCATTTAGTTGGTGGCCTTTATGATTGATAGATTCGATTTTGCAACCATCTTTTTTTAATTGATCAATGACTTTTTTAACAGCTGCTCTAGAAATATTTAGCTGATCAGCAATATATTGTCCCGAAATATATTCAGATTGATGCATATATAGCATACGTATAACATCTTGACTATATTTTGACATTCTCTTTCACCCACTTCAATAATTCATCTTTTAAATTTGGAACTTTATTTGTTAACACATCATTTTCTATTTGTCTAAGAACTTCTTTCAGCCAAGGGCCACTTTTTTTAGACGTAATTCTAAGTATATCTCCACCATTAATATTTAGATCTCTACGACTTCTAATAGGTAAATGTTGATCAATTTTTTTTATTGATTGAAGATTAAATATTAACGGAGAGGCTACTTTAATGTTATTGTCTTCAAGTATTGAATTAATAGCAATGATATCTAAAATATTATTCATACCATAGTCATAAACGAATAATTTTAATTGATCTTTAGATGAAACATGAGGCATCTCTAGCATTATTTTATGATATTGATTGATTTTGATTTTCTCATTGTTGCTTATATTTAAGTAAGAAAGTGAAGTATTTGTTTGTTCAACAGTCATTAATATTGCTAACCATAATTCAAAGCTTATTGGTGAATTAACTTTAGTTTGCTTCATATCAAGACTTCTAAAGAAAGGTACATAATTAAAGAAATTCAAACCTATTAGGTTTAGGTAGCTTTGACTTACATTTTGACCTTTAATTAATTTTTTTAATTCCACGACAATGCGTTCTATAGATAAATGTTCTACATCTGCGATTTGATGTTTCATCGCCTCAAAAGTATCACCTTCTATAGTAAAATTCAATTGGGATTGAAAGCGTAAGCCTCTTAAAATGCGTAATGCATCCTCTTTAAACCGTTCTTTAGCATCACCAACAGTTTTAATAATATGTTGATTCAATGCTGCATTACCGTCAAAATAGTCATAAATATTAAAATTTTTATCCATGGCAATTGCATTAATTGTAAAGTCACGACGTTGTAAATCTTCTTTTAAATCACGCACGAAATAGACTTCACTAGGCCTACGATGATCAACATACTCTGCTTCAGCTCTGAAGGTTGTTACTTCATAATTTGTTCCTTGATACACGACATTTATAGTGCCATGCTCTCTCCCGATTGGGATAGTCTTGTCAAATATTGTTTCTATTTCATCTGGTGTAGCACTAGTAGTAATATCGATGTCGTGAATGGGTCTGTTCATTAAGTAATCTCTCACCGATCCACCAACGAAATATGCTTCAAATCCATGTTGTTCTATTTTTTCTAAAATGGATTTTGCTTGATTAAATAGTTCTGTTCCCATACTAATCCTCTTTTTGATTTAACATTTTTCTATAGTAGTGTTCATATTGATCAGTTATTAATTCTGAACCAAATCGTACATCAATATCCTTTAACATAGCAGTTTGCATTTTATTATATAATTCTTTATTTGAAAGCAGTTGTAACGCATATTCACTTGCACTAGTGCTATCTCCTATATCCACAATGAAACCAGTCTCATCATGTTTAATAACCTCTTTAATCCCACCAGCATTAGAACCTATCGGCACTACTCCTGTTTTCATTGCCTCAAGCAAAGTTAATCCAAAGCTTTCTTTTTCACTTAATAGAAGTACTAAATCAGACATTTGGTAAAATTCACTTACTTGGTCTTGCTTGCCTAAGAATAGTACATCACTATCGATACCTAAGTGACGCGCTAACTTTCTCATGTCTAATAATTCAGGACCGTCTCCTAACAAGATTAATTTACTTGGTATGTTTTTATGAACTTTAGCAAATGTCTCTAATATAGTATCTATGCGTTTCACTTTTCTAAAATTAGATACATGTATAAGTACCTTTTCATCAGGTTTAATACCATATACTTCTTTAAGCGTTTCATCATGACGCGTTGGAAATTCATTTTCACGCACAAAATTATAAATAGGAACAATTTCTTTCTCGGTTTCAATGATTGATTTAGTTTGATGTGCTAAAGAGTGACTCACACTTGTAACAATATCACTTTGCTCAATCCCAAATTTAATGGCGCCTTTGAGTGAATGGTCGTAACCTAGCACTGTGATATCAGTACCGTGTAACGTGGTCATTATTTTAATATCTTTTCCAGACATTTGACGTGCTAAAATTCCACAAACTGCATGAGGTACTGCATAGTGCATGTGTAATACATCTAAATCGTATTCCTTTATAACTTCTGAAATTTTAGTACTCAAAGTAATATCATATGGAGGATATTGAAAGACTGCATATTGATTTACTTCAACTTGATGAAAAGTAATATTAGGTAAAGGTTTACGTATTCTAAAAGGAATATTGGAAGTTATAAAATGTACTTCATGGCCTCTTTCTGCCATTTTTATTCCTAGCTCAGTAGCAATAATACCAGAACCGCCCATAGATGGATAACATGTGATACCTATTTTCATGAAAATCTATCCTCCTCTTGTTTATATTTATTTGCGTTCAAAACGATTTTTATCTCTAGTGTTGAACTTTTCCATTGTTTCATTAAAACTTTCAGTCATATCAATATCTAATGAATTAGCTATACAAAGTAAAACAAATAAATTGTCTCCTAATTCAGCTTTAATTGTATTATCTTCTTCAGTTTCTTTCTTTTTCTTTTCACCATGATAGTGGTTTATCTCTCTAGCAAGTTCTCCAACTTCTTCTGTTAAACGTGCTAAATTTGCCAGTGGAGAAAAATAACCAGCTTTGAATTGTCCAATGTACGCATCCACTTCATTTTGCATTTCTTTCATAGATTTCATTACGATCACTTTCTCCTTTATTATTGACTCTTATTAAGTATATATCATATTAAAAAATCATGCATTTTATGAATATGAAAAGAACAGACTATATTTTAAATCATACTGCTATATTTAAAAAATAAAAAAGGAGCAGAACAGAATTCATCTTGAATTCATTGTTCTACTCTCTTATAAAGATATCTAAAGTTAAAAATTTTGGTACTTGAACATTCAAAGTTTTAAATAACTACTAAAAATTTATAGTAGTTTTTACATCATTGTTTTTTATACCTATAATCCTAATTTCATTAATTATCACTTGCTTTAGCGATTAGAATAATTCTAACTAGTTCTGCAACAGCTGTCGCAGTAGCAGCAACATAAGTCATTGCAGCGGCTGAAAGAACCTTTTTAGCATGTTTATATTCTTTTTCATTTACAATGTTTAATGCAGTTATTTGTTTCATTGCTCTTGAACTTGCGTCAAATTCAACAGGTAAAGTTACGATTGAGAATAAGACTGCAAGTGACATTAACCCAGCACCAATCCATAAGGCTGTTGAGCCAAATGCACTACCCATAGCTGTTAAGATGATACCTAACATGATAATCATGTAACTTAATGAACTACCTAAATTAGCTAGTGGTACTAATGCACTTCTAAATCTTAAAAATGCATACCCTTGTTGATGTTGAATCGCATGTCCAACTTCGTGTGCAGCAATAGCTGTACCAGCTACTGAAGGTCTATCAAAGTTTGCAGGAGATAAACAAACAACTTTCTTTTTAGGATCATAGTGGTCTGTTAAGAAACCTTCACCCTTTACTACGTCAACATCATAAATACCATTTGCATGGAGTATTTCTTCTGCTACCTCGCGACCAGTTTTACCACTTGTTGATCTTACTTGTGCATATTTTTCATAGTTAGATTTTACTTTGTGTTGTGCCCACATAGGAATGAGCATAATAATGACAATATATATTATATAAGACATTATAGACAATAATTCCACTCTCCTTTAATCATATTCTACTGACTATCTTGTATTTAATCAAATAATTTAACCGATAAGATTTTTTTAAAATTATAATATAAACTTAGTGAAAAAACACTTAGCCAGAAAGCAATATAGCCTACCATCTCTTTGTGCTGTTCAATAAAATCATAGTACGGATACTTATTTAAAACATAATCCATATAGTCATTGTTAAATACCCAGATCATTGCCACTAATAGCCCACTAATCCTAATTTTTAAACGAGGATAGAAATAAATAGCTTGAATCGCCATAATACCATGACTCATAATCAAAAAAACATTCATTATGGTTAAGTTATGATCTAGATTAAGCATGAGAATATTCATTATTATTGCCCAAAATCCATATTTAAGTAAAGTTACGAATGCAAGCGCCTCAACAAATGGGATATGCTTATTAAAAATGAGACAAATAATAACAATACACAAAAAAAGTGAAGCGATTGGGCTATCTGGTATAAATGGCAAGAAATACCAAGGTGTTTTAACTAATTGATCACCATACCAAATAAATCCATATAAGGTACCGAGTATGTTGCAAATAAGTAAAAAGATTAAGCAAGAGTGGCGATATAAGGTTAACTCCCACATCTGTTTTAATGTAAGCATGTGATTAAATTCCTTTATGACTTTATCGGTTTTCAAGGACTTCTAAAATCTGTGTTAATTGGTAAAAATGTTCTCGATCATTAAGTTGTAAGCTTAAATCTATATTATGTCGTAAGTGTTCTACTAGCGAATGCACTTTTGTAGAATCGAGAGGTAAATTATAAATTGTGTTTAGATAAGCCATGTACTGAGGAGAGTACATTAATTGATGAATAATTAAATCATTGAATCTAAAATCTATCGAGTGTTGGTCGGAAAAATGAATAAGAATATCGAAGTCGTTATGATGAGTTGTTACGTATTCGAATATCTCATTTGTATTGATGAGTAAGTGATTATTTTTAACTAATCTAATTGCTGGTGCATCTGTATTTGTTAAAGCAAGTTCTAACGTTTCATGGTCAAATATTCTTTGATTTACAAAATGTACATGTTCTAGTAACTCGGTATGAGATTTAATATAATTTAAAATCCACACGCTAATTCGTGATTTAAAATGATAATGAAACAAAGCATATTCAATATAACTTTGTTTCATTTGTGTAAGTGTTTGAGTCAAAAGAATCACCTACATTAATAATCAAGACGATTGGCTTCTTCTTGCCATGTCTCATTACTAGGGTCCATTTTTATTAATTGTTGTAATATTGTTTGCGCTTTTTCTTTATAACCGATTTCGATTAAATAATAGTAATAGTCACTTAAGAAAGCGCTTTGAGTTTTCATTGTAGGATAAGCTAGTTCAAAGAAATGTTGTGCTTCTTTATCACGTTCTTCTTGGCTAAATGCATGAGCTAAATGCCACATGAATACAGGGTCCAAATCATCTTCATCCACATATGATAGCAATGCGATGATTGCTTCATAATCTTCTTCATTTCGGAACAAATCACTCAAAATTAATAAAGGTTCATGATAAGCATTGTCCACTTCAAGTGCTTGTTTTAGTAATTCAACACCTTCATTTGCATCACCATGTTCAATTTCTAAACTTCCTGTTGAAACCATCAATTCTTTATAAAATTGATTTAAACGTAACCCCTCTTTGCCGGTCTCAATGGCATCAAGAAAATTTTTTTCATTTTCATAAAGTGATTGTAAATAGAAATATCCTTGAATAAAATCGGGATCTTTCGATAGAAGGTTCTTAGTAATTTTAATGGCTTCATGAGTGATATCATTTTTTTCATACGCGATTGCTTTTTTGAAGAAATCTTCAGAAGTCATTTCATCTTCATTAATTTCATCATATAAATTAATCGCATCACTATAGTTACCACTTTGTAATGCACAATCTGCCATACGAGCAAATAAATTAATACCATTCACTTCGTATTCACCAGTATCTAATACGACTTCATATTCACGTGTAGCGCGCAAATATTGACCATCAAAATATAGCATCTCAGCTAATGCGAAATGTATGATTGGATCATTTGGCTCTAATTCCCTAGCTTCAATTAATTTATCAATGGCAACTTCTGTCATATTAATTTGCTGATATAAATCAGCCTCTAACATTAATTTTTCTGTTGATATTGTAACTTGACTTAAATATTCTAATGCTTCATCAGTTTGATTCTCTGACATTAGACCTTCAATAAAATATATAAGTAATTCACTTTCATCTGGATATTTATGATATAAAGTTCTAAATACCTCAAGACCTTGAGGTGTTAAACCAAAATTATATAGGGTTTCACCAAGAATAAATAATGCATCGTCATTATTAGAAGCTAAAGCATCATCTACACGAGAGTCTAAATTATCTAATTTTTGAAGATTGATATCGTCTATTAATTTATAGATATCTTCCATACTGTTTTATCCCTCATTTTCTAAAAGCATTAATTTAGGAAGGAAACCTGGGAACGATACATTTACTGCATCAAACTGACGGATATTCAGTGGTTCATCACTTAATAATGATGCAATAGCTAACATCATCCCTATTCGGTGATCTGTTAAACTATCTACGGTTGCTGTTTTTTTAAATTCTGAAGGATGAATAATAAGTCCGTCATCAGTGGGTTGCAATTCAAACCCTAATAAACCGAGCATGTCTGCAGTCGTATCAATTCGATTAGTTTCTTTCACTTTTAATTCTTCTGCATCTTTAATAATACTAGTACCACTTGCTTGTGTACACAATAGTGCAATAATTGGTAACTCGTCAATAGCTTTTGGAACTATATCACCTTCAATAAGAACAGGTTTTAAGTTTGGTGTGTATTTAACACGGATTGATGCAGTAGGTTCTGATGTATCTGTAATATTTAAACATTCAATATTTCCTTCCATTTGTTTAACGATATCTATAATACCTGAACGAGTCGGATTGATGCCAACATTATGAATTGTAATATCACTACCAGGAGTAATAAGTGCTGCCACTATAAAAAATGCTGCTGAAGAAATATCACCAGGCACATAAAAATCTTTAGCTTTTATATGTTCGATAGCATTTGGTTGAGTAATAATTTCTTTACCAGAAATGCTAATCGGAATATTAAAATGTTCAAACATTGTTTCAGTATGATTTCGACTTACATCTAACTCAGTAATTTTAGAACTGTCATTAGAAAATAGACTTGCAAATAATAATGCACTTTTGACTTGTGCACTGGCTACTTCCATTTTATAGGTAATACCATTAATTGAAGCAGGTTTAATAATTAATGGTGTAAAATTATCATCAATGCCAGTAATATTTGCCCCCATTAATCTGAGTGGCTTCATTATTCTATCCATAGGTCGCTTACCTATTGAAGCATCACCGGACAAAACGCAATTTAGATTGAGCCCACTTAGTAAACCAGCTAATAATCGGGTTGTAGTACCAGAATTTCCAGTATATAGTGTTTGATGTGGTGTTTTAAATTTATTATAACCAGGTGAATCAACTATAATCTTTTCATCAGCAAGCTGTAAGTTAACACCTAATAATTTAAATATTTCTATTGTGCGTAAACAATCTTCACCCAAAAGAGGCTTATATATAGTCGATTGACCAGTTGCTAAAGACGCCAACATAATCGCTCGATGGGTCATTGACTTGTCTCCGGGCACTTCAATTTCTCCAATTAAAGGCCCTTTTATATCTATTATTTGCTCATTTGACATACTGTAATCCACCTACTTTAATACTAGTTGTAAATCGTTAAATGCTTTTATTAATATAGTTTTTTCAACGTGACATACTCGTGGTTTTCCAAGTTCTTCAAGTAATACCATTTGAATACCTTCACCATTATTTTTCTTATCAGTTAGCATATAGTGATACATATCATCAAAGTTTAATTGCTGAACAATTTGAACTGGATAATGAAGTTTCTTTAAATAGTTAGCATAATATGAGATGTCGAATTGTGTATCAAGTAAAGTATTAGCAACTATAAATTGGTAAATCATTCCAATCATAACAGCATGACCATGTGGTATTTTAGTCTTGTACTCAACGGCATGACCGAATGTATGTCCTAAATTTAAATACTTTCGCATATTGTGCTCTTTTTCATCTTTAATGATGACGTTTAGTTTAGCTTTAATTCCTTTGAAGATAAACTGATCTATATCATTCAAAGATTCTAGTTTTTCTTTTGTGGAGAAGTGCTTTTCAATATCATCTACTGCAACTTGACCTGTTAATAGTGCATGCTTATAAACTTCAGCATACCCACTTAGTATTTCGTCATAAGGCAATGTTGCTAAGAAATTTAAATCGTATATCACAGCTTTTGGTCTATAAAATGCGCCAATTAAATTTTTACCGTGAATGGAATTAATCCCTACTTTACCTCCCACGCTAGAGTCATGGGCAAGTATTGTTGTAGGTACTTGTATGAAATCAACACCTCTTAATAAAGATGAAGCAAGAAATCCAGTGAAATCTCCAGTAGCACCGCCACCTATCGCAACTAAACAAGTATTACGTGTTAAATTGTATTCAAGAAGGTGTTCTAGCGTTTGTTGATAATGTTCAAACGTCTTCATCTTCTCACCAGCTGGAACTATTATCTTATATATATGTGTTGATTCAAGTAACAGTGTAAACTTAGTTTTAAAGTTAAAATCGACGTACTCATCAATGATAAGAAACACTTTATCATAGTCTTGTATATATTCAGATAACTCCTCGAAAGCATTATGTTCAACTATAATTGGATAATTATTATTTGGATAGGTTGTTTGTAATTGCATATGAAATACCTCGTTCCTTACCTAACAATTTATTAGAATTCAATATTAAGGCGTCTTCGTTCATCAATTTGGGCTTTTAGCTGATCGATATGATTGGATTGAAACTCTTCTGTAATGGCTTTAGCAACCTCAAAAGCAACAACATGTTCACAAACAACACTTGCTGCAGGTACTGCACAACTGTCAGATCGTTCAATCGTGGCTTTGAAGTCTTCTTTAGTATTAATATCAACGGAATTAAGTGGTTTATATAAAGTAGGAATTGGCTTCATAACACCATTAACAATAATTGGCATACCATTTGTCATTCCACCTTCAAAGCCACCTAAATGATTGGAGCCTCTATAGAATCCACTTTCATTATCATATAAAATTTCGTCTTGAATTTCGCTACCTGGTTTTTCAGCAGCTTTGAATCCTTCACCGAAGCTTACTCCTTTAAATGCGTTAATACTTACAACACCTTGTGCTATACGACCATCTAATTTACGATCATATTGCACATAACTACCGACTGCAACAGGCATATTTTCAACCATAACTTGAACAACACCACCAATGGAATCGCCATCTTTTTTAGCAGCATCAATTTTATCTCTCATTTTTTGAGCGATAGTTTCATCAATTACACGTACGTCATTCTTATCAATATTTTGTTTGAATGTTTCAGTATCATATAAACCTTCATCTTTAATACCACCAATTTCAACAACACGACTATACATGTGAATGTCTAATTGTTCTAGAAGAATTTTAGATACTGCACCTACTGCAACACGTGCTGCTGTCTCTCGAGCCGATGAACGTTCTAAAACATTTCTTAAATCTCTATGATTATATTTCATACCACCGATTAAATCTGCGTGTCCAGGACGGGGTTTTGTAATCGTACGTTTCATATTATCTCTTTCTTCATCAGAAATAGGCTCAATACCCATAATATTTCTCCAATGAGTGAAATCATCATTTGTGACAACAATCGTAATTGGACTACCAAGTGTATATCCATTTCTGACTCCTGATACAATCTCTACTGCATCTTTTTCAATTTGCATACGACGTCCTCTACCGTAGCCACCTTGACGTTTAAACATTTCTTTATTTATATCTTCCGCTTTAATTTCTAAATTAGCAGGCACACCTTCAATAATTACTGTTAATTGAGGACCATGTGATTCTCCAGATGTTAAATATCTCATGAGAATACGCTCCTTTCCCTTTACTACGTTAAATTGTGATATGGGTTATCATATCACATTCAACCTTATAACATAACTAGTGTGCTACAGTATTTTTTAATTTATTAGAATATTTTAATAATTATCAAATGATAGATTAGTGATTTAATATTCAAATTAAAAAAAGAAGGTAGGACAGAATTCATTGTCCTACCTTTAAAATGTTGAATATATGCTTAATTTAAGAAATTACTTATTTCAATCAACTAAAGCCAATTTGAATTGTAAACGCTTAATAAAATATTTCAATTTACTATTCATATAACCAAGTATCTCTAGGTGCTTCGTAGCTACTTAATTCCTCTTCTTTGAACCATAAATTAATCTCTCTTTGTGCTGATTCAACTGAATCAGAACCATGAATTACGTTTCTTCCTACTGTTAAACCTAAATCTCCTCTTATAGAACCTGGCGTAGCTTCAGAAGGATTTGTTTTACCTATAATATGTCTTGATACATCTACAGCGTCTTCACCTTCGACAACCATTGCAAAAACAGGTGCTGAAGTAATAAATGAAATTAATTTATCATAGAATGGCTTGTCAGTATGTTCGGAATAGTGTTCTTCAGCTAGAGATTGAGGAACTGTCATTAATTTAGCACCGACAAGTTTTAACCCTTTTCTTTCAATACGTGAAATAATTTCTCCCACTAAATTACGTTGTACTGCATCTGGTTTAATCATTAAGAAAGTTCTTTCCATCGTAATTGATCCCCCCTGTGAATTAAGTCTGATTAATTTAAGACTTAAAATATAAATGTTTATTTATGTATAGTAATATTGTGTAACAAACAACCTGCTACTATTCAATAGTAACAGGTTGTTAAAGCGCTTTCAATATTTTTTCGTTCTAAACACTACGTGATCCCATTTTCTTTATTAATTTAATAAAAAGACTTTGAGCATTGGGTTCATCAAGTTCATCAATTAACTTAAGCGCCTTAGCTAAATATTTATCACTAATTGCTTTTGATTCTTTTATACTATAAGAATTTCTAATCTGTTCAATTAGAGGTTTAAACTCTTGAGATTCAGATTGATGATTTAGAGTAGAAATTTTTTTCTTAAATGACGTATCTTTTTTCATTTCAAGTAATACTGGTAACGTTATATGTCCATTCATTAAATCGCTACCAACTGGTTTGCCAAGTTTCTTTTCAGTGCTCGTGAAATCCAAAATATCATCTACTATTTGGAAACTCATACCGATATAATGACCTATCATTTTAAGTTTTCGAATGGTTTCATCATTAGCTTCTGAAGTAATTGCTCCTACTTCAGTTGCTAGCTGAATTAATAAAGCTGTTTTTCTATTGATACGTCTCAGATAGTTAGTAATACTTTGTTCGCTATTAAATTGATCTTGAAATTGGAATAACTCACCAAGTCCTACATTTACAATTGAATTTGAAATTATGTGATGAATTCGATTGTCACGAATTTCAGATAAATGTTCCAGTCCTAATGCTAGTAGAAAGTTTCCAGTTAGTATTGCAGTAGTAACATCCCATTTTTTTACTATGGTTAATCGTCCACGTCGTTTGTCACTCTTATCTATAACATCATCATGAACGAGCGTTGCCATATGAATTAACTCTAATGCAACTGCGACGCGATACGTGTCTTCTGTTTTCTTTTGTGGACCGAATTGACTACTTAATATAACAAATGCAGGTCTAACTCTTTTACCTCCTGAAGAAAGCAAATGTGATGAGGTTTCACGTAATATTGGATCATTGCTTTCAATAGCTTTTTGAAGGCGTTTTTCTACATTTTTTATCTCGCTATTCATGTTTAACTTTGCCACGTTAATCACCTTTTATTTAGTCGAACTTTTTTGTTTATAGCCTAGATGCATTGCAGCAACGCCACCTGTAAAGCTACGAATTTTAATTTTATTAAAGCCAGCTTGTTCAAACAATTGTTTTAACTTATCCTTATCTGGAAAATCGAACGTAGATTGTTGTAACCATTCATATTCTTCTTTTGATTTGGCAAATAATTTACCAAATACTGGCATTACAAATTTAAAGTACAATTTATAAATTTGTTTAAACACAGGCATTGTTGGTTGACTTGTTTCAAGACAAACAATCATTCCACCTGGCTTTAAGACTCTGTTCATTTCTTTTAATGCAACTAAATAATCAGGTACGTTACGTAGACCGAAACCAATAGTTACATAATCAAATGAATTATCTTCAAACGGTAAATTCATTGCATCGCCATGTACTAAATGAATATTGTTCATATGTTTAGTTTTTTCTTTACCAACTTCTAACATGTTTTCACTAAAGTCTAAACCCGTCACCTCACCATAAGCACCAACTGCTTTACTTAAGGCTATTGTCCAATCAGCAGTACCACAACAAACATCAAGTGCTTTACTACCAACTTTAACGTGCATATCTTTCATTACATGTTTGCGCCATACTTTGTGTTGTTCGAAACTAATTATGTTATTTAAACGATCATATTTACTTGAAATATTTTGAAAGACTGTATGAACTTGTTCTTTTTTTGCATTATTTTCAGTCATTAATATTACCTCTACTTTTCTCTATATAACTTTGATTGATATCTTTTAAAAACTGATGTACATCAGCGGCTTGATACATTTTAAGGTAAGATGGATAGTAATCATCAACCTCAGGAATTAATTTTTGATACAAATTTAAAGCGGCTACTTGTTCTTTACTGAAATGAGACAAAGTTATATATGGGAAGATTGTTTCTATTTCAATAATTGCATCATAGATATCTTCAGTTTCTATTACTTGATGATGTATAGATGATTTTAATTCATTAGATTTAACGATTGCTTTACTCATTGCTAATTGAAAAGTTGGATCATTTATTTCAGCTAACAACGTATAAAAATGAGCACTTAGCAAATCACCAATCAAAATAGATTTTTTTGACTTTTGATTTTGAGTAATTTCATCAAGGTGTTTCATTGAAGTATCGATAGTGAGGCAAGCAAGTTTAGCATTCTCAGGAATATCATAACAATCTAATAATTCACCCAATCTAGAGTTTATGTTAATAGCTTCATAGTCATGAATTCCCTTAAGCTTTTGATTAATTTGTCTATTTAATTTGCTTATAGTTCTTTCCATGTTCACACCTCACGTTATTATCACTATACATCTTAACATTATATGAATAAAAATAAAATATAGCGACTTAACGTTACAATTACTTTATTTATTGAATTGAAAAGCTATTACGGAATAACAACATATATAATATAGTAATAAATTATATGCATTAATTCTCTATAATGATTTATGTATAAAAAAAAGCCCTTTATAGGGCTTTTAAGTAAATTATTTAACAGCATCTTTTAATGCTTTACCAGCTTTAAATGCTGGAACTTTACTTGCAGGAATTTCAATTTCTTTACCTGTTTGAGGGTTACGTCCTTTACGTGCAGCACGTTCACGAACCTCAAAGTTTCCGAAACCAATTAATTGAACTTTTTCACCTTTAGAAAGTGATTGTTGTATTGATTCGAAAATAGCATCTACAGCTGAACCAGCTTCTTTTTTAGTTAAATCAGCTTGTTCTGCAACTGCATTAATTAAATCAGTTTTATTCATTACGAGTTCACCTCCAGATGAATGATAATGATATCTTTATATCATTATGCTATGACTTTAACACAACAATTAATGTTACCGCAATAATTTATGCACTTAAAACACTGAAATATCAGTATTTTATGTACAAATCTACGAAAAATTTTTGATAATGAGTAATATTACACTTTATTCAGATTTTTTATCTCTTCCCATTAAATCTTTAACACTGTCTTTAACCGGATTATCTTCGAATAAAACATTGTAAAGTGCATTAGTTATAGGCATATCAACATTTTGTTGTTTAGCTAAATGGTATACAGAATTAGTAGTATAAATACCTTCTACTACCATATTCATTTCATTTAAAGCTTCATCCATCGTTTGGCCTTGTCCTAATTTAAATCCTAAAGTGTAATTACGTGAATGCGTTGATGTACAAGTAACAATTAAATCTCCAATACCACCAAGACCTAAAAATGTCATTGGATCAGCACCTAATTTTTCACCTAATCTGCTTATTTCAGCTAAACCTCGTGTCATTAAAGCAGCTTTAGCATTATCACCATAGCCCATGCCGGCTACAATACCACTTGCAACTGCAATGATATTTTTTAATGCTCCTCCTAGTTCAACACCGACTAAATCATTATTAGTGTATACACGTAGATAATCATTCATAAATAAATCTTGAATCAGTTTGCTAACTTTTTCATCTTTTGATGATGCGGCGACTGTAGTTGGTTGTTTAATCACTACTTCTTCTGCGTGACTAGGACCTGATAAAACACCGATACCACCATTGTGTTCTTCTGAAATTGAATCTTCAATCATTTCTGAAACACGTTTGAATGTATCATTTTCTATTCCTTTTGCAACATGTATAAAAGTTTTCTTAGTATTAATTAAACTATCAATTTCACTTGTAACTTCGCGCATTGCTTTAGTTGGTAGAGCCATTAAATATATATCAGTAAAATTCACGGCTTCTTTAATATCACTAGTTGCTTTAATACTACTGTTTAAAACGACATCTTTTAGATAGCGTTTATTTTGATGGTGATCATTTAATTCTTTCACACTATCTTCATTTTTTCCCCACATTAAAACAGTATGGCCATTTTCAGCTAATACATTAGCTAATGCAGTACCAAAACTTCCCATACCAAAAACAGTAATTTTAGTCATAGTTTTATCTCCTTCTTAGTTTCTTCTTCTTGGAATGATGTGAATAGGTGTTCCTTCAAAACCAAATGCATGACGGATTTGATTTTCAAGGTAACGTTTGTAAGAAAAATGCATTAGTTCGACATCATTAACGAATACAACAAATGTTGGAGGCTCGATAGCTACTTGTGTAGTATAGAATACATTTAAACGACGGCCTTTATCTGTTGGCGTAGGATTCATAGATATAGCGTCAGTGACAACTTCATTTAAAGTAGAACTTTGAACACGTTTTTTATGGTTTTCGCTTGCTTCATTAATATATGGGAATAACGTGCGTAAACGAGTGCCTTCCTTAGCAGAAACAAAAGCAATTTGAGCATAATCTAAAAATTGGAACTGATTTCTGACATCATCAGCAAATTTCTTCATTGTGTTACTATCTTTGTCAACTGTGTCCCATTTATTCACTACAATGACAACTGCTTTACCTTCTTCGTGAGCATATCCTGCAACACGTTTATCTTGCTCGATTATACCTTCCTCAGCATCGATTACAATCAAGACTACATTAGATCGTTCAATTGCTTTAAGTGCACGTAGTACTGAATATTTTTCAGTTGATTCATACACTTTCCCTTTTTTACGCATACCTGCTGTGTCTATTAAAACATAATCTTGTCCATCAAAACTGTATTCAGTATCAACAGCATCTCTAGTAGTTCCTGCAACATTTGATACAATAACGCGTTCTTCACCAAGAATTGCATTTACTAAACTAGATTTCCCTACATTAGGACGACCAATTATTGAGAGTCTTATAGTATCTTCATCATATGGATCTTCAGTTTCTTCATTAAAGTGCTTAACTACCTCATCTAATAAATCCCCTAAACCTAAGCCGTGTGATCCTGATATTGGATATGGATCTCCAAAACCTAATGAGTAAAAGTCAAAAATGTCATTTCTCATTTCAAGGTTATCTACTTTATTAACGGCCAATACAACAGGCTTTTTAGATTTATATAGCATCTGTGCAACCATTTCATCACTTTGGGTTAAACCTTCTCGAACGTTCACCATAAAGATAATGACATCTGCTTCATCAATTGCGATTTCAGCTTGTGCTCTTATTTGGGTTTGAAATGGAGCATCTCCAATTTCTATTCCACCAGTATCAATAATATTAAATTCATGTGTTAACCATTCGCCTGATGAATAAATTCTATCACGTGTAACACCAGGTGTGTCTTCGACAATTGAAACACGTTCACCTACTACTCTATTAAATATTGTAGATTTCCCTACATTAGGCCTACCTACAATAGCTACAATAGGTTTCGTCATAAGCTAACTTCCTCTCTTTCTAAAATCTCTATAATTTTATCATATGACCTACTTATTTCAAACAAAGTATGTAAGTTAAGCAAAAATATGGTTTTTAAAACAATAAATCTCGCTACATTTCATAATTTAATTATCATTATAATCCATTAAATTGTGAGAAAATGAAAATTCCCAATTAAAGTCTTAAACTTTAATTGGGAATGAGTTTGTATGATAACTTGAAATTAAAATTTTAAGTCTTTAAATTTATCGCCAAAGACATCACCTAATGTTGGATTGTCTTCATTTGAATCATTACTTAAATAAGATTGAGTTGTAGCATCATCGCTCTCAACAACGTCCTCTTTAGGTAATGTAGCTTTAATTGAAAGTGAGATACGTTCATTTTCTTCATCTATACCTAAAATTTTAACATTAACTTGTTGTCCTGGCTCAAGTTTTTCACCTGGTGTGCCAATATGTTCATGAGCAATTTCTGAAATATGCACTAAACCTTGAACACCTGGAGCAATTTCAACGAAAGCACCGAAGTTAGCTAAACGCACAACTTTACCTTCAATATCATCATCTTCATGAAATTGTCCTTTAATGCTTTCAAATGGTGTAGGTAAAGTATCTTTGATAGAAAGTGAAATACGTTCAGCATCTTTTTCTACAGACTTAACTTTTACATCTACCTCTTGACCTACAGAAACCACATCTTCTGGAGAATCAACATGTTCATGAGATAATTCAGAAACATGGACTAAACCATCTACGCCACCAATATCAACAAAAGCACCAAAGTTAGTTAGACGAGCGACTTTACCTTTAATAACATCACCAGCATTAAGTGATTCTAATAAAGTAGCTTTTTTTACATCATTTTCAGCTTGCTCTACTGCTTTACGGCTTAAAATGACTCTATTATTTTCAGGATCTAATTCTTCTACTTTAATGCGAATAGTTTGTCCATCGAATACAGAGAAATCTTCAATGAAATCAGTTGAAATTAGTGAAGCAGGTACAAAACCGCGTTGACCTACATCTACGACCAGGCCACCTTTAACTACTTCTGTAACTTTAGCCTCAATTATTTCGTCATTATCAATTTTTTCTTGTAAATACTCATATGATTTTTCAGTTTCAAGTTGACGTTTTGAAAGAATATATGCACCTGAGTCATTTTCTTCATCAACTTCGATTTTAGTAACATATGCTTCAATTTCATCACCTTGTTTAACTACCTCACTTGGGTTCTCAATATGATGAGTTGAAAGCTGGCTAATTGGAATGATTCCATTGAATTTGCCACCATTAATATGAACTACGACTTGTTTGTCTTCAACTTGTTGAACCTCACCAGTGACTTTGTCACCTTCTTTAATATCATTAATCATTGATTCATTGAATTCTTCAGTCATCTTGTTTGCCTCCTTATACACTACATACATATAACATCTTATAAACCAGTATGATTGTCAAGAAATTCCCCTTTAGTTTCATAAGTTCTTAAAAAAAATATCAATTATTAAAATTATAAAATGAAAATTCAACTGATTTATAACTTTTGAAAATTTAAAATTTTTATACGAACTAAATATATGTTATACGATTAAAAAGTGCTTAATAGTTAACACTTTTAATTATATAGAATAAAAATAGCTATTTAAAATAATTCGCACTTTAAACATAGTTAAGTACGAATCACTCTAAATAGCTGTCATTATTTATCTAAATATTGTTAACCAAAGTCATTATTTCTTCAGTTACTTCCTCAATCGTTTTACCAGTTGTATCCACTGTGACGGCGTCATCAGCTTTTTTTAAAGGTGAAATGTCCCGATTCATATCGTAATGATCTCTTTCTTCTATTTCTTTTTTTAATTGCGATAGTGTTGATGGGATACCTCTTTGTTCATTTTCTTTTTGACGTCTTTCAGCTCTTTCTTCAACTGAAGCGATCATGAACACTTTTAATTCTGCATCTGGTAATACTACTGTGCCAATATCTCGGCCATCCATAACAATTCCTTTTTTAGCTGCTAGATCTTTCTGCTTTTCAACTGCAAATGTTCTAACAGGTTCTTTAGAAGCAACATAAGATACATTTTGAGTTACATCATTTTCTCTTAAAAAATCAGTGACGTCTTGATTATCTAATAAAATTCGTTGTCCTTTACTTTTGTCATAGGTTAATTCTAACGTTGTTTGATTAACGAGTGTTTTAAAATCCTCTGGTTTATCATTTTGAAGATATTTATAAGTAATCGCACGGTACATTGCACCTGTATCAACGTAAATCATAGACAATTTACTAGCTACTTGTCGTGCAATAGTACTTTTACCTGCAGCTGCAGGACCATCCAAGGCAATATTAATTAAGTCCATTTTATTTATCCTTCCTTGTTGTTTTATTTGTATTATTTTATCATAAATATGTAAATTAAAAATAGGAGGAACGAAATGAAAAGATTATTAGTTATACATACTGGTGGCACAATTAGTATGTCCCAAAACCAATTTAGTCAGGTAGTAACAAATGATGTGAATCCAATATCTCTTCATAGAGACATTATTGGCCAATACGCTGATGTTGATGAAATTCATCCATTTAACATTCCGTCTCCTCATATAACAATTCAAAATGTCGAGAAGTTGAGAAATATAATTATTGAAGCTAATGAGACAGATAAATATGATGGTTTTGTAATTACACATGGTACTGATACTCTTGAAGAGACTGCATACCTTTTAGATTTATTATTAGACATTAGATGTCCTGTTGTTATAACTGGTGCAATGAGATCTTCTAATGAAATTGGTTCCGATGGATTATATAATTTCATTTCATCAATTCGTGTAGCCTCTTCTAGTGATGCAAATGACAAAGGCGTTATGGTCGTATTCAATGATGAAATACATACTGCTAGAAATGTAACGAAGACGCATACTTCTAACATCAATACCTTTCAAAGTCCAAATCAAGGACCATTAGGAATATTAACTAAAGATAATGTTCAATTCTATAATCAACCTTATAAACAACAGTCATTTAAAATAATAAATTATCAGTTGAAAGTACCATTGATAAAAGCTTATATGGGTATGGAAAGTGACATATTTAATTTTTATGCGCAACAAAACGTAGATGGTATCGTCATTGAAGCTTTAGGCCAAGGAAATTTACCTCCAAGTTGCTTGAAAGGTGTCCAATCTTGTTTAAATAATAATATACCTATTGTGTTAGTTTCTAGATCTTTTAATGGGATTGTAAGTCCAGTTTATGCCTATGAAGGTGGTGGCTTTCAATTAGCGAATAAAGGTTTAATATTTTCAAATGGATTAAATGGTCCTAAAGCAAGACTTAAGTTACTAATTGGCCTAAGTAATCAACTCAATATTGTAGAACTAAAAAATTATTTTGAAAAGCAAAATTAATTACAAGATTTTAGAAAAATAATGTGATTTAATTTGATTTGCTTGAGAAGTTACTACTTAATAATCTTTTGGTATCATATTAATTTATCTTCATAAGGATGATAAGAGCTGAGAAGACACTAATGTTGCGTCGTTCTCAGCTCTTATTAACTATACTGCTGTTTTATACTTCTGTCCTTAACTTTCAAGTGGTGTTTGCTTTTTACTTAAAATACTCTGAGTAATAATCCCGCCATGATATTTACCATTTTCAATAAAGATTGCATTATTATCATTACCTGCAGCAATTACGCCAGCAATATAGCAATTCTCAACATTTGTCTCAAAAGTTTCTTTATTATGAACTGGAGCAGTTCCATATTCATTTGTATTAATTTCAATTCCAATAGATTCTAAGAAATCGTAATCAGGGTGATACCCTATCATTGCAAATACATGATCATTAGGTATCTCTGTAACTTTACCGTTCTTTTCATAAATCACGCTATTCTCTGTTATTTCAGTAACGTTCGCATTGAACTCCATAGTGATTTTTTCATGATTAACTAATGATTCAAAATTTGGCAATATCCATGGTTTAATGGCAGCTGAATATCGATCACCTCTGTATAGTACAGTTACATTTGCACCTGCTTTTTCTAATTCTAATGCAGCGTCAACAGCAGAATTTTTACCACCTATGACAGTAACATCTAAATTAAAAAACGGGTGTGCTTCTTTAAAATAATGTTGTACTTTAGGAAGTTCTGCCCCTTTAACCTCTAACTTATTATGTTGACCATAATAACCGGTTGCAACAGTTAAAAATTTACACTCATAAACATCTTTAGTAGTTGTTATAGTGAACTTATTGTCAATTTTTTTAACAGTGAGTACTTCTTCAAATGCATGAACATTTAACTGATGATGTTTAACAACTTCTCTATAATATACTAGTGCTTGATTGCGTCGGGGTTTACTTTCTTCGACTATAAAAGGAATATCACCGATACTTAATTTATCACTAGATGAGAAAAATGTTTGGTGTGTTGGATATTTATATATAGCATCTACAACATTCCCTTTTTCGATGACTAATGTATCAATACCCTTTCTTTTTTGTTCAATAGCAGCACTTAAACCGCATGGGCCTCCGCCGATAATAATACTTTCTATGCTTTGCATGTCATTGGCCTCCTTTAATCACCCATATATTATAGCAGTTGTTTCGCTATTTCTAAATAGAATAGCACTCACAATATTTATATAAAATTAAAATTATATGTGCATTGAAACAAAAAAAGACTGAAACAATTTTGTTTCAGTCTCTTTAGAATAATGATTAAGTTATTGTGGGATTATTAATTTTTGACCGTTAGAAATATTATTACTTGATAAGCCATTAGCTTGTTTAAGTTTATTTACATTTTCAACAGTACCTTCTCCGTAGTATTGAATAGCGATACGGTATAAGTTTTCATTACCTGATACTACGTGAGTTTGTTGTCCTGAATTAGAACTATTTGATTGATTATTATTGCTGTTACTTTGACTGCTACTGTTTGATGTAGCTTGAGAGTTACCATTGTTATTGTCACTATTTGAGTTACTACCATTATTATCTGATGATGAAACGTTATCAGATGAATTTGATGAAGTACTATTATCTGAAGTGCTACTATTATCATCACTTGAATTACTAGATGATTCATTGTCTGTTGTAGCTTTGTCATTTGAGTCGTCATCATTAGTTGCTTTTTCTTTATCTTTGTCACTGCTAGCTTTGTCTTTGTCGCTATCATTACTAGCTTTGTCTTTATTATCTTTGTTGTTATCTTTGTTAGCAGTTTGTTCTGTTTTGTTATCTGCTTGGTTGCTATCTTTTTTATCGTTGTTTAAATACATTCCAATAAAGATAGCAAGTGCAGCTAGAATAAGTAATAAAGCGATAAGTGGAAGTAAAATACCTGCTAGACCACGTTTCTTTTTACCATTGTGAGCTTGGAATCCATCATTACCATCGTCATGTTTATGATTTCTATGATCGTCTTGATGATCTCTGTTATGGCTATGATTATCTTTATGGTTATGATTATTATTTTTATGGTCTTTTTTATGTTTTGCAGCTGCTACTCCAGCTGCGCCAGCCGCACCAGCCGCACCAGCTGCACCGGCACCAACTGCTGCTTTTTTACCTTTATTACCTTTTTTGGGTTCTTCTTTAGAATGGTTATCTTTGGCGTCAAGATGGTCGTCATGAAGGTCTTTATCATGTTTTCTGTTTTGATCATATTGATTATCGTTATTTAAACCACGATCATCTTTATGTTCGTTATATTTTGAGTCATGATGTGCATCTTTTTTACGTTTGTCTTTTGCAGCTTTAGCAGCAGCAGCTCCAGCGACTGCGGAACCTCCAGCTATTTCAGCGTCTTTGCCATGTCGAGACTTTTTGTTTTGTTGATCTTTGTGATTTCGATTATCTTGACGTTTATCTTTGTGATTTCGATTATCTTGACGCTCATCGATATTTTCTTCATGATTACGACGATTACGATCATCATCATTAAAGTCTCTATCAAAAGAACGTTTGTCATCCTTATGTATTGGCTCGTTATCTAGATGCTCTTCTTGCTGATTGTGTTGTAACTCATTGAAAGAGTCTTCATCGTGTCGATCATCAAGTGAACCATTAGCGTTTGAATCAGAACTTTGATTATCAAATTTTCTGTTTTTATTAGTAGCTTGGTTACGTCTTCTTTGACGTCTTTGTGCGTTTCTAGGTGGGAATTGTTGGTCTGATTGATTATCAAAGTCATTGGACTCATTTGAATTTTCATCAAACTCGTTTGTATTATCTTCGAATTGATCATCAGAATTAATAGACTGACGATTTTTTTCGAAATCATCTCTAAAATTATTTTTAGACACGGTCATCATCCTCTCTTAAATAATTATTTAAATATCACATACCATATACCCCACAAAGCGTGAAATATGTATAGTATTTAAATATTTCTTGAAAAACTTTAAGTATTATAATTATATCCTCTTAAAATAAATTTAGTAAAGAAAAGAAACTATACTTTAAATAAATATTTTAACTTTTCAGTATAACTTAACTTTCTTTTAACTTTTTTTCTATTGGTAACTTTTATAGGCATCAAATTAGAATCTATATCACAACATTGCTGAGGTTGAGTTGGATTATCACCAAAAAATTCTAATAAATAACGACGTCTACATTGATCTAGGGATGTATAACCGATCATTCTTTGATAACCTAATTTTTTTCGAATTAATGAATTGTCAAAAATTGTTTTGAGTACGTTGGATGAATATCTTTGACTCAATATGGTTAGTATTTCTTGCTTTTGAGGAGGTAAAAAAGCACCTATATCAAAAGCATCGATGTCTTCAGTAGTTATCGCATCACTAAACAATAATGTCTCTAATATATAGCTATCGTCTGGCTGATATAGACTAATCGCTTGGCTTTGTAAATTATCTCTCCCGGCTCTACCAATTTCTTGTAAGTAATTTGAAGGACTTGTTGATAAATGAAAATGGATGACTGTTCTAATGTCTTTTTTATTAACGCCCATGCCAAAAGCACTAGTAGCCACGATAACGGGTATAAAGTTCTCCATAAATTGATTTTGTACAGTATGTCGTTCTTGATAAGATAAATCACCATGATAAATACCGGTTAAATAACCATGGTCGTATATCATATTGGCTAATTCTAAACAGACCTTTTTAGATGAAACATAAATAATAGTTGGACCGGATTGTTCTAAAAAGTTTAATAGCCACTTAATTTTAGCACCATCATTTTCAAAGTTAAGATGAGAAAAAGATATATTCTCCCGATTCATAGAAGTCTTAATTACGTTTAATTTCCTAGATAAGATAAGATTCAAGTCATTTTCTAAATGAGGTGGTGCTGTAGCTGTTAAAGCCAGTATTGATGCATTTTTATAATGAGATGTTATCTTACCTATTAATGCATAATGAGGTCGGAAATCATAACCCCATTCAGATAAACAATGTGCCTCATCAAGTACAATTAATCCGAAGTCAATTTTCCTAATTAATTTAAAGTTTTGTGTTTGTAAAATAAATTCTGGACTTAAAAAAACAAAGCGACTTTTGTGTAATGAATTTATATTTTGTTGTTTTTCATTTTCATCCATGCCTGAATGAATAGAAGTAACAAATTTCTCACCTTGAGCTTTCAATTGCATCACTTGGTCATCCATAAGAGAGATTAACGGAGATATTATTAATGTTGGCTTTCCTTTCATATAGGTTGGCATTTGGTAACATAAGCTTTTACCACTCCCCGTAGGAAGAATACCTAGGGTATCTTTCTTACTAACTACACTTTTGATTATTTCTTTTTGACCAGGATTAAATGATGAGAATCCGAACCATTCTCTCAATTTTTCTTCAAGCACTCAATTCACCTCTCTCAATACCGACTATTAACAATTTAATTTGAAAATAAGATAATTGATCAAATTCTTCTTTATATAATTTTAATCTATGTCCTCTGTTTTGATAATAAAATGCTATAAATTCACTTGTTTGTGGGCCATTAACAAAGGTTTGGTATTCTGAAAAATATCCTTTTATAAATAATTCAAGAACGTGATCTTCGATTGTGTTAATTTTAACATTTTGGGTCACTGCAGCCTCATCCATAGAAAGACCTTTGAGTAATTGATGATACGTAATTGTCGTCTTATTTAACAAAGTCGGTAATATGATTGTTTGAGTTAATATAGTAAATTGTTTATCGTTTTCTAATGCAAACATCATTTGCACTAAATTATTGAGTTCAAGTTCAAATAACTTAGTTACAGGTATATCTTCTATTAAAGAAACTTGCTGTCGCGTATACATAGGTTCTTCATAACCTTGTAGATAATAATGGATTAAACAGTTGTTACTACATTTTTCATCAATAAAATGAAAGAGCTGTTCGATTTCTTTTTCAAAATCATCAACTAAATTTTGTTCCAGTATTTTTGAATAGATTTGTTTCACTCTACTTTGAACAGTTATTTGTTGTGTAATTGGTATAAAGTTTAAGTGGTTGTTTTTAAAATGAGTTATAGTTTGTATTAGTAATTGAATGCAACTAAAAGTTTGAATCATACTATCGTATGTATATCTTGGATGTATTGTAATGTCAGTATTTTGATTATTATAGGTATCTAAAAATCGCTCAAAAGACGGATATTTTAATTTAGGTAAACTATGATATAATGATAAAAGTTGTTGGGAACATGCATCAAAAAATGTTTGATGTGATTTTTTTCCATTCAAAATATTATAAATACTTTTATTGGTTTTATAATCGAATGAATGATTTGATGCATAGGTAATAATTGAGTGCATTAATGAATCCTCACTTTATATAACTAATAGAATAGTAAATAAATTAATCGAAGTGTTATTTAACATTTGTTATACTAGTGTAGCATTTTTATCAAAGGAGGCGAAGAATTTGGCAAAGTATACAATCGTTGATATGGATACATGTATTGCTTGTGGAGCATGTGGTGCTGCTGCACCTGACATTTACGATTATGACGACGAAGGTATTGCTTTCGTAATCCTTGATGATAATCAAGGTACTGCAGAAGTACCAGAAGAATTATATGAAGATATGGAAGATGCGCTTGAAGGTTGTCCGACTGATTCAATTAAGATTGAAGAAGAACCATTTGATGGTGATGCTCTTAAATTTGAATAGTCACATATTGTGAGTGAATTAATAATGAAACCTCCTAATGTTGAATAATTAGTTCAACATTAGGAGGTTTTCTATGATAATACGCGTTTTAATCTTCTGTATAAAAGCGTAAATATAATTGAAATCACGATACCTTTTATAATATTGAAAGGTATAACTCCTGATAAAATGATAATTTTTAGATTGTTAAAGACATCACCTAAATTAAAAATCATTCCATATAATGGAAGTAAAACAAAGTAATTCAGTATACTAAGTACGATAGTCATCACTATAGTACCTATTGCTAGCCCCACAACCAATGAACGTGGTGTATCACTATGATGGCCTTGACGCTTAGTTACATAATAAGCGGATAACAGGAAACTAACACCTGCTAAAAAATTGGCAAATGGACCAACAGGATCTCCCATATTGAATAAAAAATTAAGTATATTTTTGATAAGTGCTACTAAAATACCAGCAATGGGACCTAAAAGAAATGTTGCTAATAAAGTTGGAACATCACTAAAGTCTAATGTTAAGTATGGTGGTAAAAAAGGTAGCGGAAATTTAATGAATGTTAAAATAAACGCTATGGCACTTAACATGCTAATAGTGATAAGATGTTTGTTTTGTTGCATATTTAATTTTCTCCTTCCATTCATCTTACATAGAATAGGAGATAATTTTGCACAACAAAAAAACCTCCATCTTCTCCCATCCAGACTATACTGTCGGCTTCAGATTTCCACTGAATCAGCCACTTCAAAGAAGCGGGTCGCAGGCTTAATTTACTGCCGGTTGGGAATTGCACCCTACCCCGAAGATGAATTATATAATTGATTAATTTAATTTTTATATTACCTTATGTGAAAGCATTGCGCAATAATGATGCTTAGACTTATTTTAAAAAGAGCAATACACCATTCTTAAGTAGAAGGTGTTTGCTCTTAGATAAAATAAATATATTAATAGGTATATTTATTTTTAGGCTTTGGTAACTTAATTATGAATGTTGTACCTTTGTTTACTTCACTTTCAACTTTAATAGTACCACTATGTTCTTCGATTATCATTTTACAGATAAATAGTCCTAAACCAGTTCCCTGTTTACCTCTAGTTCTTGAAGTCTCTACTTTATAAAATCTGTCGAATACGAGTTCAAGATGCTCTGGGGATATGCCACTACCAGTATCTTTAATGTACAATGTTTGATAGGAATCATCCGTAGTTGTTGTAATTGATATTGAATCACCTGGTTGAGTATAACGTGTGGCATTGTCAATTAAATTTGTTAGAACTTGGTCTATGCGATCGGCATCGTATTCCCACAATTCATCACCGATGTTTGGTTCTAATGACATATTTAATTCTAAATCATCAGCCTGTTGTTTATATTTCATTTGCATTTTAGATAGTAAAGGTTTAATGGGTTGTTTTTCTTTATTAACAGTTAAACCCTCTGCATCCATGCGAGCTACATTTAATAATTCATTTACTAATCGATTTAAACGTTTAGTTTCATCTAATACAATTGATAAAGAATCTCGAATTTCTTCTGGTTCAGTGACAATACCATCTACAATTGATTCAGTGTAACCTTGTAATAACGAAATAGGTGTACGTAATTCATGTGAAACATTGGCAATGAAATCTTTCTTCATCTGATCTAAATTATGTTCATTAGTCATATCTCTTACAATGACTACAATTCCACTACGGCCATCTTGTTGAATTCTCTCTACATAACTCATGATTATGACGTAATATTTATTATTAATCTCATATTCTTGGAATTCGGTGTCTTTTGAAACAAATGTAGTTTCAATTTGCTTTTCAATGTCTTTATATACAGTTTTGTCTATTGATTTAATAATATCGTCAGCCATTTTATTTGAAAGAATAACTTCCCTCTTATCATTTAAACCCAATACACCTTCAATCATAGAATTAATCAAACTATCTCTTATATTTTTTTGAGTTGAAAGTGCCTCTATATTCTCTTGTATTTCAGAACTCATATTATTAAACGTATGTGATAATTCGCCTATCTCATCTTTAGTTGAAACACTTGTCTGTTTTGAATAATCACCTTTAGAAATATTAATAGCTTGAGTTCTAAGTTGTCGTAAAGGTTTAGTAATTCTATTTGACAAAAAGAATGCAAATATTGTTGAAATAGCGATAAATATAATGGCGGTGATTAAAATGATAATGGTAATTGCATTATTAGTATCTTCAATAGACTTTAAATCTTGATAAATGAATACTGCACTATATTTTGAATTTGCATTTTCTTGTGCTTTCATAGGATAGCCTAACAAAATATAGGAATGGGAATTACCGTTATTACTTATTGTTATATTTTGAGTGGTAGACTTTCCTTGAGAGAAGACGCGTTGGAATTGCGAATTCTTGTGTATCTCTTCAAGCATTTTGTCTTTAGTATTGCTATTTGAATTTTTAAAACTTGAAGATTTATTAGCCATTATAATAACGCCACCTGATCCATCTATTAATTGTTGGCTGTGTTCTATAGCTAAAGTTTTATTATCAGCTTGTTCAACTAAGTGGCTGATTCTAGACGCATCTTCTCTTATAGCATTTTCAGTTTGTTGTGTGTAGTAGTATTGTATAAAAGTAATTAATGCCGCACTTAATAAAATTAAAACTGTCGTTACTATGAAAAGTATAGTTAACCACAGTTTTATTACCACACTATTTAGTCGATTCGTCATTAGATTTTACCTCGAATTTGTAACCAACACCCCAAACAGTTTGAATCATATGTGCAGCATCTTCTGATACACGATTAAGTTTCTCACGCAGGCGTTTAACATGAGTGTCTACTGTTCTTAAATCACCATAAAATTCATAATGCCATACTTCTTTTAAAAGTTGTTCACGATCAAACACTTTATTAGGCGTCTTAGCTAAATAAATAAGTAATTCGTACTCTTTTGGAGTTAAATTAACTTGTTGGTTATCTGCTAATACACGATGCGCATCATTATCAATAATTAAATGGTTAAATTCAATAACATCTCTTGCATGAGGTTCACTTTGTTCAGGTTTAGAAGATTGCGTTCTACGTAATAATGCTTTTACTCTTAAAACAACCTCTCTTGGTGAGAATGGTTTGACGATATAATCATCTGCGCCAGACTCAAATCCTTCTACCCTATTTGTTTCTTCGCCTTTAGCTGTAAGCATAATAATAGGTGTGTCTTTATGTTCACGTAACTTAGATGCTACTTCAATACCTTCCATTTCTGGTAACATCAAGTCTAAAAGTATGCACGCATAGTCATTTTCTATAGCAAGATTATAAGCTTCTTTGCCATTACTTGCTTCATGAATCGTAAACGATTCTCTCTCTAGGTATAGTTTTAATAATCTTCTGATTCTATCCTCATCGTCTACAATTAATATTTCATTTGTCATTTTGTTTATACCTCCTACACATGCTCAATTCACTCATTATTATAGCATACAGCATGATTGAAAGCTTTACTTTAAAATTAACTTTGTGAAAAAAATAGCAAGAGAAATTAATATCATTTAATTTCTCTTGCTATTGTTAAATATACTTCATTTATTTTCCATTTTCTGCCATATGTCTTAGTACTTTAACTTCATGAGGTGTCAGTACTCTGCCCTCACCTGCATTTAATCCTTTAAGGTTCAAGTTGCCGAACTCAATTCTTGTTAATTTATCAACTTGATGTCCAAAATGCTCGAACATACGACGAACTTGTCGATTTCGTCCTTCACTAATAGTGATTTCTACAAGTGTAATATTTTTATCTTTATCTTGCTTTTTTACTTTGACTTGAGCTGGTTGGGTAAAACCATCTTCAAGTTCAATTCCATTTTCTAAAGCTTTAACTTCTTCTCTCATGAGGTAACCTTTTAATTTAGCCACATATTTTTTTTGAATATGATATCTTGGATGGGTCATTAAGTTTGTAAATTCGCCATCATTAGTAAGTAACAATAATCCTGATGTATCATAATCTAATCTACCAACAGGATAAATTCTTGTCTCTAAATCTTTAAAGTAGTCAGTAACCACAGTTCGTCCTCTATCGTCAGACACACTTGTTATAACTTGAGTTGGTTTAAAGAACAAAATATACATTTTGTCTTCTTGTTCAATTTTAATTCCTTCAACCTCAACTGTATCAGAACTTTTTACTTTAGTACCTAATTCAGTTACGGTTTGACCGTTAACTTTAACTTTGCCTTCGGTAATTAAAGTTTCAGCTTTTCTTCGTGATGTGTATCCACTATTAGCAATTCGTTTTTGAAGCCTTTCTAATTCTTTACTCATTTTGTATCTCCTTTTTGATTTACTAAATTACTAAAGAAATCTTCCATTTCTTCTTCATCTTCTTCAGTTGTTGGTAGATCTTCAATTTTTTCTATTCCAAATACATTTAAAAACAAATTCGTTGTTTGTAAAGCATGACTACGAGAATTTTCTACATCTTTAGCTTCAATTAATCCTCGTGCAATTAATGTTCTAACTGCACCATCAGAATTAATTCCTCTAATTAATTCTATGTCACTACGACTCAATGGCTGATTATATGCAATAATTGATAATGTTTCCATTGCAGCTTGAGATAATTTCATATTAGATTTTTGTTCAATTAATTGTTCGATATAAGGGGAAGCTTCTTTTTTTGAAGTTAAAATATATGTTGAACCAAATTTTTGAATTATTAAACCACTAGAGGTGTATGATGAAATTAATTCAGATAATTTAGCTTGATTAATATCGAGAATTTCTAATAATTGCTTTTCGTCAAGCCCTTCATCCCCAGCTGTGTATAGTAATGCTTCTATGATTCCGTGTTTATCCAATATTAAAATTCACTCCTCTAATGATACGTATATCATCAAAACTTCTAACTTGTTCTATGTTGATTACTCCTGATTTAGACATCTCTAATATAGCTAAAAAGTGAGTAACCACCTGTTCTATTGGCTCGCTAAAAGTAAATAAACTGAAGAAATTAAAAGATGTATGATGCTTTAATTGTGTAGTTACCTTTTCAGTAGCTTGTTGAATAGTGAAACTTTCTTTAATTATTTCAACTGTCTTAGGCTTATTAAGAGCTAATCTGCTTTTAACGCGTTGATAAGCAACAATTAAATCTGTTAAATCTAAGGTTTGGCTTTCATCCCATGTTACGCTTTTCTCAAGATGGGATAGGTCAGTTGGGTGTTTAGTAAAATAGTGCTCTCGCTCTTCTTTTTTCTCAGTTAACAATTGTGTGTATTCTTTATAATTTTGATATTCAATTAATCGCCCTACCAAATCTTCACGTGGATCTTCTTCAAGGTTATCGTCTACATCATGTTGAGGGAGTAATAATTTACTTTTTATCATTAATAGCTCTGAAGCCATAACTAAATATTCACTAGCTACATTTATTTCTAGTTGCTTCATAGCGTGGACGTATTGCATATATTGCTCTGTTAATGATTTCATTGGTATATCATAAATATCAATTTCATATTTTTGAATTAAGTGGAGTAGCAAATCTAATGGGCCATTAAAGGCATCTAATTTTACTTCATACATATTAATCGTCCTCATATTGAATCTCTATCGTGCATAATTTCTTAAAATATTATAGCATGAATAATACAAACATTAAATTAAGGATGAGATGGATTGGACAAAGCCTTAATCGATTTTTATTATTATTTTCACAAACACCAACATTATTTCTTGTGTCATGATATTTTGGAAGAAGCATGGAAATCAAATATAAATTTTTCTAAAAAGGATGGCATAGTGAGTTTAATTTTATTTTCAACTGCTATGTACCATTATAGAAGAGGTAATACAAAAGGTGCACTTGTAACTTTGAAAAAGTCATTGAGCACTTTTGAAAAAGCAAATGATAAAACGTTGTTGCAACTTAATGAGCAAGATTATAAAACATTAATTTTAAGTCAAATTAAATCCATTGAAGATTCAAAATCTTTTAAACCTGTATACATACCGGTAAATAATATTTTTGAAAAACAGATTATTAATACTTATCCAGATTACAAATTTACAACACTTTTAACTCAAGATGAATATATAGTTAATCATCATAAAAAACGAGATAGAAGTGATGTAATCAGTGCAAGACATCAAGCGATGATTGAAAAACAAAATATTAGGAGTGGAAAAGATTTAAAATAAAATGTAGTGTAGCTCGACTTACATTAATTATAAAATATATTTTTGGAAACTTTTATTAAAGTATTCTTAATCCACTCCCAATTTAAGGAGTATTTATTTGTGGTCTAGGCTCTCGGATGAAATTGGTTATACATCTGTCTGATTTGAGTTTTAGAAACATGTGTATATAACTGAGTAGTAGAAATATCAGAATGACCTAACATCTCTTGAACTGCTCGTAAATCTGCGCCATTTTCTAATAAATGAGTAGCAAACGAGTGTCTTAATGTGTGTGGGGTCAAAGTTTTAGTAATATCCGCTCTTAAACCATATTGTTTAATTAGTTTCCATATACCTTGACGTGTCAAAGGTCGACCATGCAAGTTCAAAAACAGTACATTCGTTACCGTTTTTTTAAGTAATTGAGGTCTAACAGTATTGATATAAGTATCTAAGTATTCAATGACAGTGTCACCTAAAGGAATGATTCTCTCTTTGTTCCCTTTACCGAAAACTTTAACAAATCCCATAATTAAGTTGACATCATCTATCTCGATTTGTATTAATTCAGTAACACGCATGCCTGTTGCGTATAATAACTCTAAAATTGTACGATCGCGATACCCATTATTTTTAGTTAAATCCGGTGTTTCTAGTAACTGAATTACTTCTTCAACATCTAAAACATCTGGAAGTTTTTTTTCGTACTTAGGCGTTTCTATTAAAACGGTGGGATCTTTAGCAGCATATTTTTCGCGTAAAGCAAATTGATGAAAACTACGTATTGTTGAAATAAATCTTGCAATGGATTTCGCGGACGCGCCTTGATCTATTAGAGAACCAAGGCATTCTTGTATTGTTTGTCTATCTATAAAATCAATATGAGCAATTTTTTGTTCTTGCATATATAATTGATATTTTTTCAAATCTCTGCGATAAGCGCCAATCGTATTTTCACTTAAACCTTTTTCAATTTGTATAAATTTTAAATATTCCTCGATAATTGTTTCCATGACAACACCTCTATTTGAATAAACTCAAAATCATTTTTATGTAATAGTATTAAGAAAGACTAAGACAATGATTTAAAATTGTCCTAGCCTATAAGTTAATCTATTTTCCTTTAGCTTGGCATTCAGCGCAAACGCCGTGAAAAGTTAATCTGTGATCAAGAATTTTAAAGTTATATTCTGTTTCTACTCTTTCTTCAACTTGAGGTAATAAGTCTTCATGAATTTCATCAACTTTACCACATTCCATACACACTAAATGGTGATGGAAGTGTTTAGCGCCCTCTTTTCTTAAATCAAAGCGTGCAACACCATCACCAAAATTAATTTTGTCAACTACTTTTATTTCAGCTAAAAGTTCTAATGTTCTATAAACAGTGGCTAGTCCAATTTCAGGTGCTTTGTCTTTCACTTTTAAATAAACATCTTCCGCGCTTAGGTGATCCTTTTCATTTTCAATTAGAACTCGTACTGTGGCTTCTCTTTGTGGTGTTAATTTATATGAAGACTGTTGTAATTGTTGTTTAACTCGATGTAATCGTTCTTCCATGGGAGCGACACTCCTCTATCAATAATTATAATCATTTTAAATTGAAAATATTTCAATTACTAAATTACCAATATTTTCAGTTAAATGCAAGAGATTTACAGCACTTAATTAGAATGATTATAATTTAATAATATATATTGTAAACCAATTATTGTTTTAGCATCTTCTATTTCATGATTATCAAGCAATGCTTTTATATCTGAAATCGGTACTTTATGCAATTCAACAAACTCATCTTCATCTAGGTTAAGTTGCCCTTCGCTTAGATTATTGCTGAAGTATATAGTGAGTTTTTCATTTGTGAATCCAGGACAACCATACATGTCTGTTATAAATTCTAAATTATTGGTCACATAACCTGTTTCTTCTTCTAATTCTCGTTTGGCAGCCTCTTCACGAACTTCATCTTGTTCTAATTTTCCAGCAGGTATTTCTAACAAAGCTTTTTCAACTGGTTTACGAAATTGCTTAACAAGTAATACTTCATCATTAGGCGTTATTGCACAGACTGCCACTGCACCGTTATGGTAGACTAATTCCCTTCTAGATGTATTGCCATCAGGCAACTCCACATCATGAATTTCTAAATCTATAATTTTGCCATTATAAATTACTGTTCTATCAAACGTCTTTTCATTAAATTCCATTAAATTCACGTCCCTTTTAATTCATTATATAAATTGGTAAGATGAATGCGTTACCTAAAGTGTATCGAAAGGAGATTGGACATGCAAAAGAATATTTTAAAGAGTGGCATCGAAATTTCAGAATTAGGGTTAGGTTGTATGAGTTTAGGTACAGAGTATGCTAATGCTGAACCTATCATTGAAAAAGCAATCGAAAGTGGTATCACTTATTTTGATACTGCTGATATTTATGATAGAGGGACTAATGAAGAAATTGTGGGCAAAGCTTTAAAAAAATATCAAAATCGTGATGATATTGTAATTGGAACAAAAGTTGGAAATCGCCCTACTGAAGATGGAGGTACAACATGGGACCCTTCTAAGAAATATATTAAAGAAAGTGTAAAGGGATCATTAAAACGATTAGGACTAGATCATATAGATCTATATCAATTACATGGTGGTACAATAGGTGATCCATTGGATGAAACGATTAGTGCATTTAATGAATTAAAGCAAGAAGGTATCATTAAGGCATATGGTATTTCTTCAATACGCCCAAATGTTATTGATTATTATTTAAAACATAGTGAAATCGAGACAATTATGTCGCAATTTAATTTAATTGATAATCGTCCAGAACAATTATTGAGTGACATCCATGCGAAAGGCGTTAAAGTGTTAGCACGCGGACCCGTATTTAAAGGGTTGTTAACCTCCGATAGTATTGATGCTTTAGATCATAAATTTAGTAAGGGCATATTTGATTATACACATCATGATTTAGGAGAAACGATTGCTTCTGTTAAAGAAATAGAAAGTAATCTTAGTGCTTTATCTTTTGAATATTTAAAATCTCATGATGCACTTGGCGCAATTATCGTTGGCGCTAGTTTGCCACAGCAATTAGAAGAAAACGTTAATAATTACAATAAAAAAGTAAGTCTTGATCAAGTGAAAGCAGCTCGAGAAAGAGTGAAGAACTTAGAATATACTCAACATTTAAAATAGATAACATGCTTAATTAATTTTTAAATAATCACTTAGGTGTTAGGGACAATAAATTAAAAACTTGTCCTAAACACCTTTTGTTTCAATTTAAATTGATTTAATTTAATATTGCTTTAAATACCTATGTTTATCATGTTCACTTTCTTCTTTAATGACTACATTCATGATTTCCCCTCTTAATATTAGCTCATGAAATTTGAAATCTATAAATGATTGTTCGGCAGAATCTAATGAATCATAATAGTCTTGTCCTAATAAATCTGTAATAGTAAAAATTGATTGTGGTGATAGTGTATTCACATTCTCAATACATTGTTTGACGTCTCGGTTCACACAACATAACATGCAATCACTCCTATTTACTGTTTGTTTTTAAATAAAAATGGAAAAAGCGATTCAAGAAATCTAGGGCATAATTGATAAAATTTTAAAGCGGAGTGCATCCATTTAGGTTGATTGATTTCACATTTACGTTTAATAATACCGTCAATAATATCTTTAGCTAATAGTGTTGGATCTAACATCATTGCGTCATACTTATGTGCATATGCGAGACTTGGATCTGCTTTTTCGTGAAAAGGCGTTCGAACAGGTCCGGGATGAACTAACATGACATGGTAAGATGGCTGTTCTAAACGAAGTGCATTTAGAACTGCATTAAAAGCCGCTTTAGACGCACCATAATGAGCCGCATTTGCTTGTGAGATGAATGCTGCTTGACTCGAAATCCCTACAATACTCGCATGTTTGGATAAATATGGCAGTAAGGCATGCAGTAATAAATTAAAACCGATGATATTAACTTCGTAAGTTTCTAACATTTCATTAGTGGAATGTTGACTTATCGATTTAAAATATCCAAGCCCAGCACTATATATGATACCGTCAATTTGAGTATCGATATATTGTGGTAACATGCTAATAGCATTTTTATCTTGCAAATCACAAGTTAGCATTTGTACTCTTTTTTCAAATGGTTTGAAATTGATTTGTTTATATTTTTCTTTGTTCCTAGCAAGAATTGAAACATGAGCCCCTTTTTTGATAAGTTGCCTAGTGATTTCAAGCCCCAATCCACTAGTGCCTCCAGTAACGATATAATGTTTACCTAACATAGTAATACCCTCTTTAATTATGATTAAGATTATAATAACCTAAATCATTTCATACATAAAGTTATCTATTATATAAAAAAAGTGCCTTGGGATCACCTGAGCTGAAGCTCGTGCGTATAGTAGCACTAACTTTTATAAAAAAAGTGCTCTGGGATCACTTGAGCTAAAGCTCATGCGTATAGTAGCACTAACTTTTATAAAAAAAGTGCTACTAGTATGTTACTATGGTTTTATAAATTAAAGAGTGAGGATGATGTTGTCAATGAAATTAGTATTTTATGGTGCAGGAAATATGGCACAAGCAATCTTCAAAGGTATAATTAATTCAAAAAAATTAAAGTCACATGATATTTACTTAACAAATAAATCGAATGAAGAAGCGTTAAAAAATTTCGCTGAGGAATTAGGTGTTGAATACAGCTACGATGATGAAAACTTATTACAAGACGCAGATTATGTCTTCTTAGGTTCTAAACCTTATGATTTCGAAAAAGTAGCACAAAGAATTCAACCATATATCAATGAAAACAATCGCTTTATTTCTATTATGGCTGGTTTACCTATCAATTATATTCAGGAACAATTACATGTTGAAAATCCTATCGCTCGAATTATGCCTAATACAAATGCACAAGTTGGTCATTCTGTAACAGGTATCAGCTTTTCAGGAAATTTTGGACCTAAATCAAAGGAAGAGGTTATCGATTTAGTAAATGCTTTTGGTTCAGTAATTGAGGTGGATGAAGACCACTTACATCAAGTAACTGCGATTACAGGAAGCGGTCCTGCATTTTTATATCATGTCTTTGAACAATATGTTAAAGCAGGTACAGATTTAGGTCTTGAGAAAGATCAAGTTGAAGAATCAATTAAAAATTTAATTATTGGTACAAGTAAGATGATTGAAAGATCAGATTTAAGTATGGAACAGTTGCGTAAAAATATTACTTCTAAAGGTGGAACAACTCAAGCGGGTTTAAATGCATTAGCTCAACATGATATTGAAGCAATCTTTAAGGATTGTTTGAATGCAGCAGTTCATCGTAGCGTTGAATTATCTAAAAATGAAGATAATTAAATTTTACTGTAAAAGAGACTAGGATAATGATTTATCTGTGACTTCATTATCCTAATCTCTTACTTTGTAATTTTAATTATACTTACTTTAAAGAATTAGTAGTATTTAAATTTTAAACGTATCAAAATCTTTAACAAATTCAAAATTTGGAACATCTTCATGTGTCTTTAATTGTTGTTTAATAAGTTGAATATTCTCGTGATTATAGCGATTACTTAAATGTGTGATTAAGCTTCTTTTTACATTAGCTTGTTTTATTAATTCAAAAACATCTTCAATATGACTATGGTGATAATTATTTGCTAATGTTTTTTCGCCTTCAATGTATGTAGCTTCATGAATCATTACATCAGAATCTTTAGCAATGCTTAATTCCGACTGACATGGTTTTGTATCACCAAAGATGGATATAATTGGTCCGGGTTTAGCTGGCCCTTTGAAATTTTCCGAATTATATACTTGTCCTTCATGTTCAAAATTATCATAAGATTTTACTTCTTGATATTTTGGTCCAGGATATAAACCAATTGATTTAAGTGCCTCAACATCAATTGTTCCTGGTGTCGTCGGAGATTCAATGCGATAACCATAAGAAGGGATACCATGATTTAACAAATGTGCACTAATTGAGAATCCTTTATGATGATATGTGAAATGATTATCAATTTCTATATAAGTAATCGGATAGTTTAGATGAGATTCAGATAATCTTAGTGTAGTCTCAATAAATTGCTGTAAACCTCTAGGACCAATAACTGTCAGTGGTTTGTCTTCTCCACCTTGAAAAGAACGGCTTGTAAGTAGTCCAGGCAATCCGAAAATATGATCTCCGTGCATATGCGTTATAAAAATATGGTCAACTTTTCCTAGCTTAATTGAATGATGTAATATTTGATGTTGTGTGCCCTCTCCGACATCAAATAGCCATATACTATTCGAAAAAGGCTCAAGGTTCAAAGCTATAGCTTGAGTATTTCTCTCTTTAGTAGGTAACCCAGCGCTTGTTCCGAAGAATGTAACTTCCATGCATATGCCTCCTTTTCCTTCAGTATATTTTATCATATGTGGTTATTTTTGCTATAAAAAGACATAAAATAAATACATTAGATACATTTTGAGTTATAATGATATTAAATTGTGCATCATTCTATTATATAAGTGCCCTAGCAAAATAATAAATATTAGGCAAATCAGTTTGAAGCGGTGCAAATATAATTTATAATAATACAATCATAGTATTAATAGAATTGAGGTTTTGAACTTGAGTAAACATTCTAAACATATTCCTTGTTTAATTACTATTTTCGGTGCTACCGGAGATTTAAGTCATAGAAAATTATTTCCATCACTATTCCACTTATTTCAACAAGATAATTTAGATGAACATATTGCAATAATTGGAATTGGACGTAGAGATTACACGAACGAAGTCTTTCGTGAACAAGTTAAAAGTTCTATCCAAAAGCATGTCAAAGATACGGATCAAATTGATGCATTTATGGAACATGTATATTATTTTAAACATGATGTAAGTGATGAACAAAGTTATTATTCATTATTGAGTTTTTCAAATGAATTAGATTCACAATATCAGTTAAAAGGAAATCGCTTATTTTATTTAGCAATGGCACCTCAATTCTTTGGTATTATTTCGGATTACTTAAAATCGTCTGGTTTAACCGATACTACTGGTTTTAAACGATTAGTTATTGAAAAACCATTTGGCAGTGATTTAAAATCGGCTGAGCAATTAAACAATCAATTAAGACGCTCATTTAAAGAAGAAGAAATATACAGAATTGATCATTATTTAGGTAAAGATATGGTTCAAAATATAGAAGTCTTGCGCTTTTCAAATGCGATGTTTGAACCATTATGGAATAATAAATACATTTCAAACATTCAAGTAACATCCTCAGAAGTATTAGGTGTTGAGGACCGTGGAGGTTATTATGAATCTAGTGGCGCATTAAAAGATATGGTACAAAATCATATGTTACAAATGGTGGCCCTTTTAGCTATGGAAGCGCCAATTAGCTTAAATAGTGAAGATATACGTGCTGAGAAAGTTAAAGTATTGAAATCACTTAGACAGCTTGATCCTCAAGAAGTAAAACAAAATTTTGTACGTGGACAGTATGATGAAGGATTTATTGATGGTGAAAAAGTCATTGCCTATCGAGATGAAGATCGAGTAGCCGAAGATTCAAATACTCCAACTTTTGTATCAGGCCGACTAACAATTGATAACTTCCGTTGGGCTGGTGTACCTTTCTATATTAGAACGGGAAAACGTATGAAATCTAAATCGATTCAAGTTGTAGTTGAGTTCAAAGAAGTACCAATGAACTTATACTATCAGACCGATAAATTGTTGGATTCAAACTTATTAGTTATTAATATTCAACCTAATGAAGGTATATCACTTCATTTAAACGCGAAAAAGAACATCCAAGGTATTGATACAGAACCCGTTCAATTATCATATGCAATGAGTGCTCAAGATAAGATGAACACTGTGGATGCCTATGAAAATTTATTATTCGATTGTTTAAAAGGTGATGCTACAAACTTTACACATTGGGAAGAATTAAAATCTACATGGAAGTTTGTTGATGTTATACAAGATGAATGGACAATGAATGAACCTAACTTCCCTAACTATGAGTCAGGTACAAATGGACCATTAGAAAGTGATTTATTATTAAGTAGAGATGGTAATCATTGGTGGGATGATATTCAATAAATAGTCAATTGATAAGCCTATAGTGAAGCCTTCTGGACTAAAGTAATATTTTGAGTTCAAGTATTATTTTAATAGTAGCTACCTAAATTGAGCATGTGCTCATAGCCAGCCTCTTTCAACTATAGTCATTCTTTTGGTGGTGGGACAATGAATTGATTTTAAATTCTGTCCTACCACCCTTTTCTATTAAAAAATTTTCAATATGACACATGTTAAGATGTATATTTTCTAAAAATAAGGTAAAATAAAAGTTAATGATTGTAAATTTATTGGAGTGAGAGTTTTGGACGTTATCAAGCAGATACAACAGGCAATTGTATTTATCGAAGATCGTTTATTAGAGCCGTTTAATTTGCAAGATTTGAGTGATTACGTTGGTCTTTCTCCTTACCATCTTGATCAATCATTTAAAATGATTGTTGGACAATCACCTGAACACTACGCACACGCAAGAAAAATGACTGCAGCTGCTAAAGAAATGGTTCAAAGTTCTTCGAGGTTAGTAGATGTCGCAAAAAAGTATAACTATCATAGTTCAAATGATTTTGCGAATGATTTTAGTGATTTTCATGGGATTTCACCAATTCAAGCATCTACAAAAAAAGATGAATTAAAATTACAAGAACGTTTATATATAAAGTTGACAACTACTGAACGAGCACCTTATCCATATAGACTAGATACCACGGAAGATATAGCATTAGTAGGTTATGTACGTTATATTGAAGCAAATAATTTATCTAATCCTTATAAAGTTCCTGATTTTTTAGAAGATTTAATTCTTGATGGTAAAATAAAAGATTTAAAAAGGTATAATAATATAAGTCCATATGAGTTATTTGTAATCACTTGTCCATTAGATAATGGATTGGAATTATTTATTGGTGTTCCAAGTGATAGATATCCATCTCATTTAGAAAGTAGAATATTACCTGGAAGACATTATGCGAAATTTAATCTCCAAGGAGAAATAGACTATGCGGTTAATGAAGCTTGGTATTATATCGAATCAAGTTTACAACTTACTTTACCTTATGAAAAAGATAGCTTATATGTTGAAATATATCCCTTTGATGTCTCATTTGAGGACCCATTCACTAAAATTCAATTATGGTTGCCAATTGAACAAGAAAATTATGATTTGTAAATATCAAAGAAATACATTCTCTAATCAAAGCACCATATCTTTTTGCAAATCTATAACGATAAGTGTTATAATCTAACTAACAAGAATATCTGCATTTTATGCACCAATCCCCTCACTATGCCAGTAGTGAGGGGATTTTTTTGGTGTGGCTTGTCGCCTATTTACTTATTGTTACGGTTTCGAAGCCAATACGAAAATAACGCAACAATACAACCACTTGTTACTGTGGCTACGATGTGCACAAGAATATCTGCCATTTTAGCACCCCCTCTCTGCGTATAGATAAACGCCTGAGAGATAGGCGACTTATTTATTATATCATCTCTAATATATGAGTCATGTATTATTTACGGACGTAAAATGATTTTTTATTTTTCAAAAGAAAAAGAGGTTAGGACAAAATAAGTATGTCCTAACATTGCTTATGAATTAAATTTCTGCTACAAATGCTTCGAATGGCTTAAGTGATTTTGAATCTAATTGACTATTGTAGTTATGTAATTTGATTGCATTCTCATCGATATCAAAAGGTAATGTTAATGAACTTTGTTTATCAGTTAAGTTACCTGCAACCACTACAGTTTTGCCTTCTAATTGCCTAGTATAAGCGAACACATTTTCATTTTCTGCATCAATTAAATCAAACTGTCCGTACGTATAAATTTCATGAGATTTCTTTAATTGAATCAATTTTTTGTAAAAATTAAGTACAGAATGCTCGTCTTCTAATTGATGAGCTACATTAATATCTCTATAATTTGGATTAACAGGGAACCAAGGTTTTCCCTCTGTGAAGCCACCATTTGTAGAATCATTCCATTGCATAGGTGTACGAGAATTATCACGATTTTCCATTCTATACTTATCTAATAATTGATCAACGTCTCCACCTTGTTCTTTTACAATTTTATATTCATTTCTAACCGCAACATCATTAAACGTTTCAATACTTTCAAAAGGATAATTGGTCATACCAATTTCTTGTCCTTGATAGATAAAAGGTGTACCTTGCTGTAAGAAATACACAACGGCATGGCTTGTAGCAGATTCAAACCAGTAATCTTTATCGTTACCCCAAGTTGATACACGACGAGGTTGATCATGGTTTTCTATGAAAAGTGCATTCCAACCAATTCCTTCTAGTCTCTTTTGCCAGCGATTTAACACCTCTTTATATGATTTAACGTCAAATTGAGAATCACCAGTACTCCATAAACCTAAATGTTCAAATTGGAAGATCATATTGAATTTACCTTTATCTTCTCCAACCCACTCTTCTGCATTATCTGGATTTACACCGTTGGCTTCTCCAACAGTCATAATATCATATTGGCTTAGTGACTTATCTTTCATTTCTTGTAGCCAATTGTGAATACCAGGTTGATTCATATCTATATCAAAGGCTGGAGCATATTTTTTTCCTTCTGGTACAGGTAAGTCACCAGCTTCAAATGTTTTCTTGATATGTGTAATAGCATCGACACGGAATCCATCAATACCCTTTTCAAACCACCAATTCATCATGTTGAATACTGATTCACGTACTTCTGGATTATCCCAATTTAAATCTGGTTGTTTTTTACTAAATAAATGGAAGTAATATTGATTAGTTGTTTCATCAAATTGCCATGTTGAACCATTAAAAATGCTCTCCCAATTATTTGGTTCAGAACCATCATCTTTAGGGTCTGCCCATATGTACCAGTCTCTTTTAGGGTTCTCTTTACTAGATTTTGATTCAATAAACCAAGGATGCTCATCAGATGTATGGTTAACGACTAAATCTAATATTAGTTTCATACCACGGTCATGTACACCTTTTAATAGACGATCAAAATCTTCCATTGTACCAAATTCATCCATAATATCTTGATAATCACTGATATCATATCCATTATCATCATTAGGTGATTTATACATTGGACTTAGCCATATAACATCAATACCTAAGTCTTTAAGATAGTCTAATTTTTCGATTACACCTGGTAAATCACCAATACCATCATTGTTAGTATCATTAAAACTTCTTGGATAAACTTGATACGCTACTGCTTCTTTCCACCAATTTTTATTCATAATTATGCTCCTTTATATTTTTGTAGTTGATACCCTTTCAACTATTTGAGTTGAAATCAATTTTTCTCTAAAAGAAATAGTTTCATTTCTTAATACATCAATGATTGTATTGCCTGCTGTGAGGCCTAATACATCTGGGTTAATGTTTACGCTTGTTTGAGATGGTGTTGCATTTTCAGTGAGAAAAGATGTATTAAACGTGGCAGTTTGTACATCCTCTGGAATGCGTAGTTGATATTCATAAAGCACATTTAATAATTGCATATTTAACATAGCATCAGACGTTATAATCACTGAAGGCGTATGACTAGCATCAATACAATATTGCTTTATACAATCACGTAAATCATTCATGGACTTTATTACGATACAGTCATTTGAAAGTTTAACGTTGTCACAGTATTGTGTAAATCCTACTGTTCTGTCTTCTGTAACTGCATAATGTCCAGATTCTTGTAAAAATAATATATGGCGGTGTCCTAAATGATATAAATATTGTGTTAATTGATAAGCTGCATCGATATTATTATTATCAATATGTATTATATTTTCGTAGTTCAAAGATTTTCCAATTATAAGATAAGGAACTTTAAACTCATAAAGTAGGTGCTCAATAGGATCATCTTTCAATGAATATAAAAGAATAAATCCATCCGCACTTTTAGATTGAATCATTGTTTTTACTTCATGATATAAGTCCCTGCTATTTTCCGACACAGTCATTCTAGTTGAATAGCCTCTTACATTACATGCCTGATTAATACCATTAAGAACGTCACTATTAAATGGATTTTGACGTATTTCAGGAGTGGAACTTTTCTGTATTAATCCAATGGTCATTGTTTTATTTGTTATTAATGTTCTTGCCGCTTGATTGGGTGTGTATCCTAATTTGGACATAGCCGCTTTGACTTTATTTGAAGTTGCCTCACTAATTTTCGCATTGTTCCGTATCACCCTCGATACTGTAGATGTAGCTACATTAGCCTCTTTGGCAACATCTTTAATTGTAACCGTTGTATATCACCTCAATCTTCAAACTTTAGTAAACGCTTTCAATCATCTTATATTTTCATGGTATAGAATTCGTATTAGGAAGTCAATCATTTTGTGCAATCGTTTGCATAATTTTTAAAAAAGAAGTAAACCATTGAATTGGTTTACTTCTGTAACTAGTATGTGATTACTCTTCAACCCATTGAGTATGGAAGATACCTTCTTTATCTTTACGTTCATACGTATGTGCACCGAAATAGTCACGTTGTGCTTGAATTAAGTTTGCTGGTAAATTTTCAGAGCGATAACTATCATAGTAGTTTACGCTGGCAGAGAATCCAGGTGTTGGTACGCCGTTATGTACACCTGTTGCTACTACATCTCTCAATGCATCTTGATATTCTGTGACAATACCTTTGAAATAAGGATCTAATAAAAGGTTTTGTAATTCTGAGTTGTTATCATATGCGTCTTTAATTTTTTGTAAGAATTGAGCACGAATAATACAACCTTCACGCCATATCATTGCTAAATCGCCTAATTTTAAATTCCATTCATTTTCTTCACTAGCTTTACGCATTTGCGCAAATCCTTGTGCGTATGAACAAATTTTACTCATATATAAAGCTTTACGGATTTTTTCTAAGAATTCATCTTTATTACCAATAAATTCTGCTTTAGGACCGTTTAATTCCTTAGAAGCATTCACACGTTCTTGTTTAATTGATGAAATGAAACGAGCAAATACTGATTCAGTAATAATCGTTAAAGGAATACCTAATTCTAAGGCATTGATAGAAGTCCATTTACCTGTACCTTTTTGACCCGCAGTGTCTAAGATCTTTTCGACAAGTGCTTCATTGTCATCATCTAATTTAGTGAAGATATCACCAGTGATTTCGATTAAATAACTTTCTAATTCACCAGTATTCCATTCTTTAAATGTCTTAGAGATGTCTTCATGTGACATACCTAATAAATCTTTCATCATCGCATAGCTCTCCGCTATAAGTTGCATATCTGCATATTCAATACCATTATGAACCATCTTAACATAGTGGCCGGCACCATTTGGTCCAATATATTCTACACATGATGCACCATCCTTAGCTTTTGCAGCAATTGCATCTAGTATATCACTCACTTTATTATAAGCTGCTTCTTGACCACCTGGCATTAATGAAGGACCAGTAAGTGCACCTACTTCACCACCAGATACACCCATGCCAATAAAGTTAATACCACTTTCAGCTAAGGCTTTATTACGACGGATTGTATCTTGATAATTAGTGTTACCACCATCAATTAAAATGTCATCATCATCTAATAATGGAAGTAAACTGTCAATTGTTGCATCTGTTGCAGGACCTGCTTTAACCATTAATAAAATTTTACGTGGCTTTTCTAATGAATTAACAAATTCTTCCAAAGTATATGTTGGGTGGATTTGTTTACCTTTAGATTCATTAACCATTTCATCTGTTTTTTCGCTTGAACGGTTATATACAGAAACGCTATAACCACGTGATTCAATGTTCCAAGCGAGGTTTTTACCCATTACTGCTAAACCTACTACACCTATTTGTTGAGTCATATTACTTACCTCTCTCATTCAATTTTTCAATAGTATTGTATCATAAAACTTGAAAGTACTTCACTAAACTAAATTACGATTTAGCTACTAACTCAATAATTTTGACAATTTGTTTTGCTAATTGATTAAGTGAATTCACTGAAATACGTTCAGATGTTGTATGAATATGTTCATAGCCCACACCTAAAATGACTGTAGGGATTCCAAATGTATTAATAATACTGCCATCTGATCCGCCTCCAGCAATAACAGTATCCCCAGCTAATCCAATTTCTCTAGCACTATTAGTAGCAAATTGAGTTACTTTATCATCATTTTCTAATTTAAAACCAGGGTAGCTCTTCTCAATGATAACTTTTGCTTCACCACCTAATTCTTGTGCGGTAGTTTCGAATGTTTCCTTCATATGAGCGACTTGTTGTTCAATACTTTGATTGTCATGAGAGCGTGCCTCAGCATCTAAAACTACTTCATCAGCAACGATATTTGTAGCAGAGCCACCATGAAATTTACCTATATTAGCAGTAGTATAGTCATCAATTTGTCCTAGCTTCATGCGACTAATAGCTTTTGCAGCAATGTTTATTGCACTAATTCCTTCTGAAGGTGTACTAGCATGAGCTGTTTTTCCTAAAATAGTCGTGTTTATTACCATTTGAGTTGGTGCTCCTACTACTGTTGTGCCAACGGGTTGACTAGCATCAACTGCATAACCAAACTCAGCGTCAATGTATGTTGAATCTAGATCTTTAGCACCTTTAAGACCAGATTCCTCACCAACAGTAATAATAAATTGGATTTGGCCATGTGGAATTTCATTTTCATTAAGATATTGAATGGTTTCAATTAATGCTGCTAATCCCGCCTTATCATCAGCACCTAGAATGGTACTACCATCAGAATAAATATATCCATCCTCTTTAATTTGAGGTTTAATATTTATTCCAGGTACAACAGTATCCATGTGACTAGTGAAGTAAATTTTAGACACATCTTCTTTCGCACTAGTGGCTGGTAAAGTACATATAAGATTGTTAGCACCTAACCATGACTTTTCTGATGCATGATTTTCAATTACATTTAAACCTAGTTCTTCAAATTTCTTTTTTAAAATGGGTTGAATGACTTCCTCATGTCCTGTTTCAGAATTTATTTGGACTAATTCTAAAAATGTTTCAAGTAATCGTTGACTGTTTATCATTATGACAAAACCCCTTTCTCATTTGATTTCCATTTTAACTAATTTTCTACAATATCAAAAATAAATTGATTGCCATTTGTATAAAAATCATTTATGGTTAATTTATATATTAAGTAAAGTGTATTATGTAAGTGTTTTTAAATAAGGAGCGTCAAATAGTGAATAATAAAGTGTTAAGAATTATAATAATTGTAATGTTGATTGCAATTGTGGCAGCATTACTACTCACAAGTTTAGTGCCACTAATGCATTAATCTTCGCAATAAAAAAGAGTCCGGGACATAAAGTTCCAGGATAAGTAAATAAAGACAATTTCTATTGAAATAATATAGAAATTGTCTTTTTTATAATGTTTTTGATTACTTTTCTTATATTAAGTGCCATTAGCACAAATCCTAGTTCTCTTTTGGCTTTATTTATCCCTCGAACGGACACTCGACGGAAACCCAAAATAGCTTTCATAAATCCAAAAACAGGATCCACATCAATTTTTCTTTGAATGTAGTTGGTTTTGTTTTTGGTTCTGAATGCTTTTTATTAATTTGTGCTTTAAAATATTCCCAATTATAATTTCTCATTATTTTTTTATTTGCTTTTGAATTGAAGTTCATACATTGTTGTTTCAGCGGACATTCTGAACAATCATCACATTCATATAATTTAAAGGCTCGTTTAAAACCATTCTTATCATGGCGATAGGCATATCTTTTGAATCCTATTCTTTTATTGTTCGGACAAATTAATACATCGAATTCGGTCTTAGGGATTGTTTCAACAATATCATTTACATGTCTTGAAATACAATTTGTTGGGATAAGAACTGAAGTTTCCATTGGTAGAGTAAGTTGAGTAATGTTTATAGTCCCTATACATAAGGCACCTCGTTAATTTAGTTTAATGAAGTTTATTAAATTATACGGAAGTGCCTTATTTTTTTAAGTGTTTGAATGTAAAATTACATATAGATAAAAAGTATTTTGGCGAGACTCTTGAGGGAACAGGACAAGCTGAAGACTACAGGCTGAAGCTGTCCCCTAAGAAAGCGAGCCAAGAATACGAAGTATTGTAAATAAAGAAGCCAGTAAATGAATTTATAAAAACTCATTTACTGGCTATTTTGCTAGGAATTATGTACCAGCCTTTTTTATTTAATCACTAATTATATTTCATTATGTAACCGTAGTGATCCAAATTGAGATTTAATGTTTAAATACTTTTCTAGTTCATTTAATATTTGCATCATACTTGAACGTGATTTTAAAGATTGATGAGATTTAGGAAGTGGTAATTCGTCTAGTGATAAACGGATTTCATACAGTGAATGTAATCGTAAAGCAGTATAATCATTACTATTTACGTTATTACCAATTTCTGACATTAAATGAGATACATCAGTCAGTAATGGGTCATCGACAGTGACTTGATTTAATAACGGTTTAATTCTACGCAATAATTCAAGTTGTTCTTGTCTCATATCAAAATAGTGATAATATGAATTTTCATTTCTAATAAAATGATTTTTAACATCTCTAAATGCGATAGATTTGGCCTTTCGAATGTCTAATTGGAGTTTTTCGAAAGATAAAGTAAGATCATTATTATAATTTGAGCAAGCTTCGCTATATGTCATAAAGATTTCTTTGAAGCCTTTTTCTATATCTTTCTTAAAAGAAACTAATGTTTTGTCTAAACTTGGCATAATTAAATTCATAATGAATGCGATTCCTAGTCCAATAGTTAATAAGAGTAATTCATTAATGATTAAATGTAAATTAATCGTGGTTGCATTGAAAACATGTAATAATATAACACAACTAGTTACAACACCCTCTTGAACTTTCAACATAACAGTTATCGGAATAAATAATAATACAATTAATCCCAAAACAAGCGCATTCTGACCTAATAAGCTAAAAACCAATGAACCAAACAGTAGAATTAGTATACAAGATACAAATCTTGATACGATAGCTTGTACTGAGTGAACTTTAGTATGTTTAATACATAATACAATGAGGATAGCACTTGATGCATAATTATCAAGCCCCATCCATTTAGCTAAAATAACACCTAATGTGATACCTACTGCTGTTTTAAGCGTTCTTAATCCAATCTTATAAGGATTTAACTTTAACATTAGTAAATCCTCTTATCTTTCGTCGCAATATTTATCAAATAGGCCTTGTAACTGATTAATAACATCCATTACATCATGGCCTTCAATTTGATGACGTTCAATCATTTCAGTGATTTTACCATCTTTAATTAATGCAAATGATGGACTTGAAGGTGCATAACCCTCAAAATAGTCTCTAGCTTGTTGCGTAGCCTCTTTATCTTGTCCAGCAAATACTGTAACAAGTCTATCAGGTAGTTTATCATAGTGTAATGCATGTGATGCTGCTGGACGTGCAATTCCCCCCGCACATCCACAAACTGAATTAACCATTACTAATGAAGTACCATTTTGTTGTAATACTTTGTCAACTTCATCTGCAGTTGTTAATTGTTCATATCCCGCATTTTCAATTTCATTACGAGCTTGTTCAACCACGCCATTCATATATAAATCAAAATTTAAATCCATTTTAATCACCTTTCAATCTTTTATTTATTCAATGCTATTCTACTAAATATAAGTGTTAGAGTTCAAACAGCTTGTCCAGGGAATATGATATATCATTTTAAACTAGTAAATACTTGTATTTTCTATTGTGAATTGTTCAATACGTTCTTTAACTTGAGACATGAAGCGTCCTGTTTGAACACCATCAAGTATTCTATGATCAATCGAAATACACAAATTAACCATGCTTCTAATTGCAATCATATCATCAATAACGACTGGTTTTTTTACAATAGATTCTACTTGTAAAATCGCTGCTTGTGGATGATTTATAATTCCCATTGATGAAACGGATCCAAATGTACCGGTATTATTAACGGTAAAGGTTCCACCAGACATATCTTCTTGTGATAATTGTTTATTTCTTGCTTTAAGTGCTAGTTCATTTATCTCTCTAGCAATACCTTTGATTGATTTTTCATCAGCGTGTTTAATAACAGGAACATATAATTTATCTTCATCTGCTACAGCAATTGAAATATTAATATCTTTATGAAGAATAATTTCTTCTCCATCCCAGCTACTATTTAATAGTGGGTTTGATTTTAATGCTTCTGCAACAGCTTTTACAAAGAATGCAAAGAAAGTTAAATTATAACCTTCGTTCTCTTTGAACGAATTTTTATGATGATTTCTAGTTTTAACTAAGTTAGTTGCATCAACTTCAAGCATCATCCAACCATGAGGGATTTCAGTAACACTTGTCACCATGTTTTGAGCTATTGCTTTACGAACACCTTTGACTGGTATAGATTGACCAATTTGACTCTGATTAGAATCCACGTTGGATTTCGTATGTTCAAAACTAGATTGTAAATTGTTATTTATTTCAGGTTCCTGATGACTTGAATTAATATAATTTTCAATATCTTTTTTAGTCACACGTCCTTCGAAACCTGTGCCAGGAACTAATGATAAATCAATATCATTTTCAGATGCAATTTTAAAAACTACTGGTGAATATCGACCGTTATTAAGTATTGATGCTTGTGTATGTGCATTTGTTTTAACAGAATGATTTACTTCTTTATCAGAAGTATTTTTTGAAGCCGATGCTGACGTTTCGACTGTTAAAGTATCATTACCATTTATATTTAAATTTGTTGAATCCTTAACGGTTTCAATATCGATATTTTTAGTGTTGGTAGAATTATCTGTTTCAGAAGTTTCAATTTTACAAATAACATGATCTATTTGAACTGTTTCACCTTCTGAAACTAAAATTTCAGTGATAGTACCAGATATAGTTGAAGGTACTTCAGCAGTTAATTTATCAGTAATTACCTCACATAAGGGTTCATATTCATCAACATAGTCACCCACTGAAATAAGCCATTGTTCAATAGTACCTTCATGAACACTTTCGCCTAGTTTTGGCATTTTTATATCCATAACTTTTCCTCCTTAAAATTGTGCAAGTTCTCGCATTTTTTCTAAGATTTTATCAGGATTCATCATAACTTCATTTTCAAGATTAGGAGAAAATGGCATTGAAGGAACATCTGGTCCAGCTAATCTCATTATAGGTGCATCAAGTTCAAATAAACAGTTTTCAGCTATGATTGCAGAGACTTCTGACATGACACTGCCCTCAAGATTATCTTCTGTTACTAATAAAATCTTGCCATTCATTTTAGCACGTTCAATAATTGTTTCTTTATCTAGAGGATAAACAGTTCTCAAATCAACTATTTCAACACTAATACCATCTGCTGCTAAAATATCAGCAGCTTGCATACAATAATTTACACACAAACCATATGTAAATACAGTTATGTCATTCCCTTCACGTTTTACATCAGCTTTTCCAAGAGGAACTGTATAATAATCTTCTGACACTTCTTCTTTCAAGAAGCGATATGCTTTTTTATGTTCAAAGAATAATACTGGGTCGTTTGACTCAATAGAGGATAATAATAATCCTTTAGCATCATAAGGAGATGAAGGTATGACAATAGTTAGCCCCGGTGTAGACGCAAAGATGCTCTCGATACTTTGAGAATGATATAAACCACCATGTACCCCACCACCAAAGGGTGCTCTGATTGTGATAGGACATTGCCAGTCATTATTTGAACGATAACGCATTTTAGCTGCTTCACTAATAATTTGATTAACTGCTGGAAGTATAAAATCTGCGAATTGAATTTCTGCAATTGGTCGTTTACCAATCATTGCTGCTCCAATAGCAGTCCCTACAATATTAGATTCAGCCAAAGGTGTATCTATTACTCTTTCAACACCGTATTTGTCTTGAAGACTTCTAGTTGCACCAAAAACACCACCTTTACGTCCTACATCTTCACCTAATATAAATACATTATTATCATGTTCCATGGCTAGGTCTTGCGCTTGTTGTATTGCTTCAATATAACTCATTTTACTCATTGCCCATACCTCCTTCTGGGTCATAAACAAATTGATATGTTTCTTTTACAGATGGATATGGCGCTTTTTCTGCATCTTTAGTGGCTTTATTAATAATTTCTTTATGCTCTTGCTCTATATTGTCTAACCATTCTTGATTAATAATCTCTTTTTCTAATAAATAATCTTTAAATTTAAGGTTACAATCATAAGTTTTTAATGCTTCTCTTTCTTCTTTCGTACGATATGTATCATCATCATCTGAAGAATGTGGCGTCATACGATGTGTTACAGCTTCAATTAGAGTGGCACCCTCACCATTTAGTGCACGTTCTCTAGCATCTTTCATAGCTTTATACATTGCTATCGGATCATCCCCATCTACTGTCTCACCATATATGCCATATCCTAAGGCTCTATCAGAAAGTTTTTCTGCGGCGTATTGTAATGTATTAGGCACAGATATCGCATATTTATTATTGATGATGACACAAACAAATGGTAATTTATGAACGCCTGCAAAGTTTAAACCCTCATGAAAATCTCCTTGATTTGAACTTCCCTCACCGACAGTTGCCGTAGCAATATTTGGTTTTTTATCCATTTTTAAAGCTAATGCAGCTCCAACTGAATGTGGTATTTGTGTAGCAACTGGAGAACTTTGTGATAATATGCCCTTTTCACGATGACTAAAGTGGGAGGGCATTTGTTTTCCTCCAGAATTAATATCATCTTTTTTTCCAAATGAAGCTAGCATTGTATCATATGGAGAAATCCCCATAAAAGTAACAAATGCTAAATCTCTATAATATGGAGATGATATATCTCCTTCTTTCATAGCGTATGCCATTCCTATTTGTGTAGCCTCTTGTCCTTGTCCACTAACAACAAATGGAATTTTACCTGCGCGGTTTAATAACCATAATCGTTCATCTACTTTTCTACCTAAATCCATCCATTTATAGATTTCTTTAAGGTCTTCTTCTGAAAGTCCGACAGATTTATAATCAATCATCTTTTATGTTCCTCCTGTTAAATGTGTATTGCTCTATTTTCTACTTTCAATCCCAATTCCATAAGTACTTCTGATATAGAAGGATGTGCATGTGTTGTCAGACCTAACTCAATTGCTGAACCATTCATAAATTGCAATAAAGAGGCTTCGTTGATTAATTCAGTAACCTGAGGACCTATCATATTAATACCGATAATTTCATTAGTTTCATCATTAATTATCATTTCACAAAATCCTCTGTCATTAGTAGTTTCCTCTATTACTGCTTTACCAATTGCATTAAAGCTTACTTTAAATGATTTGGTTTTAATGTTTTTGGCTTCGGCTGATTCTTTATTGTAACCAATTGAAGCAACTTCTGGGTGTGTATATATGCATTTCGGCATCTTGTCATAATTTATAGGTAGGCCATTGCCATTAAACATGTGTTCAACAGCAAGTATTGCCTCTTTAGAAGATACATGTGCTAATTGAAGCTTACCTATGCAATCACCTGCAGCATAAATATGCTTATCTTCGGTTTGTAAAAAGTCATTAACAAGTATATTACCGTTATCATCAGTTTTAATTTTAGTATTATTTAATCCTATATCATCAGTATTAGGCTTGCGACCAATTGATACTAAAACTTTTTCTACTTCTATAGTTTTATCTTTATTTACTTGTATAGTTACAAAATTAGAGTTGACTGTAACTGCAGATTCATTTAAAGCGCAATTTTCATAGAACGTTACTCCTCTTGCTATAAGTGATGTTTTTAGAAAATTTGCAATTTGAGCACTCTCATTAGGCAAGATTCGTTCACCAGCCTCTATCACACTAACATTTACACCTAAGTCAATTAATAAAGAAGCAAATTCAAGACCTATCACTCCACCGCCAATGATTGCTATGCTTGTAGGTAAATCAGTGAATTGCAATATGTCATTACTAGATAGAACTGTATTGTGATTTAAAGGCAAGAATGGTAATTGAGTTGGTAGTGAACCTGTAGCTATCAATACATTCTGATTAGGTAATAATTCAGATTCTCCATTATCATATTCAACTGAAATGGTACCACTTTGAGGTGAGAAAATAGATGTCCCCATAATTCTACCTGTGCCATTAAATATATCTATGTGATTTTTCTGCATTAAACTTTCAATACCTTGATGCATTTGCTTAACAATTTTGTCTTTACGTTTCATCATAGATTTTAAGTCAAATGAATATTGACCAACATTCACTCCGAAATGAACTGAATCTTTAACTGTTCTTAAAATTTCAGCAGATTTTAATAAAGCTTTTGTAGGAATACATCCTTTGTGAAGACAAGTGCCACCCAACAAAGATTTCTCTACTATAGCTACTTTTTTACCCAATTGTGATGCTCGAATTGCCGCTACATATCCAGCGGTTCCTCCACCTAAGATGACTAGGTCATATTGCTTTTCATTCATAATTTTACTCCTAACTTGCTTTGCGATTGGATTTAATAACGTTAATGTGTAAGTGACTTTAAATTTTAAATGAATTTAGTAACTCAATGAGTAGGTTACATATAAAATTAAAATATTCATTTTATAATGTTAATATTTATTTTACAGCAAAAATAAATATAAATAAATTCAATGAATTACTTACTACTTTTTCTTTGATTTTGGCTAATCATTTCTTTTGCATTTTCTCTAGTTAATTCAGTAACACTAGCACCAGAAATCATTCGTGCGATTTCATCAATTTTATCATCATTTTCTAATTCTTTAACTTGAGTTGTTGTACGATTATCATTGGATGCTTTACTAATTAATAAATGATGATCACTCATAGATGCAACTTGTGGTAAGTGCGAAATACATATTACTTGAATATATTCAGCTATATCTCTCATTTTTTCAGCCATTTTTTGAGCAGCTTGTCCTGACACTCCTGAATCTACCTCATCAAATAAAATTGCAGTTTGTCCCCTTGATTGTACAAAAATACTTTTTAGGGCTAGCATAATACGAGACAACTCACCGCCAGATGCAATTTTATTTAAACTTTTGAGTGGTTCCCCTTTATTAGGACTGATTAAAAACTCTACAAATTCTATACCATCAATTGTTGGTTTATCTAATAATTGGAATGAGATTTCTAAATTAGCATCTTTCATTTGTAAATTTTGTATTTCAGAAACGATATGATCTCTTAATGTTCGAGCTACTGTGCGACGCTCTCTAGATAACACTTTGCCTTTTAACATCACTTCATCATATAATTGACTAATTTCCTCACGTAATTGTGATGTACTTTCTTCATAATTTTCGATTTTGGCTATTTCATTTTGAAGCTTATCTTTGTATGTAATTAATTCATAAATGTCTTTGCCATATTTCCTTTTAAGATTGTTTAATAAATTCATTCGTGATTCTAGCTCATTAAGCATTTGCTCATCAAATTCAGTGTTTGACATTTCATCATATAAATCATGCTTAGCATCTTCAAGCGTGTAATAAAATTGATCAATATCCTCTTTTAATTTACTAAATTTATCAGGCAAAATATCATCTGTAGATTGTAAATGATTACTTAATTCATATAGTCTATCTGTAATTGCATGCTCATCAGTCAAAGTGACATGCGCATTATTAAGCGCCATGCTTAGTTTTTCGGAATTTTGAATTCTACGTATATCGACTTCTAATTGCTCAATTTCTCCCTCTTTTAAAGAAGCTTCTTCTAATTCTTCATATTGAAATTTCATTAAATCCAAACGTTGAAGTAACGCTTGGTCGGCAGACTCTAATTCTTCTAATTCCTTTGTTTTACTTTTATATTGATTAAACACATTTTGATATTTTTCTTTAGTTGATAAATACTTGTCTTCTGCATAATCATCTAATAATTTTAAATGATACTTCTGTTTAAGAAGTGTCTGTGTTTCATGTTGACCATGAATATCTAATAGTTCTTGCATAACTTTTCGCAAATCTTGAAGCGTAACAATTTGATTATTCAATCTACAAATACTTTTACCAGTGCTAAATATTTCTCTTTTTACTAATAAGAAGTCCTCGTCGATTTCTATATCAAGATTATGAAGTATATGAATAACATCTTTATTTTCATCTATATCAAATATGCCTTCAATAATTGCTTTCTTTTCACCATGTCGAACATAATCTGATGATGCACGCATTCCAATTAACTGGCCAATCGCATCTATGATGATTGATTTACCTGAACCCGTTTCACCACTTAGAACTGTTAATCCATCTGAAAAATGAATTTCTAATTCATCAATAATTGCAAATTGTTTTATTGATAAGGTTTGTAACATGAATTCATCGCATCCTTATAATAAATTGAAAATTCTTGTTTTAATTGTATTACTTGCGTCTTCATCTTTACAAATTAAAAGGCAAGTATCATCACCACATATAGTACCGAGAACTTCATCCCAATCGATTTGGTCTAATATAGCGCCAATAGATTGAGCGTTACCAGGTAAGGTTTTTAAGACGAGTAGATTACCTGTACCTTCTATATTCACAAATGAGTCCATGAGATAACGACCCAATTTTTCTAATGGATGGTATTTTCGATCATTAGGCAAGCTATATACATATTGACCTGATGTTGCAGGAACTTTGATTAACTGTAATTCTTTAATATCACGTGATACGGTAGCTTGCGTAACATTAAGGTCGTATTCATTAAGACGTTTTACTAGTTCGTCTTGAGTTTCTATTTGTTCGCTTGAGATAATTTCTCTAATCTTTATGTGTCTCACAGATTTTTTTGCCATTATGAACACTCCTATTTTCGAATAATTATACAATGATTTTAACACATCATTTTTTTAACTACTACTATTGTTATTATGCATACTTAACTGATAACTCAATAATCGTAAATTATTTTATTTAAATACTAATAGGTACAATTAGTTAATTTGTATTGAAAAAATGTATAAACGAATAAATAAATATGTAAACTAAAATTAGGATATAAATGTAATGCCACAATTTAAAATAGTGTACTAAAACACCCTTCAACGCCAGTTTTTAATCAGTAGCTTTGAAGGGGTAATATTAATGATAATTAATGATCACGTGTGTAGAAAAGCTCAACGATATCTAATAGAGGTTTAATATCATAGTGAGAAGAAAGTTGTTCTATTGATTCTATGGCAGCATCTTTATGGAAATTTAATTTATTTTCAGCACCATCTTTACCTAATAAAGAAACATACGTACTTTTGTGATTTTCGATGTCACTACCAACTTTTTTTCCTAATTTAGATTCATCACCATATACGTCGAGCAAATCATCTTTAATTTGGAACATCAAACCCATATGATTACTAAAATCTTCAAGAAATTGTGATGTAGACTTATCTACTTTAGCAATATCAGCTGCACTTAATACCGCGAACTGAAGTAATGCTCCTGTTTTAGCTTTATGTATCTGTTCAAGTGTATCCAAATCAACAGGTTTATCTTCACTTTGCATGTCTAATGTTTGGCCTCCGACCATGCCTAAGTGACCACTGTTATGCGCTAATCTGGAAAGTATTTTAACTTTGACGTCAGATTCTAATAATTCATCATCAGCAATGATTTCAAATGCCTTAGTTAGTAGTGCATCACCAGCTAGAATAGCTTTCCATTCACCATAGACTTTGTGATTGGTAAGTTTACCACGACGGTAATCATCATTATCCATCGCAGGAAGATCATCATGAATTAAAGAATACGTGTGAATCATTTCCAATGCCAATGCAGTTTTTTTACCTTTTTTATAATCTTGATTTAATACATCTAATGTTAAAAATACAAGAAGTGGTCTTATTCTTTTACCACCTGCATTGAGAGAATATTGCATACTTTCTTCTAGATTAGTATTTAGTGGTGAAGTTTCGATTACACTGTCAAGAGCAATATTAATTTGATCAATTAATTCATTCATTGACTTCTTTGCCATTTTCTTCATCCTCTGCTTCATCTTTAATAAGTTCATTTACTTTCTTTTCAGCATCTTTAAGTGTTGCATCACATGTTGCAGAAAGTTTCATACCACGTTGATATAACTCTAATGATTCTTCTAATGATACAGTCTCATTATCTAACTTTTGAACGATATTTTCTAATTCTTGCATCATTTCTTCAAAACTTTGTTGATCTTTACTCATGTTCACACCTAACCTTTTTAACGATGGCATCTACACTACCATCTTTCATTGCTAATGTAATTTCATCATCTTTACTTAAATCCTGTGTACTTGTAATGACTTTATCATCTTTATTAATAATAGAATAGCCTCTCAACATAGTATTAGTAGGACTTAAATTATTTAATAGTTCAACTTTATTTTTGAGCTCTAATTTATTATTATGAATGTTTTTAATTGTTAGATTTGATAAACGATTTTTTACATTCATTAGTTGCTTATTATTTTGTAATATAGTTTGATTTAATGTTTTTACATTAAAATTCTGATGAAGAACTTTTAATTGATATTTTTTATTCTCAATTTTGGATAATAATAATTGAGTTAGTTGTCTTTCTAAATCATCTTTGCGTTGTATCTGTTGATCGTATAATAATGAGGGTTGTTTAAACTTATAATAAGATGTTAAATGATCTAGTTGTTTATGTTGTTTTTCAAGATATTGTTTAATATACCTTGATAATGAAAATTGGTATTGCTTAATTTGTTGTATCAATTCGTACTGATCTGGAGTCGCCATAACTGCAGCTTGTGTTGGTGTTGCTGCTCTGACATCTGCTACGAAATCACTAAGTGTAAAATCGGTTTCATGTCCAACAGCTGAAATAATGGGTGTTTGACACTCAAAAATCGCTTTAACAACATCTTCTTCATTAAAGTTCCATAAATCTTCTATAGATCCACCACCACGGCCTACTATAATAGTATCAACGCCAAGTGAATCAGCATACTTAATATTTTTTATAATATCCTCTTTGGCTTGTGTACCTTGTACTAAAGTACTTATTTGGATTTTATCGGCCAAAGGATATCTACTATTTATTGTAGATTGAATATCTCTAATTGCGGCACCAGTACTAGCAGTTAAGATTGCGATTTTCTTAGGGAATCGAGGAATAGGCTTTTTATGTTCATTATTAAAAAAGCCTTCTTTTTTTAATTTTTGTTTTAATTGTTCTAACTTTTGATACAAGTTCCCTATACCATCTAATTCCATTTTATTCACATAAATTTGATAATTTCCACGTCGTTCATATACTGAAACACGTGCTTCTAAAAGAACTTCATCACCTTCTTTTGGCTCAAAAGTAAGCTGATTCGCATTACCTTTAAACATCATTGCACTTATCACACTATCCTTATCTTTAACGTTGAAATAAAGGTGTCCACTTGAATGTTTTTTAAAGTTAGATAGTTCACCTTTTAGTAAGATAGATTGCAAATGTGGGTCCTGATCAAATTTATATTTAATATATTTCGTTAAAGTTGTAACGCTTAAGTATTCAGACATTGTCATCACTCAAATTATTTATTTTATGTTACTCAACACACCATTTATAAATTTATAATGCTCATCGTCGCTAAATTGTTTTGCTAATTCTACAGCTTCATTAATGATTACTTTTGGTGGTGTATCACTATGCAATAATTCAAATGTAGCCATTCGTAATATTATTCGGTCTGTTTTTAATAAACGTTGAAGTGACCAATTTTTAAGATGAGGCTTAATAGTATCATCTAGAACTGGCTCATGATCTTTAACACCTGTTACTAACCAGTGTATAAAATCAAAGTCTAATTCAGGCTCATCATCTTTTATGAAATTAATGGCTTCATTGATTGTTAATTCTGTGTCTTTCATTTCTAACTGAAACAAAGTTTGAAATGCTTGCATTCTTGATTCTTTACGACTCATAAATAACTCCTTGTTAAATGTAATCTATATATTATTCGACAGTAATATGCATGATGTGAACGTTAATTTCTTTTGGCTCAATAGCAGTCATCGTTTTAATTGAGTTAAAAATAGATGTTTGAATTTTACTTGCAAACTTTGAAATATTTATACCGTGCTTAATAGAGCAATATACATCAATTTGAATGCCATCTTCTTTAACATCAATTTTTAAATTTCTATTGAGGTTTTTACGACTTATTTTTTCAATGTTACTATTTTTCAATTCTGAAAAATGTCCAGTTACCCCTTCTACCTCTGAAACAGCTATACTTGCAACTACAGAAATAACTTCAGGTGCAATTTCAATTTTACCTAAGTTTGAATTTGAATAATCTGCTACTTTAACCATTTGGTTTAACCTCCTACTCCTCGTCATCCATAATATTATATTGTTCTAAGAAGTTAGTATTAAAAGATCCACTTCTAAATATATCATTATTCATAAGTTTTAAATGGAAAGGAATTGTTGTATCAATTCCTAAAATTAAATACTCACTTAATGCTCTAATACCAGTCATAATTGCTTCATCACGCGTTGGTTCATGAACAATGAGTTTAGCTACCATAGAATCATAATATGGAGGAATTGTATAATTTGTATAACAAGCTGATTCGATTCTAACACCATATCCGCCTGGAGCTAGGTATTGTGTGATTTTACCAGGAGATGGCATGAAGTTCTTATATGGATTTTCAGCATTTATACGATATTCTATTGCATGACCATTGATGGTAATATCTTCTTGAGTGTATGGCAGTGCTTCACCCATCGCAACTTTTAGTTGTAATTTTACTAAATCAATGCCAGTAACCATTTCAGTGACAGGATGTTCAACTTGAATACGTGTATTCATTTCCATAAAATAAAATTGATTATCATTTAAATCATATATAAATTCAATAGTACCTGCATTTTCATAATTAACTGCTTTTGCGGCTCTTATAGCTGCATTACCCATCTCTTCACGTTGTTCATCAGATAAAATAGGCGATGGAGATTCTTCGACTAACTTTTGCATGCGTCTTTGAATCGTACAATCTCTCTCTCCGAGATGAATGACATTTCCATGTTGATCTCCAATAATTTGAATTTCAATGTGACGGAAGTTCTCAATAAATTTTTCAAGGTAAAGACCGCCATTACCAAAAGCAGTTTCTGCTTCTTGTTGAGTCATACGATAGCCATTCTCAAGCTCTTCCTCTGTTCTAGCCACTCGTATACCTTTTCCACCACCACCTGCAGTAGCTTTAATAATTACTGGATATCCAATTTCTTTAGCAATTTGTTTTGCATCCGAAATGGTTGTAACTAACCCATCACTACCTGGAACAACTGGGACATTAGCTGCAATCATTTCTGCTTTTGCAACGTCTTTGATGCCCATTTTTTGGATAGACTCATAGCTAGGACCGATAAATTTCAATTGGCATGCTTCACACAACTCTGCAAAGTCACCATTCTCAGCTAAAAAGCCATATCCTGGGTGAATACCATCACAACCGGTTGAAGTCGCAATTGATAATATATTTGGAATGTTCAAATAAGAATCTTTAGACTGAGTTGGACCAACGCAATATGCTTCATCAGCAATTTGAGTATGTAACGCGTCTTTGTCACCCTCAGAATAAATGGCAACAGTTTGTATGCCTAAATCATGACAAGCTCTAATGATTCTAACCGCAATTTCTCCACGATTAGCGATTAAGATTTTTCTCATTATTTCACCTTAAATAACGGTTGGCCATACTCTACCATTTGTCCGTCTTCTACTAATATTTCAACTATTTCTCCAAAAACTTCAGCTTGTATTTCGTTAAATAATTTCATTGCTTCTAAGATGCACACTGTAGATTCATTGGTAACTTTATCTCCGACTTGAACATATGCATCTTCTTCTGGCGATGGCGATTTATAAAATGTACCCACCATAGGGGCATTGATTGTTTGGTATGATGAATCATCTGTATCGATTTGATCATTATTTTGTGGAATAAGTGATTCTGTTGCACTTTGATTTGGTGTTGCCATCGTTGATGCTGCTGGTGCTAATGGTGCTTGTTGTGTATACTGCGGTGTAATTATTTCTGTCTCTTTCTGTTTTTTTAGGTTGACTACACTACCTTTGTTATCTTCAATATTTATTTCAGTTAAACTTGATTGATCAAGAATTTCGATTAATTCTTTTATTTCTTTAAAATTCATAAGTTACTGACTCCTTGAATTAGTTTTCATCTACCAATCTATTTTACTTGACTGTACTTGCCAATTCAAGCATGTGTCATTTTAGGGAATTACATCTTAATATTTAATGCTTACTATTATTGATAAATAGACTTTTGTAATTTATATAAAATAATGATTTAGATATTAAAAAAAGTCTTTCCAATTAGTAATTAGAAAGACTTTAGCTACTATTAACTAAGCTCTTGAGATATAGCTTCCGTCGCTAGTGTTAATAACTAATACATCACCTTCATTAACGAATAAAGGTACATTTAGAGTATAACCTGTTTCAACTATAGCTGATTTAGTTGCTCCAGTGGCAGTATCACCTTTGATACCTGGCTCAGTTTCAGTAACTTCTAATTCAACAGTTTTAGGTAGTTCAACTCCGATTGTTTCACCTTCATATGATTGGATTTGAACTTCCATGTTAGCTTTTAAATATTTTAATTCATCTTTTAAATAATCAGCTGATAATTCAGTTTGATCAAACGTCTCATTGTCCATGAATACATGATTATCTCCATCAGCATATAAATATTGCATACGACGATTTTCAATCATCGCTTGTTCAACTTTTTCCCCAGCTCTAAATGTCTTTTCTTGAATTGCACCTGTTCTTAAATTACGTAATTTAGAACGTACAAATGCAGAACCTTTACCTGGTTTTACATGTTGGAAATCGATAACTTTCCAAATGCCATTATCTACTGAAATTGTTAAACCTGTTTTAAAATCATTAACCGAAATCATTCAGTTTCCTCCTCAAATATGCGCTTTCTATAAAATAATAAGGTCTTTTGTACATTTAGTAAAGACTTCACAACCATTTTCAGTTATTAAAATGTCATCTTCTATGCGTACACCACCAAGACCATCAACATAAATACCTGGTTCAATAGTAACACAATTATTTACTTGTATTATACCGATTGCATTTTTAGATAATAATGGTCCCTCATGTATGTCTAAACCAATACCATGTCCAAGAGAGTGGCCAAATGCATCTCCATAACCGTGAGATTCAATATAGTCTCTTGATAACGCGTCAGCCTCAGCTACAGTCATTCCAGCTTTGATTTCGTTTATTGCTTTAATTTGGGAATTGAGAACGATGTTATAAATATCTCTCATCTTGGGGTCAGGTTCCCCAATAGCAAATGTTCTTGTTATATCAGAGCAATATCCTCTGTAGTATGCCCCAAAATCAAGCGTAATCATATCGCCTTGCTCTATGACTTTATCGCTTGCTACACCATGAGGTAAAGCGCCTCTATAGCCAGATGCTACAATCGTGTCAAATGAAGGGCCATCTGCTCCTAATTCTAACATTTTAGCTTCTAATTTAGCTTTTAATTCTCTTTCAGTCATTTCAACCTTTGCAATATCTAATACATAGTTATATGTATCATCAACTATTTTAGCAGCGTATTTGATCTTTTCTATCTCTTCGGGTGTCTTTATTTCCCTGATTTTTTCAATCTCATTGCCAATAGAGATTAATTTAGCTTTCGATTGATCTAATGATTGGTATGTATCGTAACTCACTAAGTGTCCTTCAAAACCAACATGATCAAATTGTTCATTATTAATAATTTCTACAATTGCTTCAATTAAACCACCACTGCGATTGATGATGTTAAATTCAGTTGCTTGATTAGTTGCTTGTTCAATATATCGAAAATCAGTAATTAATTGATAGTTATTTTTTGAAATTATTAATGCACCACTTGTACCAGTGAAACCTGATAAATATCTACGATTATAATCTGATAAAATAACTAAAGCATCTAATTGTTGAACATCTAGTAAGTCTTTAACTTTTGCTAATTTATTCATACAAATCACTCCTAGTATAACGTTTGTACATTTGCTCTATTTACATTAAAATAATAGCATAATTATTTTAGAAATAAAGAGATTTTGGTTTAGGGAGATTTTAATGAAAAAATTAATCGTTATAATTGGAGCTTCATGTTTATTGGTTGGTTGTGGCTCTCAAAATTTAGGACCATTGGAAGATAAGACAACCAAATTAAGAGATCAAAACCATAACTTGAAGTTAGATATTCAACAGCTAAATCAAGATATAAGTAATCAAAAAGCACAGGTTGAGGCTCTTAATAAAGATAAAAAAAATGTTTCCAAAACAGTTGATAATAATAAAGAAGCTAAATTTTTAGATGCTTCGTCTAAATATTATCAAGATATTACTAAAGTTATTAGTAATTATAATCAGTTGGATTTGTCAAAAAATAAGAAAGAAGACAAAAAGCAAAATCTTGAAAAATTAAATACTATTGCTAATGGTATTGATGATGCTTATAGTAAATATAAGGGTTCCGTAACTAAAAAAGACTTATCTAGTGCAAATAAAAATGAAGATAAAAATATTAGACAAATTAACAAAGAGTTACAATCAGCATTTAAAGATATTAAGAGCGGATATGAAAATAATAATACGAATAAATTGAATAAAGGTAAGACTAAACTATCTCAAGTGAACATGTCTAACAATTCATAATAGGAGTTTTTGATTTGAAAAATATATTGTTTTATTTAGTAATTTTAATCGCTGCAATTGGCTTGATTTTGAATTTAAATGTATTCATGATGTCTTTTGCTAAAACGATTTTCACCTTTTTAATCATTGCGTTAATTATTTATTTAATATACTATTTCTTTTTCTTAACTGAAGATCAACGTAAATATAGGAGAGCAGCAAGAAAATATAAAAAGAGAAATAGAAAATAAAAATAATCATAGGATGACCAATTATTAGCCATCCTATGATTTTTTATTTTTTATATAACCATTCATCAGAACGATATTTTTCTTCTAATTCTTTTACTTCTTTTATTTGGTCATCTGTTAAAGTAAGTGGTTTAAATTCTATGTTTAACCCCTTTTTAAATCCTTCTTCAAATGCTTTTTCCATCTCTTCAATTGATATATGTCTATCAGCAATATCATTAATCGCTACAGCTTTATCAACAAAGGCTTTTTTCATCTTATCTTTTAGACGATCATTTTTGAAAATGAACATATCGAAAAGCTCATCAACGTTAACATCTTGTAATAAGGAACCATGTTGTAGTATAACGCCTTTTTGTCTAGTTTGAGCGCTTCCTGCAATTTTTCTGCCTTCAACAACTAATTCATACCAACTAGGTGCATCAAAACAAACAGCACTTCGAGGTTGTTTTAATTTTTCTCGTTCTTCTTTGGAACGTGGAATCGCAAAATATGCTTCAAAACCTAACAATTTAAATCCTTCAAGTAATCCTTCAGAAATGACACGATATGCTTCAGTTACGGTAGAAGGCATATTAGGATGTTCTTCCGAAACAATAACACTATATGTTAATTCTTTATCATGAAGAACCCCTCTACCACCAGTTTGTCTTCTTACTAATCCAAATCCTTTTTCATTAACTTTATCAATGTCAATTTCTTTCTTTAATCTTTGAAAATACCCTACAGATAACGTTGCAGGATTCCAAGTGTAAAATCTGACAACAGGGTCAATTTCCCCTCTTGATACGAAGTTTAAGAGTGCTTCATCCATTGCCATATTATAATATGGATCATGGCTTCCTGTATTTATAAAATTCCATGTCTCTGTCATAAAATAATCTCCAATCACAACATATAATTATCTATAGAAAAATATTAAATTTTACATATAAATCTTTGATAAAAATAGCCAATAAAAAATTTTGATAAATTTAGCTAACAGCCTTATAATTATAATATCGGTTAATTGGGGAGGATGCAATATGAATGTATCTTTGATTATAGCTTTAGCTATTATAGTCATAATTATTTTATATATGCTTGGAAATTGGTTTATGAATAAACGAGCAGTCACTGAACTTGAGCAGAATGAATTTCACAAAGGTTTAAGAAAAGCTCAAGTGATTGATGTTCGTGAGAAAGTAGACTATGATTACGGACATATTAACGGCGCTCGTAACATTCCAATATCAATGTTTAGTCAAAGATATCAAGGTTTACGTAAAGATCAACCTATTTATCTTTGTGATGCAAACGGTGTTGCAGGGTATCGTGCAGCACGTATCCTTAAAAAAAATGGCTATAAAGATATTTATATGTTAAAAGGTGGATACAAAAAATGGACAGGCAAGATTAAAACTAAAAAATAATCTCTTGTTTGCTTACTAACTCTTAAAGATGTTCTTTAAGAGTTTTTTTATTATTTATGTGAAAATCATTTAGAAACGTTATCTAAATATAGAATAAACATAAAATATTTCACATAAAATTAAAATAAGGAAGACCCTATAATCAATTAAATTGGTTACAGGGTCAAAGTTTTAAATATTATTCTTTTTCTTCATGTAGATTATCAAATTTTAAAACAGGCTTACGCGCAGCTGTAGTTTCATCTAATCTATCAATTATTGTACTATGTGGTGCTTCTAATACTTTATCTGGATCATTTTTAGCTTCTTCAGCAATTTGAATCATAGCATCGATAAAGTAATCTAACGTTTCTTTAGATTCTGTTTCAGTTGGTTCAATCATCATACCTTCCTCAACGTTAAGTGGGAAGTAGATTGTTGGTGGATGAACACCAAAGTCTAATAAACGTTTTGCCATGTCTAATGTACGGACACCATGTTCTTTTTGTTTAGAACCACTTAATACGAATTCATGTTTACAATATTGTTCATATGGTATTTCATAGTGGTCTTTTAAGCTAGCTTTAATATAGTTAGCATTAAGAACTGCTGCTTCAGAAACCTCTCTTAAACCTTCAGCACCCATAGTTCTGATATATGTGTATGCTCTTAAGTAAATACCAAAGTTACCGTAGAATGGTTTTACACGTCCAATTGAGTTTTTAATATCATTATCGTATTTAAAAGTATCTCCATCTTTGATTACCATTGGTTTTGGTAAATAACTAGCTAATTCTTTTTTTACACCAACTGGACCTGAACCTGGACCACCGCCACCGTGAGGACCAGTGAAAGTTTTGTGTAAGTTTAAATGTACCGCATCAAATCCCATATCTCCAGGACGTACTTTATCCATAATGGCATTTAAGTTTGCACCGTCATAGTATAATAATCCGCCTGCTTCATGTACAATTTCACGGATTTCCATGATGTTTTTCTCGAAAATACCTAAAGTGTTAGGATTAGTTAACATAATTGCAGCAGTATTTTCATTAACAACGCGTTTTAAGTCTTCGATATCAACTTCACCACGTTCATTTGATTTAACTGTAACTGCTTTAAAACCAGCAAACGACGCAGATGCAGGGTTTGTACCATGAGCTGAGTCAGGAACAATAACTTCATCACGATGACCTTCACCATTATCTAAATGATACGCTTTGAAAATCATTAAAGCAGTCCACTCACCATGAGCACCAGCAGCTGGTTGTAATGTAACTTCATCCATACCAGTAATTTCTTTAAGTTCTTCTTGCAAACTATACACAATTTCTAAAGAACCTTGAACTTGCTCTTCTTCTTGTAAAGGATGTGACTCTGCAAATCCAGGTATGCGAGCAATTTTTTCATTGATTTTAGGATTATATTTCATAGTACATGATCCAAGTGGATAAAAACCTGAATCTACACCAAAGTTTTTATTTGATAATTCAGTATAATGACGAACTAAATCTAATTCTGCAACTTCAGGAAACTCTGCTTTATTTTTACGAATAAATTTATCATCAAGAATACTTTCAACTGAATCTGTTTTTATATCGCTTTGAGGTAATGAGTATGCATATCTACCTTCTCTAGATCTTTCAAAAATTAATGGACTTGATTTACTTACTACCATTTAGCTCACCAGCTTTCTTAACAAATGTATCAATTTCATCTTTAGTTCTTAATTCAGTAACAGCAATTAACATATGATTTTCAAAATCTGCTGAGGCTTCACCTAAATCAAAGCCTCCAATGAAACCATGTTCTGCTAATTTTTTATTTACATCTTTGATTGGTTGATCGAATTTGACAACAAATTCATTGAATGAAGTACCATCAAGCACTTCAAAACCATTGTCTTTAAATTGATTTTTAGCATAATTTGCGTGTTCTAAGTTTTGAACTGCAATGTCGTAAATACCTTGTTTACCAAGAGCTGACATAGCAATTGATGATGCAAGTGCGTTTAATGCTTGGTTTGAACAGATATTAGAAGTGGCTTTATCACGACGAATATGTTGTTCGCGGGCTTGTAAAGTTAGAACGAATCCACGGTTACCTTCATCATCTTGTGTTTGTCCTACTAATCTACCAGGCACTTTACGCATTAATTTTTTTGTAGTTGCGAAATAACCACAGTGTGGTCCACCAAATTGTGTTGGTATACCAAATGGTTGTGTGTCTCCTACTACAATATCAGCACCAAATGAACCTGGAGGTGTCAATAGGCCTAAAGCTAATGGATTAGCATAAACGATAAATAATGCTTTTTTGCCTTCAATAAATGATTGAATTTTTTCTAAGTCTTCCACTGAACCATAGAAGTTTGGATATTGAACTGCTACTGCAGCAGTTTCATCGTCTACAGCCTGTTCTAATTTTTCTAAGTCAGTAATTGTTCCATCTAAATCAACTTCAACAATTTCAAATTCTTCTCTAACTTTAACGTAAGTTTTTAACACTTGAAGTGCTTGATAATGAAGACCTTTAGATACTACAATTTTATTTTTCTTAGTATGATTGAATGCTAAGATACAAGCTTCAGCAAAACTAGTGATACCATCATACATAGATGAGTTAGCTACATCCATATCTGTTAATTCACAAATTAATGTTTGGAATTCAAAAATCGCTTGTAATTCACCTTGTGAAATTTCTGGTTGATATGGTGTATATGCTGTATAGAATTCAGAACGTGAAATCATTGCATCTACAACAGCTGGAGCATAATGGTCATAAACGCCAGCACCTAGGAAAGACGCATGAGTTTCTTTAGTTACGTTTTTATTTGCAACTGTATTAAGTCTTCTTAATAAAGAAGTTTCAGCTTCACCACTAGCAATATTTAAATCTCTATTTAGTAAAATATCTTTCGGCACATCTCCGAACAATTCATTAATTGAACTTGCTCCAATTTTATCAAGCATTTCTTTTTTATCTTTTTCAGTTAATGGTATATAACGATGACTCACAATACACACCCCTTAATTATTTTTCAATTTGGTTTTTCTTAACAATTTTAGCTTTAAGCTGTCTTTTACGTACTTGAACTAATAATTCTCGTCCCATTTCAAATTCATCTCGCTTAATAATTGCCATAGCGATTGATTTACCTGAAGATGGTGCTTGTGTTCCTGAAGTAACTTCCCCAATTTCGTTACCATCAAGGTCTAAAACAGGATAACCAGTTCTTGCAATACCTTTATCAAGTAACACTAAGCCAACAGTTCTACGTTCTGAACCATTTTCTTTTTGGTCTTTTAACACTGATTTACCGATGAAGTCTTCTTCAATAAGTGGTTTAGCAGCAAAAGCAATTCCACCTTCATATGGTGTGATAGATTCTGTTAAATCTTGACCATGTAATGGAAGGCCAGCTTCTAATCTTAATGTATCACGTGCACCGAGACCGCATGGAACTATATTATATTCAATGAAGCCGTTCCAAATGTCTACTGTGTCTTTTGCTTCACAATAGATTTCAAATCCGTCTTCACCTGTATAACCAGATTGAGATAAGATAACATTTTTTCCAAATAGAGTAACGTTTTGTTGGAAATCAAATGGTTTCATTTCACTTACATTTATATCAACTAACTCGTTTACCAAATCTCTTGCTTTAGGACCTTGAACAGCTAACTGACCGAATTGATCAGATACATTTGATACTTCAACATCAAATTTAGGTGCATGTTTTTGTACCCAGGCAAAATCTTTATCTGTATTTGCAGCGTTAACAATTAGTAGATAATCTTTGTCGCCGATTTTGTATGTTACTAAGTCATCAATAATACCGCCTTCTTCGTTACATAAAGCAGTATATTGAGCTTTAGTATCAGTAAGGTTGTTAGTATCGTTTGAAAGTAAGTATTGGACAAATTTACTAGCATCATTGCCTTTTATAGAGATTTCTCCCATATGGCTTACATCGAACATACCTACTTCATATCTAACTGCATTATGTTCTTCTTTGATACTTGTAAATTGAACAGGCATTGCCCATCCACCGAATTCTACTATTTTTGCACCACTGTCAACATAATTTTGATACAATGGTGTTTTTTTTAATTCGCTTGTCATTAGAAAACCCCCTATAATTTTTATAAAAAACAGAGTAGCAGATAGCTACCCTGTTTATACACTTAATCCAGGAATGCGTAGCAGTATTATCCTTTTGCCTGAGAGTTTAGTAGTTAACTTGCACCTTCGGCGATAAAAATTATTATACTTAAATTTAAGTAATATATTTTTATTCTCTCTAATACTGATCAACCGCAAGTAAGATAATTTATAATCTCATTATAAATTTCTCTGATTGTTTTATCACTATTCACTTTCATGAATGCGATTTCATTATATCTTGAAATCCTTGATAAATACAAGTTATTTAACTGTTTTTTGGATTTATCAATTGCATTTGGTCTATGATTATCGTTTATTACTCTCTTGAAGATAACATCTATGTCACAATCTAGCCAAAAAATGTATTTATACTGTTTCAAATGATTTAGTGATTCATTATATTCGATAACACCACCACCTGTTGCAATAACATCGTATTTTTTTGTACATTCAATTAAGTAGTTATATTCAATTTTCCTAAAACCGATTTCTCCAACTTCTTCAAAGATATCTGGTATTTTTTTATTTTCTTTTATTTCTATGTATACATCTAAATCTATAAAACTTAATTGATTTTCTAATGATAAGTATTCTCCAATAGTACTTTTACCTGTGCCCATAAAGCCGATAAGAATAATTGGTGTTTTTTTTTTATTCAATTGCATCACCCTTTTTAAAATAGTTGATTTATCTTCAAATCATAATAACTACTAATGTTATGAATTGTCTTCAATTTTAAACTATATTGAGTTGTATAAAAAGAGATGATTGATAAATATATGATAAATATGAGCATAGTATAGATGCTTATGAAACCTTTATAGTTATAAATAAAGTGTTTTGTCATAGAAATTCTCCCTACTTCCAATCCTTAAAAACACTTCTATAATTCCTTTGTGATTAGAAATGAACCTCGCATTTAAAACATTATTTAGTAGTGTAATATTCCCTCTATTATTACTTATAAAAATAATTTTTTGATTTTGATATTTAATGAAACTATTTTGATTCTGTTGTTTAAGTAAAATTGAATGTTCATCAATTAATTTTAAAGAAATTGCTTTAGAATTGGTCATTTTATTAAGGTCCAATTGAAAAAATGAATATTCTAATTGGTCAAATTCATAGGCCGCACTTAAGTATGTATCAGTCAAACGAAATAGATGGGGTATTATAGTTAAAATGATTATAGTAATTAATAAGGATATTAGCATTTCTATAAAAGTAAATCCTTTAGTTACTGAGCTGAACACAGACCTTATTCTTAGATAAATTATTATTATTGCATATCGTATTTTTATAAATTTTAATTTCATATTTTCCTATAGTAATCCCCTTCTTTAATTCTTTAATATTATAATGTTTTTGGCTTGTGATAATAGCACTTTTCATATCTAAAATTTCGTATTGATTACGTAGATTGAAATTTAATTGTTGTAATAGAGGTAAGAATATTAAAGTAATAAAAGTTAGAATCAAAAAACCTAATAAACTATCAATTAATAAACTTCCCCTAATTTGATAATTTAACAAATCTTATCCTTCCTTTATCAATGTTAAAAATTACTCTGTAAATATTCTCTTTAGCTTTCAAAATGATTGATCCAAAATGATTAATTTTACCTTCATTATTGAATGTTATGGTGTGTACTTTTGCAACTGAAATAATTTTAGTGCCAAATAATCCTAATTTGTATTTATTTCCATTTTGTTCAATAATATTCATTTCTGTGGCTTGTTTGCTAAACACAATTGTAATTGATTGGTTCTCAGCAATTGCTTTTGATTTTATATACTCTAATTGGGTGATGATATTTTTTACTTTTAATTCACTTTCGATTAAATCTAATTTAGTTTTAGTATAAATGCTTGGGGAAATCATAATAATAATTATTAAAATTAATAAGGTAAGCAATGTTTCAAGAAGAGTAAACGCAGTAAATTGACTAGTTCGCAATAGCCTCACCATTAGATATTGTAATAGTTTCTCCCGATCTGCATTGTTTTTGTCCTTCTTTTATAAGGCCATCATTGATAAGATCATTTATATTAGAAGGTGTACGATTATGTTTTAATGTATATGCTTCTATTTGACTATTTATCATTTTGACTTGAGCTTCACAACCTGTGGACTGGATATGTGCTGTTTGTTTTGCAATGTTTGGAATAATTAATATTAGTAATACGCTGATAATTAGTAATACTAATAACATTTCTATTAGAGTAAAAGCTTTTAATTTTTTTAAATTTTCAAAGTGATTTTTCATATTAAACTCCTTATCATTTAATATTTTGCATTAACTGAAACATTGGTAACATAATTACTAAATACAAACTAACAATGAACAAGCCTAGAAACAGAAAAATAATTGGTTGAATGATTTTTGTATGAAGAAGTGATTTTTCTTTAAATCTATTAATTAAAATACTTGAGTAAATTTTAAGTTCTATATCTAATTTGGCACTTTTTTCTCCCTGCTTTATAAATTTAATTAAGTCTTTTTGAAAACACGGCATCATAGCTAAACTATTTGCTAAAGTTTCACCACTATTAGTTTTATCCATTAAAAACTCCCCTAGAAACCTTAAATATTCATTATCATTTTGTTTAATATATGTTGTAACAATGTCCTGTAAACTTACGCCATTTTTATAAAATAGACTTAAATCATTAGATATTTGATAAGTTTTAAAAATTTTATAATAGCTATTAAACAAAGGTATTGATGATAAAATAATTATTTTTTTAGAAGTTTCTATTCGTAATAATACTATGGTTAAAATTACAAAGATTAAAATTAAAATAGTAATGAAAAAGATAATAAAAGCAGGAAGAGAAGTAATCATTGAAGTTAAGAATTTCTGGTAAAATGATAAATTTACATCCATAGAAATGTATAGTTGTTCAAATTGCGGAATGACAGTATAGTTTAACCCTACTACCATACACATAAAAATACAGCATAATAAGAGTGGATATTGAACAGCTTTAATTACTTGCTGCTTTGCAGATAAATTTGTCTTTAAATATTTGATGGACTCCTCTAAAGCGTCTTCTAAATTTCCATATTTTTGTGAAAAATAGATTTGAGTTGTAATTGAATTTGGATAACCTATCAAATTTAACACTTCATAACATGTTTCACCTGATTTAATAGATGCTATGATTTTATTTTTTAATTCTTTATCTCTGTATTTGAAATATAGGTTGATGAACTCAAAACTCTCTAAAAGTGTGAAGCCATTTTTTAATAAGTTTGACAGTGTTTCAAGTAAGTGAATCATTTGTGCACTCGTTAAATTCTTAGATGACAATTTAAAAATATTTACTTGCAGTATCTTCACAAATTGTTCCTTCTTTAGATAATAAATTTAATTGCTGTTCTAAATTATTAAAATTAAGTGGCATTGTTTGTTCATGCTCGAAGAAATATTGTATCTGCTTTTTATCTATTGTTTCACAAATTAACCGACGCTCATTCTGAGTAGTCGTTATTAATCTTTGATTAGAAATGATATTGATAGATTGAGTTAATTCTTGAATTGAAATTCCCATCTCAAGTAATCGAAGTAATGCACCTCTACAATTAGTAGAATGCATGGTTGATAATACAAGGTGTCCACTCAAACTAGCTTGAATAACACATTTAGCAACTTCTGCGTCTCTTATTTCACCTATTAAAATAATATCAGGATCACATCTTAATATAGCTTTAAATGAACTTATGTAGTCTATACCTGCCTTTTTATTTATTGATATTTGGGTAATGCCTTTTAGTAATTGCTCAACTGGGTTTTCGATAGTGATAACATTAAGATTTAATTCTTTATATGCATGTAGAACCATTTGATACATCAGAGTACTTTTTCCGGATCCTGTGGGTCCAGTTAATAGAATTAATCCCTGTTTTTTATTTACTAAGTGTTTAAAATCGTTAAATTCTTTATATTCTTTTTTTGCTTGAAAATATTGAGGAATTATCCTAATTACACAACTTTCTACACCTAAAGACAAAGGTAATGTTGAAATCCGTAAATAAAAAGTAGATTTAGATTGATAAGTATAACGACCATTTTGAGCGGATTGTTGAGATGAAACGTCCAAACCTGATTTGAACTTCATAAAAACTAATAATTTTTGATATACATCTAAGTTGAATATTTCATAAAGTTCAAGATAATCATTAATTCTAAATTTAATATGAACTTCATCAACTGAAGGGATAAAATGTATGTCGCTCGCATTTTTTGAAATAGCTTTATTAACTATCTCTCTGAATAATAGTTTCAAAAAAACACCTCCTACATATATAAACGTAAGAGGTGAAGAAATTACTTTATTTTATTGGCCATCTAAAAATGGATTTAATTGCTCATCATCGACTGTTGTATATGGACCATGGCCAGGGAATAATGGTAAATCGCCTTCTAATTCAAATAATTTATCTTTAATAGAATCAACCAGTGTTTCATAATCACCGCGATATAAGTCAGTACGACCTATACCATTGTTAAATAACGTGTCACCGACTACTGCGAAATCCTCAAATACATACGTCAAACTTCCAGGAGAATGACCAGGAGTATGCAGTACATTGAATTTAAATCCTTCAATATTGGACTCACCTTCATCTAATTGGTTTGGTTTGACGTCACTAGTAATTAAAGGCATACCATATTGCTTAAACTTAGCAGAACCATTTTTATCAGGATCCTTTAGAAAACTAAACTCCTCTTTATTCATGTATAAAGGTACTTCATATTTATTAACGACATCGTCTAATGCACCAATATGATCAAAGTGCGCATGTGTTAATAAAATTGCTTTTAATGGTTTGTTAATTTGATTTAATTTTTTAAAAATCTTATCTGATTCACCAGCAGGATCGATTAATATAACACTTTCTTCATTTTCAATAAAATATGCATTAGTATCTACCAATCCTAAAGTTAAGCTTGAGATTTTCATATTATTCTCCTTGATTATCGATATGTTTTTGAACTGATTTTAGTTTATCATTCATTTTACGAGATTTATCGCGTCTATCATCTATACGTAAGTTTGTACAAACTCTATCAATACCTTTATTAAACGGCAATTCATGGATTGCTTGTACTACTTCGAATAAGTCTTTTAAATCCCCTTCGATTAGAGTATTCATTGGGGTTAATTGATAATCAATTTTTCCTTCTTGTTTAAAACTTTCTAATTTCATTTGTATCTCTGCAATATATTTACTAACACTAGGTCCTTCAGTTCCAACTGGAATAATAACTACATCAACAATTGCCATTATTTAACACCACCCTTTTCTAATATATATGTTTTAATTAGCCCTGCTGCACCAGTTATTCCTGCATCATTACCTAGTTGAGCTTGAACAATTTCAGTATCTTTTTGAGCGGGAGTGAATGTTAAGTTGTGGTACTCAGTTTTAATATTTTCGATTAAAATCAAACCAGCTGTTGACATACCTCCACCTAAAACGATGTATTTGGGGTTGCTTGTTGCGCTAATAATACTACATAAATAAGCGATGTGGTTTGCCACTTTTTCAGTAATAAAGATACAGAATTGATCACCTGCTTTAGCGGCATCAAATACGGCTTTAGCTGTAACTTTATTGTCTTTTATTAACGGTAATATTGATGATTTAAACGTTAATTTTGGATAATAAAAATTAACCAAATTAACGACACCAGTAGCAGAAGCAACAGTTTCTATACAACCTGATTTACCACAATTACAATTAAAGCGTTGATCAAAATCAGTTCTGATGTGACCTATTTCTGCACCTGATCCATTATGACCATGAACAAGTTCACCATTAGAGATAATACCTCCGCCTAAACCGGTACCTAATGTTATAGCAACTACATCGTCAGCACCTTGACCTGCACCTTTATGTTTTTCTCCTAATGCCGCTACATTAGCATCATTATCAACATAAACAGGACAGTTAATAAATTCACTAAACATTTGTCGAACATTTACACTACCTGGCCAATGCAAATTAACTGCCCCATTAACAATGCCAGTTTCAAAATCAACAGGCCCTGGTACACCAATTCCAACACCAATGACATCATCAATTTTTAATTGGTGAGTTGAGAGTGTTTCGTTAAATGAATCATAGATATTCTTTAATAATGTTTTGCCCGTGTGGTCAGACGTATCTGTTTTAATAGACCATTTGTGTAGTTGTTCGAGTTCGCCATTGAATATTCCAAGTTTACAAGTTGTCCCACCAATATCTGCTGCTAAAATAATATCTTTCATTTATGCTCATTCCTTCTTTGGTTAATTATTAAAATACATTTTAGGTATTCATCTTTAGATAATAGTTCGTAATGATATAATGATTTTATTTCTTGTAGCATCATTTCATACATATCGTTTGGATTTTTAAAATAGATAATAAATCCATAACGCTTTAAAAGCTGTAATACATCATAGAAATTTTTAATTTCTCGATTCATTTGATTGATCCAACTCTTTTTTTAAATTTTTATAATCATTATTGTCAGAATTAATAGTTAAAGCTTTTTTTACATATTTGAGTGCTTTTTCATTATCATCAAGTGCTCTATTAGCAATTGCAAGTTCATAGTTCAAAAGACCAGAATTTGGATGGTTTTTTAAACCGCGTTCCCAATCCGCCATGCCCTCTGCTCTAGAACTTGTAGTTGCTGTTATAAGCCCCTTTAAATAATAGGTTCGATCGTCATCATAACCTTTGTCAATTGTATGGTTTACAATTGAACTTGCCTCTTTATAATTATAGTCTAATATAGCATCCTCAATTAATTTATCATAAATATTTTCTTCTTTAATAGTAAAAATTCTTACCTGTAATGCAACAAACAAAACAAGCAATATAATTAAGAAAATCCAAAATAAATTACGATTGTGTGTGAAATAATAACCAATTAAAGTAATTAAAACACCACCAATAAATCCTCCTAGATGAGCCATAATATTAATATTAGACATAAATAATGATAAAACAATTAGCACTAATAATGCGATTAACATTTGACCAATTGTTTTTCTAGAATAGGTCTTACTTACAAACATCATTGCAAAAATTGAGCCTATTAGCCCGAAAATAGCTCCGCTAGCACCTACAGATACAGTATGAAGATTAAATGATAGTGAAATAAAATTTCCGAGTAAACCAGAAATTACATAAATCCCTAACATTCTTAATGGGCCGACTATAGATTCGACTATCTTACCGAAAATAAATAATGATAGCATATTCATTAAAATGTGCTCAAAATTAAAGTGTAGAAACATGGATGTTATAAGACGATACCATTCGCCATGAACGACGTTAAAGTGCACTAATCCACCTAAATCTAACAATTTAACATCGGAAAAATGATTAAGATAAAGAATCATTATTAGCCATATCAAAACGTTAATTATGATTAACCCATATGTCATAGGTGTAAAACGCAAAATATGTTTATCAATTGGGTTTTGTGACAATAAACGTCGCTTATAGTAATTTGATAGTTTGTTATCTTGTCTAAACATTAATTTAGTTAATATATTATTATGAATCAATTTATGTAAATCATTGTTATTTAAAATACTCATGCTTTCTATTTTAATGGGACTAGAGTCAGCGGATTTGATATTATCAAATATTTGATCTGTGAAATAATAATATTTAACGCTTTTTAATTTAAAATTGAGGTCATCCTCATATTGTTGATAATTATCCAACATTTTAGCTTTATCAAACTGAATTTCTTGGTTAGAAGCGATATCTTTCCTAAATATCACTAGCTTGTTTTTCTTTTTATGTATTAGCCAAATTTCACTATCATTTTTATCAATATTTACAATGTGATAATTGTAATATTTTATAAAATAATAGATAGACTTCCAGAAGTATTTTTCTGTATCCATTAACTCCTCCAAAATTTAAGTATTGAAAATTATTAATTTTTCAACAGGTTGATCATGGGATTCGATATCAAACTGTGTTAATTGTAGGTCATAAATTAAACTAATAGTATTGGCATTTGAATCACTTAAGAAGCGATCATAATATCCTCCACCATAACCTATTCGATAACCATCATCTCTAAAAGCAACTCCAGGAACAACAATTAAATCTAATTGATCAGTAATTTCAGTGTCATCATTAACATATAATAAGCCTTTTTCATCCTTTTCAAGTTGGTTTAAAGATAGTAACTGTTTAAAATTCATTTCTTTCAATTTGTAGTTTGTATTAGGAACAAAGACTTTTTTATCATCAGATAACATCGTATCGATGATGGGATAAGTATCTACTTCATGAGGCATAGATAAAACAATACCTATTCTTTTCGCGTTTTTATATTCAGTATTATTGATTAATTGATTCTTCAACCATGCGTCTGCACGAAGTTTGTGTTCTTTTTCTAATTGTTTCATTTGAGATAATATTTCTTTTCTAATCTCTTTTTTACTCATAACATCCCCACTCTCTAGACACTATATATATTATAACGTTATTAAAAGATGATGTCATTTATATGAAATAAAAAAGGAGCTAGACAGAATCCATTATGGATTCATAGTCTTGCCCCTGTAAGGATGACTTGAGCCGAAAAACGCAATTTTAGCGTTTTTCGGCTCAAGTCGGCTACTGCAAATTAGCAATGTAGTCTTATAATATTATTTTTGAAACAAACTCTTTAGATGAGTTATTATTTAGTTTCACGGTGTAAAGTGTGTTTATTATCACGTGAACAATATTTTTTCATTTCAACACGTTCAGGATTAGTTCTTTTGTTTTTAGTAGAAATGTAGTTTCTATCTCCACATTCTGTACAAGCTAATGTTACATTTACGCGCATGTTAAATCCTCCTTACCTTTTTTAAATACGACTTTATAATCATACCACTTAGTTTAAAAATTGAAAAGTATTATTTTTGATGCTCTAAAAAATTTCAATTCATTAAAAGTAAAATAGTTATTTTTTATCGTCAAAGTAATAATTAATTACATCTCTTCCTAGGTCTCCACCATTTAACCATGGTGGTGGGACAGGTTGATTTGTATATACAATCGAGAATGATAGTTTAGGATTTTTGATAGGTGCATAACCTATATATGTTGAATTAACTCTAGATTCACCATCTTGGAATACTTCAGCAGTACCTGTTTTTCCTGCAGATGGTACTTTAGTTTTGTGGAAACTTGAATAACCTGTTCCATCTTGCTTATTGAATGCCATCTCAAACCCTTTTTGAACTTCATTAATTTCATCTTCAGAATTATTTACTTTGTTTAATACATTACCTTTGATTTTTTGTTTAACAGGTCCTATGTCATCACTATTTGTAGCATCATGAATTGCTAATCCAATGTGCGGTTGAATTCTATAACCATCATTAGCTATTGTAGAAACGTACTGTGATAATTGAATTGGACTATATGTGTCATATTGACCAATTGATAAATCAAGGTAATTGCCTGAATTGTTTGTTAATGGTTCAATTTGACCTATTGTTTCATTTGGCAAGTCAATACCTGTTTTAACTCCCAATCCGACTTGATTAAGTCCCTTTCTTAATTTCTGGCCAGCTTCACTTATATCTGTAGGTAAGCCCATTCCACTATAGTAAGGATCTCCGGCTAATTTAAGAGCAGTTTTAAACATATATACGTTTGAAGAGTGCATTAATGCTTCTTTATCATTAATTCTGACTTTATCATTTTTATTAAAGTATGAGCGTTTTGTTAATCTACCTTTAAAATGAAGTGGCTCATCTATCATTTCCTCGCCAACTTTAATCGCATTATTTTGATATCCAGCTAATAGGGTTCCACCTTTTACTGAAGAACCAACTGCAAATTGACCAGTAAAGTTTCCTAAATCATAATCTGTTAGCTTACCATTTTTATCGATTTGTTTTCCTGCCATAGCTAAAATATCGCCATTTTTAGGATTTTGCACTACAATAAGCGCGTTATCCATATCTTTAGCACCTTGATTGCGTAACGTCTTGATTTGACTTTCTAATAAAGATTCTACTTTTTTCTGTAAGTCTATATCAATTGTTAACTGTAAATCATCGCCTCTAGACCCAGGATTGATTACTTCAGAGTTTATGACTTTTCCAGATTTATCAGTAGTATATTTCATTTCTTTTTTCTTACCACGTAAAATATCTTCATATTGATATTCTAAATAAGATTTACCAACTCTATCATTTCGAGAATAACCTTTAGCTAAATATTGTTCGGTCAATTCTTTAGGAATACCTTCACTTGATGTAGATACACTACCAAATATACTTCTTAATGTATCTCCATAAGGATAGCGTCGGTCCCAACCCATAGTTGTATTTATACCTGGAAGACTATCAAGTTGCTGTGACACTGCAGCATATTCTTTTTCACTTACATCCTCATTCTTAATTGTTTGCGGGTTCATGGTAGAACCAGCAGACATTTCACGATAAATTGCTAAAACTTGCAAGTCTTTTTTTGATAAACTATTAATTTGTTTGTCTCCAACTTTTTTATATAATTGTTTATCATATTGATCTTGGGTAATACTACCTTCATTTAACATTGAAGTTTCTTTTTTCATTAATTTGTCTACTTCATCTTGATGTTTTTGAATCCAAAAATCTTGTTTATCTCTTTCAGTAATTTTGTCAGTTTTCATAGTAATAAGAGATGACAATTTTTTTGCAGTATCGAGCATATCTTTTTGACTTGTTTTCCTAGATCTTGTGTATGTAATCGTTAGTTTAGAAGCATTATCTACTAATACTTTTCCATTCCTATCAAGAATTCTTCCCCTAGGAACAGATTCATTTACAGTTATGTTTTCATCGTTTTTTACTAGTTGGCTATAATGGGAGCCTTGCGCAATTTGTAAATATCCTAACCTTAAAACTATAATTCCAAATATAACTACAATAGCACCAAACACAAAACTTATTCGTTTATTCATTGTGTGCTTTATTTTTTCATCATTAGACTTTTCCTTTAATCTTTTAAGCAAGATAACCTACCTCAATTATTAAACATGTTTACTCATAAATGATATATGAAAATTAAACATATTACCATCATTTTAATAAAAAAAGTGGCCTCTCATAGAGGCCACATATTAATTAGGAAATATAGAATTATTTTGTTGCATTGTATAATTCGTCAACTTTTTCCCAGTTAACAACATTCCAGAAAGCAGTAATATAATCTGGACGTTTGTTTTGATATTTAAGGTAATAAGCGTGTTCCCAAACATCTAAACCTAAGATAGGTGTTTTACCTTCAGTTAATGGGTTATCTTGGTTAGGTGTAGTAACAATTTCTAATTGACCATTGTTAACAACTAACCATGCCCAACCTGAACCGAAACGAGCTGCTGCTTTGTCAGCGAATTCTTTTTTAAATTCATCTAAAGAGCCCCATTGTTCTTTGATTTTATCAACAACAGCACCTTTTTCTTCAGAATTAGGAGTTAATAATTCCCAGAATAATGAGTGATTTAAGTGTCCGCCACCATTATTACGAACAGCTGTTTGAATATCTTCAGGTACACTATCTAAGTTAGCAACAATTTCTTCAATTGATTTAGATTCAAGATCTGTTCCCTCAACTGCAGAATTTAATTTGGTAACATAAGTATTGTGATGTTTGTCATGATGGATTTCCATAGTTTGTTTGTCAATGTGTGGTTCTAATGCATCTGCTGCATATGGTAAATTTGGTAATTCAAAAGCCATAATTAATCATCCTCCTAAAAATTCGTTATATTTATAATAACAAGTTATTAACTAAGCAACAAAATATTTGCTTGCAACTAATATTAATACGCTTATTATCAACTTACTTTTATAATATAACTCAAAATGATAACTTTTAAACATAATTACAAACAATAATTGTTTATTTTTAAATAATTCCTACTTTTGACCTATGTATATCAAAATTTTTTAATTACATTTAATTTTAAGATTGTTAAATTGAATTAAAATATGATTTGTTTTCTATTTTGTTAATCTATTAATTCTTTAATGGGATTTTCAGTCGACTGACTCAAAAAAACTGAGAAAGCCACAATTAACACTTTCTCAGTTTAGATTGCTAATATATATTTGCAATTTTGTTTTACAATAATTCATTTTTAAATTATTTAAGTGTATTAGCAAAAACAATTGATATTTATAATTCAAAAAATTTTAATTTGAGTTTTGATTTTGACATTTTTCACATACGCCATAAACTTCTAGTTTATGGGTGTGAATATCTACATTAGGTAGATACACCTTTATTTGATCAATTGGGCAAAAATCAATAACTTTAGTATCACCACAATTTTCACAAATAAAGTGATGATGGTGATGATTCATACAAGCAATTCTAAATTTCATTTCACCATCTAATTCAGTACTCTCAATAATTTTTAAGTCTTTAAATAAATGTAAATTACGATAAATTGTATCGAAAGAGATACCTGGATAATCTTTGTCTAATTGTTGTTGAATATGTTTTGCATTAATGTATTTATCTTCTTTAACAAAAATATTAATCATATCTTCACGTTTCTTAGTATATTTCAAACCATTATCTTTTAAAATTTTAATTGCATCATTTGTATTCATAAGTTATTGCCCCTTTTTAAGTCTTACAATTGATTTTTGGAATAACATTGTAAGTCCTAATAATAAAACTAATAGTACTACAATAACACCACCTGGTGAAATATTCATATAAAATGCTAAAACAAGGCCCATTATAACTGAAAATTCGCCAATTATGACACTTAAGATGATTAATTGTTTGAAACCTTTAGTTATTCTCATTGCTATAGCAATGGGTAATGTTATTAATGCACTGACTAAAAGTATGCCAACCACTCTCATTGAAGCAGAAATTACCATAGCCACGATAACTATAAATAAAAATTGAATCCATTTAGGAATATTTACAACTCTACTATATTCTTCGTCAAATGAAAGTATAAATAATTCTTTATAAAATAAAGTAATAAATAAAACAACGACAATTGCTATAACTACAACCGTTAATAAATCACTAAGACTGACCGCACTTATGGAACCAAATAGTAAACCTACAATTTCTTGGTTAAATCCATCTGCAAGAGAAATAAAAATGGCACTTAGTGCAATCCCTGCGCTCATAATAATTGGTATGGCAATCTCTTGATAGTTAGAATATGATGTTCTTAACTTTTCAATTAAAAGCGCACCTACAATAGCATATAATATACCAAACCACATCGGATTAATAATAGTTAGTGCGGGTGACAAAGTTAGTATAAACATGCCAAATGAGATACCGCCTAGTGTAACATGGCTAAGCGCATCTGCAATCAAAGATAATCTTCTTACAACTATAAAAGCACCAATTAAAGGTGCAATAAATCCAATTAAAATACCACTAAGTAATGAATATCTCATGAAGTCGAAATTTAATAACGCTTCAATCATAGATATCACCACTCACTTGTTTAATTAATACATTCATTTTGTTACTCCTAATATATTAAATTTTAAACTTCACAACATTCTCTATTATGTTGATGATCTACAAATTTAATGGGGTGACCATAAATTTTAGAAATTTCAACTTCGTCTAGTTTTTTGAAGTCCTCGGTTGATCCATGGAAATGTAAATGTTTATTTAAGCATGCTACTTTTGTTGCTGTATCAGCTACAACGCCAATGTCATGTGTTACTAATATAATCGTTATACCTTCATCTTTTAATCTTTCAAGCGTTTCATAAAATTCACTTACATGTTTTGCATCAATACCATTTGTAGGTTCATCTAAAACTAAGACAGATGGATTGGAGATTAAAGCTCTCGCAATTAATACACGCTGTTGTTGTCCGCCGGAAAGTTCTGCAATATTCTTGTTGATAAGATGATTGATATTTAATCTAGTTAAAACGTCATCGACAAGTGCTTCATCTTTTTTATTAAACTTTTGAAATAACTTTTTTGTTTTAGTAAGACCACTAAGTACCACTTCTTTAACACTTGCTGGAAATCCAGCATTAAAAGCTGTAGCTTTTTGTGATACGTAACTTATCTTTAAAGCAGATTGATTTTGCTTTTTATATGATTTACCATCTATATATATTTCGCCCTTTTGCAACGGAAGCAAACCTAATATGATTTTTAGTAAAGTAGACTTACCTGCTCCATTGGGACCCACAATTGCTAAAAATTCACCTTTATTTATGTGTATATTAATATTTTCTAAAACTTGTTTATTATCAAATTGATAATCGATATTTTTTAATTCAAAAACAGGTTGATTCATTATTTCACCTCGTTTAATACTATACAGTTAAGTTTAGAAGTTGTAAATAGTAATGTTTACGACTTGATTTAATAGATAATAAAATGGAGCGATACTGAATTATTGTAAAATTAATTGTATCACTCCTGAGAAAATTATTAAGTCTGTGAAGAGTTATGGTTTAACGCCTTTTAAGGTTATACCGCTATTGTTTTATTACATCATAGCCTTAAATATTAATATTTGATTCAACTTCCAATTAATAATAATTATTGCTGAAGAATTTTATATTTTAATTCTGAATCAAATTGTTGTGCTTTTAACATCTCTATTTCAAATTTATAAGGTGGTTTCTTATTTTTTTTATCTTCACCAACATAGGGTGTTTCTAAAATTTTAGGAATATCTTTGAAAACATCATGGTGTACTACATAATTTAATGCGTCAAATCCAATGTGACCGAATCCTATATTTTCGTGTCTATCTTTATGAGCACCTTGCTCATTTTTACTATCATTAACATGAACCACTTTTATTCGATCTAAGCCAATAATTTTATCAAATTCATTTAATACACCATCGAAATCCTCTTTAATGTTATATCCAGCATCATGAGTGTGACATGTATCGAAACAGATTGATAATCGATCATTATGAGTAACCCCGTCAATAATTTGTGCGATTTCCTCAAAACTTCGTCCAACTTCAGATCCTTTTCCAGCCATAGTTTCTAGAGCGATGCGCACATCATTATCATGAGTTAAAACATCATTCAAACCTTTAATAATCTGTTGAATACCTTTATCAGCACCAGCGCCAACATGTGAACCAGGATGTAGAACAATATCTTTAGCACCTAAAGCTTGTGTTCGTTCAATTTCATTTTGAAGGAAATCTACCCCTAATTGAAAGACTTCCGTTTTAGTAGTGTTAGCGATGTTTATAATATATGGAGCATGGACGACTAAATTAGATAAACCATATTTATCCATGGCTTCATGTCCTTTTTCGATATTTAAATCCTCTATGCTCTTTCTTCTTGTATTTTGAGGTGCGCCAGTATATATCATAAATGTAGACTCACCAAATTTGTGTGCTTCTTCTGCAGAACCTTCTAACATCTTTTTACCACTCATAGAAACATGTGACCCAAGTAACATTGCTTTCACCTAACCCTTATTATTTTTTTTTCGTTGTTGTCTATTTTGTCTTTTACTAAATTGTTTTCTTTCTTGTCTCTTCATTCTTTCGACTTCTTGTTTGAATTTCTTTTTATAACCTGGTTTGACTTTATTTTTAGTCTTACTTCGCACTTTATGTTTCACTTCGTTCGTTAAGTGATCGTCTTTTCTTACACGCTTACGTCGAGTATTATGTGCTTTAATTGGTGTTAATTCATTATTTTTCACATCAACATTTTCAAAATGGTAGCCTTTATCTTCAATTAGTGTGATTAAATGTTCTTCATCCGGACTATAAAGTGTTATTGCCACACCTCTATAATTACCTCTACCTGTTCTACCCACACGGTGTGTAAAGAAGTCAATATCTTTAGGTACGTCAAAATTAATAACATGACTAACGCCTTCAATGTCTATACCTCGAGAAGCTAAATCACTTGCGATAACAAATTGAAATTCTAAATTACGTATACGTTTCATTTGTTGCTTACGTTCTCTAGGTGTTAAACCACCGTGTATCATGCCAACTTTAATACCGGCTGCATTTAATGAATTAGCTAATTCATCCGCATTATCTCTACTATTACAAAATACAATACATAAGTACGGATTTAAAATATTAATTAATTGAAGTGTTTTATCTACTTTTTCAGTACCTTTAGTTGGAATTAGATAAAATTCGATATTTTTTTTATTTTGAGATTTAGAATCAACTTCTACATACTCAGGATTACTAAGATATTTATTTAAAAATGGTTGTAAGGATTTAGGTATAGTAGCACTGAAGACAGCTATATGTGCATTTTCATCAAGGCGTGATGCAATTAAATCTACATCTTCAATTAATCCTAAATCAATCATTAAATCAGCTTCATCCACTATAAGATAAGATGCTAAGTGCGCATGTAAATGACCACTTTGAGCTAAATCATTAATTCTAGTTGGTGTTCCTATTACTAATTGTGGTTGATTACTTGTACGCTGTCTATCTTTTTCAATATCTGTACCACCAATAAACAAACTAACTTTAACGCCCTGTTTAAAAGTAGCTAGATGGCTTGCTGCATGATATAACTGTTGTGCTAATTCTCTTGTAGGTGCCACCACGATAGATTGAGGTTCTTTATTTTCAACGTCTATTTTATCCATTAACGGTAATAAAAATGCATGCGATTTCCCTGTACCTGTTTGAGATTGACCTATTAAATTAACTCCTTTTTTAATTCTAGGAATTATTCTATTTTGAATTTCAGTTGGTTTTTCAAATTTTAAATCTTTAATTGCTTCTATAAGTTTTGAGTCTAAATTAAATAACTCAAATGGATGAGTTGCCATCGATTAGGCCTCCTTAAAATATTCAATTGATGTTGATTAAATTTTTTTAGCTATATTTGAATGGGTCTGTATTAATATTAGAAGCTTCAATTGGGAAGTTTACATTTTCAGTATTTAACCAATGCTTCAATAAATCTTTCAGTCCCTCTCTCATTACATATTCACTATAATGATTAATATCTAAAATGGTTATGCCGTTAGTCTGTGCATCAAGTGCATCATGGTGTTTAACGTCCCCTGTTATAAAGATATCAGCACCCTTATTAAAGGCAAGTGATTCAAATCCAATTCCAGAGCCACCAATGATTGCTACATTTCGAATGAGTTTATCAGAATCACCAGTATATCTAACACTAGGTATATCAAGCTGCTTTTTCACAAATTTCACAAATTCAGCTAATGGCATTGCTTCTTCCATATTCCCGATTTTACCAAGTCCATAATTAGCAGTTTTAGTCATTTTAATAAAATCATAAACTGGCGTTTCATAAGGATGGTTGCTAATAATTGCTTTTTCAGCTAATTCATATTGACTATCTTTAATCATAAATTCAATTTTAACTTCGTTCACGTATTCAATATTGTTTATTTGACCTAAATATGGTTTAGCTTCACCCACAGGTTTGAACTGACCGCGACCCTCAGTTTCATAAAAACAATATTCATAATTACCTTCTTTTGCAAGTCCTACTTGATCAAGGCTATTTTTAAAGGTTTCTATATCTTCCTTAGGTATATAAGTCTGAACTTTAAAATAGGTTTCATTTTCTTGTGTTAAAAATTGTATATTGTTTAACTTTAATTTATTAGCTAGCATTTGGTTTACACCATTAACGTGGTTATCAAGGTTCGTGTGTAGAGCAATGAGGTTAATATCATGACGAATAATTTTTTGAATTAATTGTCCATAACCATCATCAATAATTGATTTTACACCCTTAAAAATGAGTGGATGATGAGCGATAATCGTGTTGTAACCATTATCTATTGCTTGGTTAACAATTGAGTCGGTACAATCCAGAGTAGTTAAAATACCATTGATTTCAGATTCATTATTACCTATAAGTAATCCAACGTTGTCCCAACTTTCTGCTGTTTTGAGAGGAACGTGATTATCAACAATAGACATTAACTCTTTAATCTTCATAATTTAACACCTCAGTAATTAATGATATATCATTCTCTATTTCTTTAAGTCTCTCATGATGTGATTCTGAATTCAATTGATTGCGAATATGTTTAAGTGCTTCTAATTCATGATTCCATTTCTTATAAAAAATTTCATTTTTCTTTTGTAATAGCTTAGGTCCAAATTTTAATTCTTTATTATTCAAATTTTCACTAGTAGTATTGTATTCAGCTACAACTATTTCGTAAATATGTCCTTTTTCTTCCATAATAATCTCATCAACAATGTGATAGTTGATAGACATTAAAGTATATCTTAATGCTTCAGTCTGAATGTTACTTTGTAGAACTAGTCTAGGACCTTGAACTAGATGCTCTTTTCCTTCTTTTAATATTTTAGCAATTAACGGACCGCCCATACCACAAATAGTTATATTCTGTATTGATTCGCTTTTGCTTATAACACTCAATCCATCCCCTAATCGAACATCAATTACATCATTAAGTTGATTTACTAATACATTTTTTCGTGCTGCTTCATATGGACCTTTAATAACTTCTCCAGCAATAGCACTAGAGATTAAATTATTTTGAATTGCATAAATTGGAAGATATGCATGGTCAGAACCAATGTCAGCCAATTTTCCAGGAACAATGTAATTGCAAACAGAAGTTAATCTTTGATTTAAAGTTATCATAGGTATCTCCTTTACTATAAAAAGAGACTGGGACAAAGTTAAGTGTCTCAGCCTAAAATTCTCTTTAGCTCAATATAGTACCGTTTAAAATAGAATTGAATCATCATGGTAGATAATAGAATCTTTAATTAGTAAATGCTACAAATTAACTAATTAATTGAAATGAATATTTCAAAATTTTAAACGTTAAGTACTCTATGAGCATTGAAAATAAATAAAGTTGTAACTCGAATTATTAAAATTAATCCATAAAGTCTTTTAATCTCTTACTTCGACTTGGGTGTCTAAGTTTTCTTAGTGCTTTTGCTTCAATTTGACGAATTCTTTCACGTGTAACACCAAAGACTTTGCCAACTTCTTCAAGTGTTCTTGTTCGACCATCGTCTAAACCAAATCTTAAGCGTAAAACATTTTCTTCACGGTCAGTAAGCGTATCTAAAACATCTTCTAATTGTTCTTTTAAAAGTTCGTAAGCTGCATGGTCAGATGGACTTTGTGCCTCTTGGTCTTCAATGAAGTCACCTAAATGACTATCATCTTCCTCACCTATTGGCGTTTCTAATGATACTGGTTCTTGAGCAATTTTAAGAATTTCACGTACTTTTTCTGGAGGTAAATCCATCTCTTCCCCGATTTCTTCAGGTGCAGGATCACGACCTAAATCTTGTAATAATTGTCTTTGAACACGTATTAACTTATTAATTGTTTCAACCATGTGAACTGGAATTCTAATTGTACGTGCTTGGTCGGCAATCGCTCTTGTAATTGCTTGTCGAATCCACCAAGTTGCATAAGTGGAGAATTTAAAACCTTTACTAAAATCAAATTTCTCAACAGCTTTTATTAATCCCATGTTGCCCTCTTGAATTAAATCAAGGAATAACATGCCACGTCCAACATATCTTTTTGCGATACTTACAACTAGTCGTAAATTAGCTTCAGCTAATCTAGACTTAGCAATCTCATCACCTTGCTCAATTCGTTTAGCTAATTCAATTTCTTCTTGAGCACTTAGTAGATTAACTCGGCCAATTTCTTTTAAGTACATTCTTACAGGATCATTAATTTTGACACCTGGAGGAGCACTTAAATCATTTGGGTTTAATTTTTCATCAGTATCTGAGCTATCTTTCTCATTTACTAAACTAATATCATTATCATTTAATTGGTCAAAGAAATCATCCATTTGATCAGAATCCATATCGAAATTTTGCAATTTTTCGGCTATTTCCTCATGACTAAGGTGACCTTCCTTTTTACCTTTATCGATTAATTGTTTCTTAACATCTTCTAATGTTAATGTCGGATCTATTGTTTGTTTTTTAATTTTAACTTGGTTATCAGACATGAAAAGGCCTCCCAATAGTAATATATGCTTTGAAACAAGATATTTAATTATATAATATTTCAATATAATAAGAAAAGTATTAATAAAAATTCATAATAATGGTAACATTTCATATTCAATATTTGAATGTTTAATATCAATTATATTTAAACGGCATCACATTAATTAAATGTTACTTATGTTCCATATCTACCCGTTAAAAACGCATAATAACCATTATACAATAATGGTTATTAAATAGAAATACTATTTATATGATTTATTAAAGTATGCAATTTTATAGCAGTTTTTATAATAATAGTTACATACGAGCTTTATTTTTATTAACGATTTGTTCCAAATAATATTTTTGCAATTCTACGTCGCCTATCCGTGTCGCTTCACGTAATTTATGATTTAATTCTTCAAGTGTATCTCCATACTTTGATTCATTGATGACATTCATGTAATCTTCTATTTCACTATCATAAGGCTCTTGATTTAAATCATAATTATCCAAAGCGATTATTGCATCTCTCAAATTATCATTATCTGTGTAAAGTATCATATCGCTAATTGTATAACTGTCATTTTCAGCGTAAAAATCTTCTAAAACACTATATATACGTTTGAAAAATTGATTATCAAAGTCATCACTTTCAAGTTGCTTATGATAATTTAAGAATAAGTCTTTATCATTCATAAAATGTTTAAGTAAGGCTCTTTCAGCACTTTCATGTTTTGATAAATGACTAAATAAATTATTTGTATTATTTTGTATTTCACTATCATATGATTGATAATCGTTAAAATGAGGTTCGCTAGGAATATATTGTTGTTGATTCAACACATTGCTATTTAGAGTATTAGAATCAACATTAAATATATGTGCTACATCTTTGATTATCTTATTCTGCAAAATTTGAGAATTCATTAATGCAATATCTTGGGTAACTTCTTTAAGATAACGTTCATAAGCTAAGTCATTATTAGCAATTTCATCTTTGTGTTTATTTACTTTATAAATGATAAATGATTTCTTTTCATTATTTACATATTCAAGAAATTTTTCATTACCATATTTAGTTATATACTCATCTGGATCCATATCTTTAGGTAATTGAACAACAAAAACATTAAATCCTTGTTGTAAAAAGTGTTGCCCAGTTTTAATTGTTGCTTCTTGACCAGCGAAATCACCATCAAACATTAGAGTAATATGAGATGTTAGTTTTTTTAGAACAGTAATGTGTTCATCTGATATAGCTGTTCCCATACTTGCAATGACCGGTTTTAGTCCTGATGAATCGGATTTAATTACATCCATAAATCCTTCTAATAAAATGGCTTCATCATTTTTTCGTATATACTTTCTAGCATTATCAAGATTATATAATAATCTTCTCTTTTGAAATATGGGTGTTTCCGGACTGTTTAAATATTTAGGTTCTTGATTATTATATGTTCTACCTGAATAGCCCACAATACGACCTTGAGCATTATTTAAAGGGAACATAATGCGATCTCTAAACCTATCAAAATAGCTGAAATTTTCTTCATTTCGTGATAAAAGACCAGCTTCGTACGCGAGTTCTATATCATAACCTTTTTGTTGTAAAAAGTCATGACAAAAGTGAGTATGATTAGGCGCATAACCAATACCACGTGATTTAATAAGTTTTTCAGTAAAACCACGTTTTGTTAGATAATTTAATGCCTCTTCACCTTCTACTGTCTTAAGTAAAGCATATTGATAATATTCATGCATTAATTCATGCATCTCAATCATTGTTAAATCATTCGATGCTATTTGACTTGTATAGTCACTACTATTACCAATATCAACTGAAATGTTAATTCTTTCTCCTAGCTCTTTTACAGCCTCTACAAATGATAAATCTTTTATTTCTTGAGTAAATTGAAAGACATTACCACCTTTTTTACAACCAAAGCAATGACAAATTTGTTTATCTTCAGATACAGTAAACGAAGGAGTCTTCTCATCATGAAAAGGACACAAACCAATGTAATTGCGTCCTTTTTTTTCTAATTTTACATATTCACTTACTAGATCCAAAATATCGGTCTTATCTTTAATTTCATTAATTACTGATTGTTCAATACGCAATATATATCACCTATAAATTGTAGTCATAATATTATACTTTGTCTAAAGATAAATTAAAACTATTTTGATTGACTTTCGATTATATTAATAACATCATTAGCTGTTTCTTCAATTGCTTTATCAGATACATCAATGACTGCACATCCAATTCTGTCTACGATATCTTCGAAGTATTTAATCTCTTCTTTAATACGTATTTCATTAGCGTATCTAGCTGAATCACCTAATCCAAGCTGTTTCAAACGTTGTTTTCTAATACGATTTAATTTTTCTTCACTAATTCTTAAAGCGATGCATTTTGATGAGTCAATGTCAAATAACATGTCCGGTGGGGTTACTTCAGGTACAATTGGAACGTTCATCACTTTATAACTTTTATGGGCTAAATATTGAGATAAAGGAGTTTTTGATGTTCTTGAAACACCAATTAATACTATATCCGCTTTAGGTAATCCTTTAGAGTCTTTTCCATCATCATATTTTACCGCAAACTCAATCGCATCAATTTTCTTAAAATAAGCGTCATCTAAACGATGGACTCTACCAGGTTGATTATATGGATTCTCTTCAAAAGCATCTTTCAAATAGCCCATTAATGGACCCATAATATCAATAGAACGTAACTTATTAGTACCTATCTTACTTTCCATATAAGTTTTCATTTCTGGTTTAACTAACGTATAAACTATAATTGCATTTCTGTCATTTGCTACTTGAATAACTTCATCAATGTCCTCTTTTGTCTCGATATAAGGATACCTTAAAAATTCATGTTTACATTCCTTTGGATTGAATTGAGAAATACATGCTCTTGATACTAATTCAGCAGTTTCTCCAATTGAATCAGAAGCGATGATTATCTTTATATTTTCCATCGTTCTACCACCTATTCTTTAAATAATGATACAAATAATTTTGCAATTGTTGTTTTTGAAATTCTACCAGTGACTTGATATTTATTATTACCTTTATTTTTTACAATGGGTATTGAGTCGATTTCTTTCTCTATCATTTGATCTGCAGCATATATAATAAGTTCATCTTCTTCTAAATAAGTTAAGTTAGGCATTCTAGACATGTTTACACTGATAGGCATTGTATGAATATCCTCTCCAATCATAGATGCTCGTAACAAATCCTTTCTTGAACAAACGCCTATAAAATCATTATGCTCATTTGTAATGAATAAAGTACCTGCGTCTTCTAAAAAGATGGTACAAATAGCATCATAAACAGTCATATCTTCTTTTACAATGACTGGTGGAGACATATAGTCTTTAACAACATATTGGCGTAATTTATCGGTCATTAATTTGTTTTTTGATTTTCCTGAATAATAATAACCCACTCGAGGTCTAGCTTCTAAAAAACCGGACATAGTTAAAATTGCTAGGTCAGGTCTTAGAGTAGCACGCGTTAAATCTAATTTTTCGGCAATGTGTTCTCCAGTAATAGGTCCACCGCTTTTGACTATTTCAATGATTTGCTCTTGTCTTTTACTAAGTTCTATAGGTCTTCACCCCTTTTTTATTCACGTCTATTATACCTATTTATTTATGTAGCTACAAATACATATAATTTCTTGCTATTAAATAATCAATCTATTAAACTAATAGTAAGCGAGTTAAGGATGGTGTAAGCTTAACAATTTTAATTTGGCTAATATTAAAACTTTATAAAAGAGAGTGGCTACACTAATTTGGGTGGAACCGCGGGTTATTAAGGTATCAACTATATTAAAACAATATAGTAAAATAAATTAACTCGTCCCAAGATAATGATAAATGTAATTAATACATTTATTTATTGTCTTGGGGCGTTTTTATGTATTAAATAAGGAGAGATTATATGGTTAAAGATATGGAAACAATTGTATCATTAGCGAAACACAGAGGATTTGTATTTCCTGGTAGTGATATTTATGGTGGATTATCAAATACATGGGATTATGGCCCATTAGGTGTTGAATTAAAAAATAACGTAAAAAAAGCATGGTGGCAGAAGTTCATAACTCAATCACCATTTAATGTTGGTATTGATGCTGCAATTTTAATGAATCCTAAAACTTGGGAAGCTTCAGGTCACTTAGGTAACTTTAATGATCCTATGATTGACAATAAAGATAGTAAGATTCGTTATCGTGCAGATAAATTAATTGAAGATTACATGCAAAAAGAAAAAGGCGACGAAAACTTTATCGCTGATGGTTTGAGTTTCGATGAAATGAAACGTATTATTGATGATGAAGGTATTGTGTGTCCGGTAAGTGGAACTGCTAATTGGACAGATATTCGTCAATTTAATCTTATGTTTAAAACATTCCAAGGTGTTACAGAAGATTCTACAAATGAAATTTTCTTAAGACCAGAAACTGCACAAGGTATTTTTGTGAATTACAAAAACGTGCAACGTTCTATGCGTAAAAAATTACCATTTGGTATTGGTCAAATTGGTAAGTCTTTCCGTAATGAAATTACACCAGGAAACTTCATCTTCAGAACTAGAGAGTTCGAACAAATGGAATTGGAATTCTTCTGTAAACCTGGCGAAGAAATTGAATGGCAAAATTATTGGAAAACATTTGCTAGTCAATGGTTAAAAGATTTAAATATCAATGAAGAAAACATGAGATTACGTGACCATGACGAAGAAGAGTTATCTCATTACTCTAATGCTACGACAGATATCGAATATCGCTTCCCATTTGGTTGGGGTGAATTATGGGGTATCGCAAGCCGTACTGACTTTGACTTGAAAAAACATAGTGAACATTCAGGTGAAGACTTTAAATATCACGACCCTGAAACAAACGAAAAGTATGTTCCATACTGTATTGAACCATCTCTTGGTGCTGATCGTGTTACATTAGCATTCTTATGTGATGCATATGAAGAAGAAGGTGTTGAAGGAAGCAAAGATGCACGTACAGTGATGCATTTCCACCCTGCTCTAGCACCTTATAAAGCGGCTGTTTTACCATTAAGTAAAAAATTATCTGAAGAAGCTATTAAGATTTTCGAACAATTAAGTTCTAAATTTGCAATTGATTTTGACGAGTCTCAATCAATTGGTAAACGTTACCGTAGACAAGATGAAATTGGTACACCTTATTGTATTACATTTGATTTTGACTCATTAGAAGATAATCAAGTTACAGTACGTGACCGTGATTCAATGGAACAAGTGCGTATGCCTATTTCAGAGTTAGAAACATTTTTAGCTGAAAAAGTGGCATTCTAATAAAATGTGAATAATTAGTACTAACCCCACCTCAAATTTCTTTGTGGTGGGGTTTTAAGTGTGTGTATTGTTGGATATTAATATTCTATACGTTTAAGTTGGTTAATTAGCTTTTGACCTTTAAAGTACATGCCTGCATATTCTTTATAAATTAATAATATTAATTCTGACATTTCATCTAATATTTCTTGGCTAATGTTAAATTGATTCATTTTATCAATTGGTAATTTTTGTAAAACATCTAATAAGTATAACGTTTTGTTAGATATTCGAAAGGCATGTGGGTCTTTGTGTAATTCTGATTCAAGAATAGTTCCATCATATACAAAACTATACGCAACTAATTTTGATTGATCAAAGCTATTTGAAATAGCTGAGTGATTAAAAAATGCTGTAAACCCAAAACGATTCATACATTTTAAAAGAACTATAATTGACATTAATTGAGCTGAATCACCATTTGAAATCTTTTCGAGTACGAAGTGTAAAAGTTGGTAATGGAACGGTGAAATGTCATCATCATCCATAGAACGTTCAATTGCCTCTGCACATAACATAGCATAGCTACTATTAAATATATCTAAACGTAAATAATAATATTGATTGATAACATCAACTGAACTTAATGTACCCATACCTTTCCATTTATTATAAATAAATAAGCCATACACAAATAGTTGCGTATGGGCTTGCAAACCTGTTTTTGATTTTTTAGCTCGTCTAACCATTAATGGTATTTTTGCACCATGCTCGTTTAATATTGTAATAATTTTATCAGATTCTCCATAATCTACGGACTTTATGATGATACCTTTTTGTTTTTCGAGCATAGTTTCACGACCTTTCTAAAATCAAATATTTTTAATCTTGATCTTCAATATATCCCATTTGACGAATAAAATTAACTTTATTTCGCCAATCTTTTTGAACTTTTACCCATAGTTCTAAATAAACTTTTGAGCCTAGTAACATTTCAATATCATGTCTTGCTCTTTTACCGACTTCTTTTAGTTTCTTGCCACCTTTACCGATAACAATACCTTTTTGTGAATCTCTCTCAACAAAAATAGTAGCTTCAACTCTAACACGCTCGTCATTTTCTTTAATCATTCTATCTACATTTACGCCTATTGCATGCGGAATTTCTTCACTAGTTAAATGTAAAATTTTCTCACGTATGATTTCACTGACAACAAACTGTTCAGGGTGATCTGAGATTTGATCATCTGGATAGTATTTTGGACCTTCAGGTAAATATGTTTTCAACACATCTATAAAATGGTCAACATTTAGTCCTTCTAAAGCTGATAGTGGTACGATTTCAGTAAAATCCATGTATTTTTGATATTGTTCTATTCTTGGCATTAAAGCATCAGGATGAACTAAATCGATTTTATTTAATACTAAGAAAACGGGCGTCTTAACATTCTTTAGCATTTCCATGATATATTCATCGCCACGACCGATTTCTTCATTAACGTTAACCATGAACATGATTGCATCAATTTCAGATAGAGTATTTTTTGCAACACGCATCATATAATCACCTAATTTGTGTTTAGGCTTATGAATACCCGGTGTGTCTAAAAATATGATTTGTGCATCATTTCTAGTCATTACACCTTGGATTTTATTTCGAGTTGTTTGAGCCTTGTCGGACATAATTGCAATTTTATGGCCAATAACTCTATTCATAAATGTAGATTTTCCTACATTCGGTCTTCCTATTATTGATACAAATCCTGACTTATGTTGTGTCATTTATTCTAAATCCTTTCCTGAAAAGCCATGTGGTAATAAATCTCCCACAGTTGACTCAAGTAATTCCCCTTTATGGTTTGTCATATATACCGGCATATCATCATCGCATAATTCTTTAAGTACCTGTCTACAAGTTCCGCAAGGAGAAGACGGTTTTTCAGAATCAACAGTTACTGTTATTGATTCAAAATCTCCAGGTCGATAACCTTCAGAAATTGCGGCCACTAAACTAGAACGTTCAGCACAAATGGTAGCAGGGTAAGCTGCATTTTCAACATTAGCACCATAGAACGTACGGCCGCCTTTGGTCTTTAAATAAGCACCTACTTTAAAGTTGCTGTATGGTACATACGCACGGCTTTGAGCTTCTCTAGCTTCTTGAAAATAATGTGATTGATAAGTCATTTAAACATCCCCTTTATAGTTAGAAAATATGAGGTAAAAATATAACTAATCCAGTTATTAGAGCAAATATTGATACCAACATAACACTAAATGCGGCAATATCTTTAGCCTGTTTAGCAAGTTCGTGATAATCCATTGTAACCAAATCAACTACACATTCAATTGCAGTATTAACTGCTTCTATGGTTAATACTAAAAAGATGGCTAGTAATATAAATAACCACTCTATAGCACTCAATTGATAAATATAACCTAAAATAATTGTTATAAAAGCAACAATGATATGTAGTAAATAATTATGATCTTTTAGAAGAAGCGTTTTTAACCCATCATACGTATGTTTAAAACGTTTAATATGTTTAATCTCTAGTCAATCCATATGCATTTAGTATAGTGTCTTGACGGCCAAACATTTCTTTCTCATCTTCTTCATTCATATGATCATAACCTAATAAATGTAAAAATCCATGAAGCGCTAAAAATCCAAGTTCTCTTTCAAATGAATGCCCGTATGAGTCAGCTTGCTCTTCAGCTACATTAGTGCAGATAATAATATCACCGAGAACTCTAGGCATATCTAGTCCAACAATTTCTGGTTCGTCTTCTTCAAGAGCGAATGAAATAACATCTGTTACTTTATCTTTATCGCGATAAGTTTTATTTATTTCTTGAATTTCATTTTTATCTACGAATGTGACTGAAAGTTCAGCATCCTCGTTAATTTGCTCTTGTTCTTTAGCAAAATTTAGTAAATCTTCAATCTGATGATACCAAGATTCATTTACCAGGTCTGTATGATCATTAAAATCAATTGTAAACATTTAAATGTCTCCTTCATAGCGATCAATTATTTTACTTACTAATGGGTGTCTTACAACATCACTTTGATCTAATTGCATAATATTAATTCCTTTGACACCATGTAATTTTTTGACTGCTTCTTTTAGTCCACTTTTAACACCTTTTGGTAAATCGATTTGAGTTTGATCTCCTGTTACTACCATTTTAGAACCAAACCCAAGTCGTGTTAAGAACATCTTCATTTGAGCATGCGTTGTATTTTGAGCTTCATCTAAAATCACAAACGCATCATCAAGTGTACGACCACGCATATAGGCTAAAGGTGCAATTTCAATAGTACCTCTCTCTATAAATCGAGCTGTTTGTTCTCTTCCTAATACAGTGTTTAATCCGTCATAAAGAGGTCTCAAATAAGGGTCTACTTTTTCTTTTAAATCACCGGGTAAAAATCCAAGAGACTCTCCTGCTTCAACAGCTGGTCTTGTTAATACAATACGTTTTACTGAGCCTTTTCTTAATTGTTTAGCTGCATATACCACTGCTAAAAAAGTTTTGCCAGTACCTGCAGGCCCAATGCCAAAGACTAAGTCATTATTCTTCATTGCATTAACATATAGTCTTTGTCCCATAGTTTTTGCTCTAATAGTTTTTCCATAAGCATCTTTTGTAATTTCTTCATCATATAAATCAATAAGGTGATGTATTGTATCATTTTTAGCCATTTTTATTGCAGCTTCTACATCTTTTAATGTAATTGTGTTACCCATTTCAATTACTTTTAATAAATTTTTAAGAACTAATTCTGACTTTTCTACAGGCTCTATTTTTTGGCCTTTAACTGCTATTTCTTGGCCACGAGCATGTATTTCGACATCAAATGCCTCCTCAATCGCATTAATATGTTCATCATTATTACCAATTAATGCTTGAGAATGGTTAATATCGTCTATTTGAATTATTCCTGGCATACAAGCGCTCCTTTTCACTTAAACAATGTAAAATCTTTTGATTATATTAGTTTCACTTAAGATTCAAAAATTAAACATGATTTGTTAATTTTCAAAAAAGTAAAAACTAAATTGTGTTTAGTAAATTAACTTTCATTTAAATTTTACTAAAGTCTGTTAAAGTATACAAATTTAATTGGCTTTGTGTGCTGATTTATTAAATTATAATATGAGCCTTTTCTTTTTATTTAAATAAAACAACCCGAAAATCATTTAAAAATGAAATTCGGGTTAAATATAATTTTTAATTATAAAATAATAACATTTCTTCAAATTATAATTGTTTAGGTTTATTGAGAATTTCTTGCCATAGAATACCATTTACAACAGGATCATTATCAAACTGAAAACTTTGATGTGTCATATCTTGTTCTATTGCTTTACTATTTAACAATTGTTTTAATCTATAGCGTTTGGTACGTTCAGATAGATTTTTATCATTGATAATAGCTCTTGCTTCATTTTCAATTCTAGAAAGTTGTTTTTCTTTTTCACGGTCGATTTCTGTACGTACGTTATATAAATCGTCTACAAGTTGCTTTTCTAATTCTTTTTGAAGTTTATTCGAGTCTCTATTGCTCTCGCGTGAATTGGCAGATTGACGTGTTTCTCTTTCAACTCTACCACGTTGTCTTGTAGAACGCTCTAATTCCTCTGGTACACTCTCTTTTTCGATTTCTTTTTCAAGTTTTTGATCCTGATAAACACGTTTTGTGTTAGGCTGTTTATCTTTCTTTTGTTTGTTAGATGGTTTATCTTCGTTTGTAAATTCCTTTTCTAACTCACTAAATGCTTCTTCAATTTGCTCAAAAAAACCTTTTTCATGAGTTTCTTTTTTGTCAGAAGTTGACTTTTTTGGCTGAGGGGGTCTTTGATTTTTTCTTTGTTCATGACTCTTATCCCTCATCGCACTAATACCTGTAACAATTATGGATATTATAAAAATTATAATACCAATATTCATCTAATCACCCCTTAAATTTTACTTTGGTGATTCATCTTCATTTTGTTCAGTACGTTTGTTTATCGCATTTCTCATACCAGTGTCAGCCTCTACGTTTTTTAAATTGTAGTAATCTTTGACACCCAAATTGCCTTCACGTAATGCTTCTGCCATCGCAAGTGGAACTTCAGATTCTGCTTCAACCACTTTAGCACGCATTTCTTGAACACGCGCTTTCATTTCTTGTTCAGAAGCTACGGCCATAGCACGACGTTCTTCAGCTTTAGCTTGTGCAATATTCTTATCTGCAAGTGCTTGTTCTGTTTGTAAGTCAGCACCGATATTTTTGCCAATATCTACGTCAGCGATATCAATAGATAAAATTTCGAAGGCTGTACCTGAATCAAGACCTTTACTTAAGACAGTCTTAGAAATGTTATCAGGGTTCTCAAGTACTTGTGTATGATGCTCACTTGAACCAATAGTAGAAACAATACCTTCACCTACACGAGCAATGATTGTTTCTTCTCCGGCACCACCAACTAAACGAGAAATGTTTGCACGTACAGTAATTCTAGCTTTCGCTTTTACTTCTATACCGTTCATTGCAACACCAGTAATAAACGGTGTTGCAATTACTTTAGGGTTTACAGACATTTGAACTGCTTCAAGAACGTCGCGTCCAGCTAAGTCAATAGCTGCACCACGTTCGAATGGTAAGTTAATATCTGCACGTTGAGCAGCAATATTAGCATCGACTACTCTATCTACATTACCCCCCGCTAAGTAATGTGATTCTAATTGATTTGTTGTAAGGTTCAAACCTGCTTTATGTGCTTTAATTAATGGACCAATTACCTTACGTGGTGATACTCGACGTAATCTCATACCTACTAATGTTCCAATACCTACTTTAACTCCAGCAGCAATTGCTGATATCCAAAGTCCTACTGGGACAAATGAGAATAACACTAGTAAAGCAATGACAATGATTACTGCTATAACTATAATGCCTAATCCAAACATTTAACCACTCCTCTATGTATTTTCAATTTCTCTAACAACAACTCTAGATCCTTCTACCTCAAGAATTTTAACTTCTTTATTTCTTAAAATAAAAGCGCCATCTGATACGGCATCTATTCTTTCATTATCAAGCGTTATAATTCCTGCAGGTCTTAAATCTGTCACAGTACGAGCTGTTTGACCAACTAAATGAGAACGATCATCGTGAGATCTATATCCTGCTTCTGAATTAGTAGAATCTTTTAACACAACTTTATCTAAAAATGGAATTTTCCTTTTAAACCATTTCACTAATATCACCCATTCAATAATTGCCAATATTGACGCAATCACAACGTTTAATAGCATCAAGAGAATGTTATCTCCTAACATTATTATGCTAAGTATAATCAGTGATATACCAATAATACCTATGACCGCACCAATGACAAATAATTCAATAATAACGAGTATTGCTCCAACGAAGAATAGCAATACAGAAATCAGATTAACATCACCGTTTATTAAAAAACCGAGAAAGAGAATTAAAAGTGCAAGCATTGCAATAATTCCTGCAAAATTAATACGCTTCGAATACAATTGATATAAAAAGCCTAAAAAAATGATACATGTTAATATAAGTGATATTAATGGACTCGTTACGAACTGGGATAGATTATTAAATAAATTATTAGTGGTTAAAATGGAATTGATAATTGTATGTATTGCATTGAAATAGTTCACAATTTCACCTCGCTCTCAATTCCGATTATACATGAATACACTTAGTTATAATAGTGATAGTAGAATCTTTAACATAAAAAAGCTCTCGACTAGTTTAACTAATCGAGAGCATATATATAATTAATATTCTTGTTGAGGGAGTCAACAGAGTTATTAATTATTTGAATTTACGTTTACGTGCAGCTTCTGATTTCTTTTTACGTTTAACACTTGGTTTTTCGTAAAATTCACGTTTACGTACTTCTTGGATAGTACCACTTTTAGATACTGAGCGTTTAAATCTACGTAATGCATCTTCAAGTGATTCATTTTTACGTACTACTGTTTTAGACATCTGTATTTCCCTCCCTCCAAATATCAACGGAACTTTAAAGTCATTGCATAGTAGGATACAACTATGCTTTACTTAGTATAATATATGAATTTATTATGGTCAATTCCAAATTATTATAAATTTTAAAAATTATAATAATACGCCTTCTTCAGATTGGTTCGTTGCGTGTTCTACAATTCTCACGACTTTACCTGTATTAATAGGATAATCAGCTTTAGCGATTTTTACTTTTACAATTTGACCGATTAAAGAGTCATTGCCTTCAAATTGTACTTTCATATAGTTGTCAGCATACCCCACCAATGTTCCTTCTATCTCGCCAGCTTCTTCAGGAATGACTTCTAAAACTTCATCTTCAAATTTAGAGGCATATTCTTTAGCTAATTGATCACTTAATGTGATTAATTTATGCACACGTTCATTTTTGATAGTTTCATCAATTTGATCATCCATACGTGCAGCAGGTGTACCAATTCTAGCTGAATATGGGAAAACATGTAATTCAGAGAATTTGTGTTTAACAATAAAATCATAAGTTTCTTGAAATTCCTCTTCCGTTTCACCTGGAAATCCAACTATAACATCGCTTGTAACAGCTAAATTTGGTAATGCATCATGTAATTTCATGATTCTTTCTGAAAAATGTTCCATAGTATATTTACGTCTCATTCGTTTTAAGACAGTATCTGAACCTGATTGTAATGGAACATGTAAATGTCTAACAACTTTATTTGAACGTTTTAGAACTTCAATGACCTCATCTGTTAATTGACTGGCTTCAATAGAAGAAATTCTAATTCGTTCAAGTCCATCAATTTCTTCTAAATCACGGAGTAACTGTGCTAAATTATAATCTTTTAAATCTTCACCATAGCCACCGGTATGAATACCAGTTAAAACAATTTCTTTATAACCAGCGTTAACTAATTGAGTAGCTTGTTCAACCACTTTTTCTGGATCACGTGAACGCATTAATCCACGCGCCCATGGTATGATACAAAATGTACAGAAATTATTACACCCTTCTTGGATCTTTAGTGAAGCTCTTGTTCTATCAGTAAAATATGGTACATCTAATTCTTCATATGTACGATTTTTCATGATATTTCCAACACCATTGATTGGTTGACGTTCTTCTCTGAATTGTTGGATATAGTCTAATAGTTTATGTCTATCCTGTGTACCCACCACTACATCTACGCCAGGAATTTCCATGATTTCTGCAGAAGATGTCTGAGCATAACACCCTGTCACACATACCACTGCGTCTGGATTTTGTCGAATTGCTCTTCTAATTATTTGTCTACTTTTTTTATCTCCAGTATTTGTTACTGTACAAGTGTTGATTACGAAGACGTCTGCATTAGTTTCAAAATCAACTCTGTCATAATCAGCGTCTTTAAATAATTGCCAAATTGCTTCAGTTTCATAATGGTTTACTTTGCAACCTAATGTGTGAAACGCAACTGTTGACATAATATTCACCCCATTAATTCATTTTCATAACTGATAGCACTTAAAGCGTAAAGTGGCGCCGTTTCTGCCCGTAAAATTCGAGGTCCTAAACCAACATTGAAACTCGTTTCATTTAATAAAGTGATTTCATTTTCTGAAAAGCCGCCTTCAGGACCAAATATTAATAAAATACGATCGTTAGTTTTAAACTTTTTCAAGGTTTCTTTAAAAAGACTAACTTCACCACGTTTTGCTTCATCTTCGTATGCTAACAAGATATAGTCATAATGATTAATAGTATCATAAATCTCATTTAAATTCGACTTAAAAATTATATTAGGAATAATTAAGCGATAGCTTTGTTCAGCAGCCTCTTTAATAATCTTTTGCCAACGTTCTAATTTTTTTTGAACTTTATTTGAGGTAAGCTTTACTATAGATCTGTCCATTTCTACAGCTATAAAACTATCAGCACCTAATTCAGTAGCTTTTTGAATTAGCCATTCATATTTATCGGCTTTAATTAATCCACTACATATAGTAACTTGTACTGGTAACTCTGAATTGATATCAATCTGCTCTATTAGTTTAATTTCAATTGACTCATTTTCAATAGTAATAATTTCCGATTTAAAAACTATTTTATCTTTAAATGTTATAATAATCTGATTACCAATTGTATTTCTCATCACATTAATAATATGATGTATATCTTCTTTATTTGTTATAAAAAAACGCTGACTTTCATCAGCGTTTTGATTGATAAAGTATCTTTGCAAATTATTCACTCACTTTCTGACCTACAATACATACCCAACCATTGTCATGATTTACTGATTTAATATCAAATCCAACATTTTCCATTTGATTTAATATGTGTTTATGTTTTTCCTCTATAATACCTGATGTTATAAAATAACCATCTTTATTTAGAGTATTATAAGCATCTTCAATCATATCTTCAATAATATGAGCTAAAATATTTGCAATAACAATATCAAATTTTTCAGTTTCATTCTTTAATAAGTTTCCTGGTACAGCTTCAATTGCATCTTCACAATGATTTTTAGCAAAATTTTCTTTAGCAACGTTAACAGCCAATTCATCAATATCCAAAGCTTTAATTCTTTTAACTCCAAGTAAATGACTGGCAATACTTAATATACCAGAACCTGTTCCAACATCAATAACGGAATTGTCAGGATCAACGTAGGTCTCAATTGCATTTAGACACATGCTTGTTGTTGGATGATCTCCAGTTCCAAATGCCATACCTGGATCTAATTCAATACACTTTTCAGAATCATCTTCTTTAGTGTATTGTTCCCAACTTGGCACAATTGTGAATTTTTCCGAGGCTCTAAAGGGGTGAAAATAATTTTTCCACTCGTTCTCCCAATCTACTTCAGCTATAGTTTGCTCAGAAAAATCTAAAACAGTTGAATCAATATTTTCAAGGTTAGTAACAGCTGTCTTAATTTTATTTCTTAAAGAATCATCAAACTTTAATTCGTTGAAATAAGCTTTTAATCGGACACCTTTTTCAGGATAATCTTCTTGTTTCAGTTCATAAATTTCACCGAATTTATCGGCAGGTTGATTAATTAAATCATTAGAATCTTCAATTACAACACCATTTGATCCATAATTTTCTAATATATCAGTAACTAAAGGTTCAACTTCATGGTTTACAACAATCGAAAGTTCTGTCCAGTTCATTCGCTTATTCTCCTTTAAAGAATTTGCGTGCTCTATCTTTAAAATTAGATGGTTGTTCTTCAATCGATTCACCATTTAATTCAGCAAACTCTCTCATTATTTCTTTTTGTCTATCTGTTAGTTTTGTAGGTGTAACTACTTTAATATTAATAAATAAATCACCATGACCATATCCATGAACATTTTTGACACCTTTATCTTTTAATCTGAACTGTTTACCAGTTTGAGTGCCTGAAGGAATTGTCAACATAACATTACCATTAAGTGTTGGAACTTTTATTTCATCCCCAAGAGAAGCTTGAGGGAAACTAACATCTAAATTGTAATAAAGATCGTCTCCATCACGTTCAAATTTATCAGATGGTTTGACCCTAAATACTACATACAAGTCGCCGTGTGGTCCGCCATTTTCTCCTGGTGTTCCTTCGCCAGCAAGTCTAATTTGTTGGTCATTATCTACACCTTCAGGTACAGTTACTTCTAATTTAACTGTTTTATTTTCTGTACCTTTACCATGACATGTTGGGCATGGTTCTTCGAATTCTTGACCAGTTCCATCACATTTTGGACATGTTTGTTGAGTTCTTACACGACCTAAAATTGTATTTTGCTCAACTGACACATGACCTGCCCCATTACAGTAACTACATGTTTTTTTACTTGTACCTGGTTTAGCACCATCGCCATTACAAGTGTGACATGTCACATCTTTACGAATTGAGATTTCTTTTTTAGTTCCAAATACAGCTTCTTCAAATTCTAGTGTCATTGTATATTGTAGATCATCACCTTTTCTAGGTGCATTAGGATCTCTTTGACGTGAGCCACCAAAGAATGAACTGAAGATGTCTTCAAATCCACCTCCGCCAAATCCACTAAAGTCTTGGCCACTAAATCCTTGACCACCAAAACCACCTTGAGGTCCGTCGTGACCAAATTGGTCATAATTTGCTCTTTTATTATCGTCGCTTAGGACTTCGTAAGCTTCTGAAATCTCTTTAAATTTCTCATCTGCACCCTCTTCTTTATTGATATCAGGGTGATATTTTTTTGATAATTTACGATATGCTTTTTTGATTTCATCTTTAGATGCATCTTTACTTACACCTAGGACGTCATAATAGTCTCTTTTAGCCACAATCATCTCTCCTTAACTTAATTATTTACTAGGTTTAAAAGAACGAAGTTATAAAAGAAAAAGTCAAAGCCAATGTTCAATTGACTTTGACTTTTTGGCTTACATTCATAATAGTTTGCTAATTAAAGCATACTTTACAAACGGTTAGCAATTATTTTTTATCTTCATCATTAACTTCTTTAAATTCAGCATCTTCAACATTGCTATCGTTTTGAGTTTGTTGAGTACCTTCTTGGGCTTGTTGCTGAGCTTGTTGAGCTTGTTGATATACTTTTGCAGATAAATCTTGAATTACTTTTTCAAGTTCTTCTTTTTTAGCTTTAATATCTTCGATATCTTGCCCTTCAAGAGCAGATTTTAAAGCATCTTTTTTACTTTCCGCATTAGATTTATCGTCATCACTTATATTGTCGCCAAGGTCAGTAATTGTTTTTTCTACTTGGAATACTAAGCTATCTGCTTCATTTCTTAAATCTACTTCTTCACGACGTTTTTTATCTGCTTCTGCGTTTTCTTCAGCATCTTTAACCATGCGGTCGATTTCTTCATCAGAAAGAGCAGAGCTTGATTGAATAGTAATATTTTGTTCTTTATTAGTACCTAAGTCTTTAGCAGTTACATTAACGATACCATTTTTATCAATATCAAATGTTACTTCGATTTGTGGTACACCACGTGGAGCCGGTGGAATGTCAGTTAATTGGAATCTTCCTAAAGTTTTGTTATCAGATGCCATTGGACGTTCACCTTGCAATACATGAATATCCACTGCTGGTTGGTTGTCAGCTGCAGTTGAATAAACTTGAGATTTTGAAGTTGGGATTGTAGTATTACGTTCGATCAACGTATTCATACGTCCACCCATAATTTCAATACCTAATGATAATGGTGTTACGTCTAATAATACAACATCTTTAACATCACCAGTGATAACGCCACCTTGAATTGCAGCACCCATTGCTACTACTTCGTCTGGGTTTACACCTTTATGAGGATCTTTACCAATTTCTTTTTTAACAGCTTCTTGAACTGCTGGGATACGTGTTGAACCACCTACAAGAATAACTTCGTCAATTTCAGAAGTTGATAAACCAGCGTCTTTTAATGCTTGACGAGTTGGTTCCATAGTTCTTCTAATTAATGAATCAGCTAATTCTTCAAATTTAGAACGAGTAAGGCTAATTTCTAAGTGTAATGGACCACTTTCACCAGCTGAAATAAATGGTAATGAAATTTGAGTTTGTGAAACGCCAGATAAGTCTTTTTTAGCTTTTTCTGCAGCGTCTTTTAAACGTTGTAACGCCATTTTATCTTGAGATAAATCTACGCCATTTTCTTTTTTGAATTCTGACACTAAGTAGTCAATAATTACTTGGTCAAAGTCATCACCACCAAGTTTGTTGTCACCTGCAGTTGATAGTACTTCGAATACACCGTCACCTAATTCAAGAATTGATACGTCAAAAGTACCGCCACCTAAGTCGAATACTAATACTTTTTGATCTTGATCAGTTTTATCTAAACCGTATGCTAATGCAGCTGCAGTAGGTTCGTTGATAATACGTTCAACTTCTAAACCAGCAATTTTACCAGCATCTTTTGTAGCTTGACGTTCAGCATCATTGAAATATGCAGGAACTGTGATAACAGCTTTATCTACTTTGTCACCTAAATAACTTTCAGCAGTGTTTTTAAGGTTTTGTAATACCATAGCTGAAATTTCTTGAGGTGTATAAGATTTACCTTCAATATCTACTTTATAGTCAGTACCCATATGACGTTTTATTGATTGTATAGTGTTTGGGTTAGTGATAGCTTGTCGTTTTGCTACTTCACCGACTTGTGTTTCACCATTTTTGAATGCCACAACTGATGGAGTTGTTCTAGCACCTTCTGGGTTTTGAATTACTTTAGGTTCATCGCCTTCTAAAACAGCTACACATGAATTTGTTGTTCCTAAGTCAATACCGATTACTTTACTCATAATAAAATTCCTCCAATTTTAATATTTAATATATGGTATTTTTCGTCAATTTATTGATTTACTTTTACCATAGATGGTCTCAATACTCTATCTTTTAACTTATAACCTTTTTGTAGTTCTTGAGTAATATCACCAGATTTGAAATCTGGATTATCATCTTGAACGACAGCCTGGTGGAAGTTAGGGTCAAAAGCTTGACCTTCAGATTCGATTTCTTCAAGACCATTATCTTTTAATGCTCTAAGTAAACTTTCGTGTACCATTTGAACACCTTTTTGAAGTGATTTAAACGATTCATCATCACCTTCAATTTGAAGTGCGCGTTCAATATTATCTATCGTTGGTAAAATGTCAGTTAGAACACGCTGAGATTGATAAGTTTTATTAGTTTCATTTTCTTTCTGAATTCGTCTTTTATAATTTTCGAATTCAGCGTATAATCTTAAATATTTCTCTTCATTTTCATTAGCTTTTAATTGTAATTGCTGAATTTCTTCATCTTTAGGATCAACTGCAGTTTCTTCAGAACTTACTTCATTCGAACTGTCGTTAGATGAATTATCACTATCAGAAGTACTACCTTCAAAACTATCAACTGTTGAAGTTTCTTCATTCTTAACTTCTTGTTCTTCAGTATATTCAGAATTACTTTTTACTGATTCATCTTTTTCTGTCATTTTTTACCCTCCAATATAATTACAATTAAAATCACCATATTTGGTTAAGTAATTGAATCACATTTTGATAACGCATCGCTGTAGGTCCAATAACCGCAATTTGACCTTTTAATGAATTGTCGAAGTGATATTGACTCGTTACAATGGATATATCACTAAGACTTTCATCAATTTCTTTTCCTATCTTAACGTTAATATCATTTGATGTAATTGTCTGGAGCAATTCAGTGATTCTCTCAGATTCTAGATATTGTAAAATTGGTTGAATTGATGAAACATTTGATTCATTTAACGCATCAATTAGTTTAACCTTTCCACCTAAGAAAATGCTATTACTTTGTTTGCTAATATGAGAATTTATCATCTTAACAATGTCATTAATAAATTGATTCTCTTCATTTGAGCTAGCAAAAGAATTAATTTTATTCGATAGTTTGGTGCGCATTTCTAAATTATTGTTACTAATAAAATTAGAAATAGCGATTAATCTATCGGGTGATAACCCAAGTGAAGAATTCAAGTGAAAATGTTCAACATGACCAGAATTATAAATAATTACTAAAATCATGATCGAATCATTTGCTTTAATCAAATGAACATTATTAATCATTTCTTCACTATGCTTTGGACGTACAACTAAAGTTGCATAATGAGATTTCATTGACAACTCATTTGCAAAGTAGCTTAATGCTGAAGAAATATCATAGTGATTCTCAATCAATAGTTGATTTAAACGTTGTATTTTATTTTTATTTTGACGAGAGGTTTGTTTTAACAATTGATCGACATAAAGTCTAAACCCTTCTTCGGAAGGTGAACGCCCTGAAGAAGAATGCGTCTTCTCTAAAAAGTTCAAATCTTCAAGTTGCTTCATCTCATTCCTTATTGTTGCAGGACTGACATCTAAATGATGTCTATCAATCAAAGCTTTAGAACCTATAGGTTGTCCTAAATCAACATAATCTTCAACAATTGCATTTAAAATGCTTAATTGTCTTTGTGTAATCATGTTTTCACCTCATTAGCACTCTTTTGTCCTAAGTGCTAATTATAATTTATCAAATTGGTCAAAGTAAGTCAACGTTAAAGCTTTACTTTTTGGATTTTTTATTAATTTAATAAGAAAGCTTCAAACACTTCGTTACCTATAACCTTTCCTCTTTCAGTAAGTGAGATGTTTCCGTCCGTTTCAACCAAAAGTTGTTTTGATTTTAAATGAAATATTGTTTCTCCAAATATGTCATCTAATGATTGACCAAATTTTACCTCGAAACGTTCACGATTGACTCCTTTATTCATTCTCAAGCCTAAAAACATTTCTTCTTCCATCTTTTCGTTCAAGGTTGGACAACTAGAGGTTAAAACAGGTCGGTTTCCATTATTAATAGCATCAATATAGTGGCGAACTGGATTTAAATTTGTATAGCGTTTACCTTCAACATATCCACTTGCACCTGCTCCAAATCCGTAATATTCCTCGTTAAACCAATAAACTTTATTATGATCGGATTCATGATTAGTTTTAGCAAAGTTGGAAATTTCATATTGTTTAAAGTCGGTTTGATTTAATGTTTTCATTAGGTATTGGTACATTTCAGCGCCTAAGTCTTCATTCGGTAATTTCAATTTCCCTTTACGATACATATTATAAAACTGTGTCTTTGGTTCAAGTATTAAACCGTAACTTGAAATATGGTCAATATCCATATTAACTGCTTGGTTTAAACTATCTGCAAAATCATCTATCGTTTGTTCAGGTAAATGGTACATTAAGTCAAGACTTATCGAATTAATACCAGCTTTCCTAGCATTATTTACTGCATTATAGATATCTTGAGTATTATGTGTTCGTCCTAATAATTTTAATAACTCAGGTTTAAACGTTTGCACACCCATTGAAATTCGATTAACACCATACTGTTTAAGTAACTTAACTTTATTTAAAGTAAGTTCATCTGGATTTGCTTCAAAACTAAATTCGCCATTTATCGAGAATTTTGAATTTATCGCTTGTAATAAACGTTCTAATTGCATTTCACTTAGTGCAGTTGGCGTGCCTCCTCCAACGTACATGGTCTCTAGTTTTTTTGTTTTACTAAATGACATTTCTTTTATTAAGGCATCAATGTATTCATCTACTGGCTGTTTATCAATATAATATTTATTGAAATCACAATAAGTACAAATTCTCACACAAAAAGGTATGTGTATGTACGCACTTTTAACTTCCAATGTTACACCCCTTTTTAATAACTTAAAAAAGAGATTGAGACTTAGTAATATAAGTTAGTAGCTTCTTTATCAATAATATTCATTATTGTTATGATATCTACCAATATATATTCGTCTCGATCTCTTTTATGTTCTATTCATCATCCATTTTTAGTACAGCTAGGAAAGCGTCTTGAGGAATTTCAACACTACCTACGGCTTTCATTTTAGCCTTACCTGCTTTTTGCTTTTCAAGTAACTTACGTTTACGGCTAATATCCCCACCATAACATTTAGATAATACATTTTTACCCGTTGATTTTATGTTTGTTCTTGCAACAATTTTTTGACCAATAGCTGCTTGTACAGGTACTTCAAATTGTTGACGTGGTATAAGCGTTTTTAATTTTTCAACTAATGCTTTACCACGTTCGTATGCAAAGTCTTTATGGACAATAAAGCTTAAAGCATCAACTTTATCTCCATTAAGTAGGATGTCCATTTTCACTAAGTTACTTTCTTTATTTTTAATAAATTCATAATCAAAAGAAGCGTAACCTTTAGTGTTGGATTTAAGTTGATCAAAGAAATCAAAAACAACTTCAGAAAGTGGTATCTCGTATACGATATTAACTCTAATATCATCTAAATAATCCATATTAATAAATTGTCCACGTTTACGTTGGCATAACTCCATAACTGCTCCAACGTAATCGTTTGGAACCATCATTGTAGCTTTCACATATGGTTCATAAATTGAGTCAATCTTATCTCTTTCTGGCATTTGAGCCGGATTATCTACTGTAACCTCTGATCCATCTTTCATAATACATTGATAAATTACAGATGGCGCGGTAGCAATCAATTCAATACCAAATTCTCTTTCGATTCTTTCTTGAATGATTTCCATGTGAAGCATTCCTAAGAAACCTGTTCTAAAACCAAAACCAAGAGCCTGAGAAGATTCTGGTTCAAATTCTAATGAAGCGTCATTTAATTGTAATTTTTCAAGCGCTTCTCTTAAATCATTATAGTCTTTATTTTCAATTGGGAACAAACCACAATATACCATTGGGTTCATTTTTTTATAACCTTTTAATGGTGCTTCAGCTGGTCTATTAGCATGAGTAATAGTATCACCCACACGTGAGTCATCAACATTTTTGATGCTTGCAATAATATACCCTACATCACCTACAGTTAGTTCTTCGATAGGTAGTTGTTTAGGAGTATTAATGCCTACTTCACTAACTTCAAATTCTTTACCTGTAGCCATCATTTTAATTTTGTCACCAGCTTTAACGACGCCTTCCATCACACGTATTGATGAAATAACACCTCTATAAGGGTCGTATTCTGAATCAAAAATTAATGCTTTCAATGGTTCACTAGGGTCACCTTCAGGTGGTGGGACAACTTCTACAATTTTCTCTAAAATATCTTCAATACCAATATTTGACTTTGCACTTGCCATTACTACATCGTCTTGATCTAGACCAATTACATCTTCTAATTCTTGTTTTACTCTTTCAGGTTCAGCTGCAGGTAAATCAATTTTGTTTACTACAGGTAATAATTCTAGATCATTATCAAGTGCTAAATATACGTTTGCTAAAGTTTGTGCTTCAATACCTTGTGCTGCATCCACTACTAATATTGCACCCTCACATGCTGCTAAAGATCGTGAAACCTCGTATGAAAAGTCTACATGACCTGGTGTATCAATTAAATGAAATGTATAAGTTTGACCATCATTTGCTTCATATTTTAATCGCACAGCATTTAATTTAATTGTGATGCCTCGTTCTCTTTCAAGATCCATTGAATCTAATAATTGATCTTGCATTTCCCTTGTTTCTACAGATTTAGTATTTTCTAAAATTCTATCTGCTAATGTTGATTTACCATGATCAATATGAGCAATAATAGAAAAATTTCGTATATTTTCTCTTCTGTTATAGCGTTCTTGCATATCCATAGCCTATCATTCTCGCTTTCATAAAATTAGCCCGTATATGTATACATCTTTGATATAATAACGTTTTTAATGCTTAATTGCAAACGTAATTGTGCTATTAAAAAATTAAGCATAAGCTTAATAATTCATTACTTACATTACATTTTCATTTAGATTACATACTAATTATAAAGTGTTAAAGAGTGCATTCCAACAGTAATTATGATTTAATTCAGATTTTAATTACACTATACTTAATTAATGATTGCACAAATATGTATGTTTTGATAAAATATTTCTTGTTGTAATCAAAATAAAATTTGATATGCTTAAGATCACTTTTAGGAGGTGACAGTAATGCCAAATATTAAATCTGCTATTAAACGTGTTAGAACAACTGAAAACGCTGAAGCTCGTAATATTTCACAAAAAAACGCTATGCGTACTGCTGTGAAAAATGCTAAAACAGCAATCAACAATAATGCTGATAACAAAGCTGAATTAGTTAACTTCGCTATCAAATCAGTTGATAAAGCTTCACAAAGTAACTTAATTCATTCAAATAAAGCTGATCGCATTAAATCACAATTAATGTCTTCAAGTAAATAATTTGTTAAAAAGCGCGGAACTATGTTCCGTGCTTTTTTAATTGCTAGATAAATTCCCATATAATATTAATTATATGTTTATCACTGATTTAATTTAAATATTTGAATCTGATTAATATTTAAAGTGATAAAATAAATAATTCAAGAATTAAATGTTTGTCCATATATGAAGATTTTAGTTTATAATCTGTTTCGGCACAGTTATTAATAATATTTAGTAGTTGACCTAACTCGTAATAACGTACTTGATTTAATGCTAGTTTAACTCTATATGGGTGAACATTTATGGTCTTAGCAATTTGCTGGCCACTATAGCCCTTTTGAGCAAGAATTTTACATTGATAATATAATCTATAATTACTTGTAATAAGCGCCAATAATTTTATAGGATCTTCTTTCATAATTATTAAATCTCTTACTAATTGTATAGCCTTATCTTTCTGGTTCTTCTGAATGAATTCTGTTAAAAGAAAAACATTTTGCTCTAAACTTCTATTTATTATTAAACTAACATCATTTTTAGTAATAGTGGTTCTATCACCTAGGAATAATGAAATTTTGTCTAATTCTTGAGAAACGATATTAAAGTTAACACCAGTTAATTCTATAAACAGATTTAATGCATCTTGTTTTATATCTTTGTAATTCTCGTGTAACTGATTTTGTATCCATGATTTAATTTCTTGTTCTGACATTTGTTCTACTTTTGAAAGTTTACTAGTTTTCTTTAATGTTTTAGTTAATTTCTTTCTCTCATCTAATTTATTGCTATATATTTCAAAAATGACTAAGTTTTCACCATCGTATTTTTCTAAGAATTCAATAACTTGTTCATTATTTGGTGTAATATCTTTGTTAACTTTTTCACCAGTAAACATGAATGAATTTTTAACAACAATGACTTTCTTTTCAGATATAAAAGGCATAGTTAAAGCTTCTTCAATAACTGTAGACATATCAGTTTCATAAAGATTATATTTAATATAGTTAAAATCATCTTTATCTTCATTTAAGAATGAATGTGTCAGTTCATTGCTTTTCTTTTCAACTAATTCAGGCACTTCACCATATATTGCCATAATGTTATTTGCCATAATTGTGAACTTCCTTTCAAATATCAAACATTTATAATTATACCACGTCTGTTTAAAGCCTCACTAAATAAATAGCTAATTTTTGAATTTTATATCTAAATCATGGTCTAAGTCTATCGTTATTTCTCCAACATCTTGTGTGTTTAAAATTGAACTATTTGTAGATCTTAGCGTTTGTAACGTTTCTCGATTAGGTAAGTGATATTTATTGTTTTTACCATTTGAAATGATACTTATTGTTGGCTTTATTAAGTTAATAAATGATTCAGAACTACTAGTCTTACTTCCATGATGACCAACTTTCAATATATCAATTTTTGGTAATTGATATATTTTCATTAATTTTGATTCATTATTTTTTGTTACATCACCTAGTAAAAGCATCTTATATCTTTGATATTCAATAAGTAAAATGATGCTATGTTCATTTTTATCATTACTGTTGGGAATATCTCCATGTAAAAATGAAATTTTAGAATTATTTAGTTGAATAAATTGTATCGTTGTAGCATCTATTAATTCAATATTATTGATCTTACATAAACGTTTTATTTTTATTAATTCTATTTCAGAATAGCTATATAAGTTTATATATAACTTTTTGATTCTGATGTGTTGGGCGATATATGGTAATTCACCAATGTGATCGGCATGCGGATGAGTAATAATTAGATGATCAATTTTTGTAATTCTTTTTTGCTTTAATGTTGGTATAATATGATACTTAGCAATATTATGATTATCAATATTACCTATTTTAACCTCTTTACCACCGGTATCAACCATGACAGTTTCTTGTTTCCTTGTTTGAAAGATTAGACTGTCTCCTTGACCAACATCAAAGAAGGTTATCGTGCTAACATTTGGTCGAACGTTAAAAACACATAAAACTATAAACACGATAATGAATAAAAACAGAATTTTCATTTTTTTATAACAGAAAAAGATATAAATGAGTACTATCAATAATACGAAAATAGAAAATTCTACTGCCGATTTAGGTGCTATAAAAATTTGATAATATTTAAAAGTTAAAAATAAATCTAAAAGTTTGTTATGAACTATGTATATTTTGTCAAAAACTAAATTAGGCAATGCCGTATCACTTACAAAATGATAAGCAAAGAATAAAAATATGGCTAATGGAAAAATGATAAAACTATAAAATGGAACAAAAATGAGATTGGATAGTAATCCTATCCATTGAATTTGGTTAAAATGATAGATTGAAATTATAGTTGAAGAGAGTTGTGCGATAAATGTAAGTACAAAAATATTTTTAATGAAAGTTAATTTTTTAATAAGAGGAAATGAAATAATAATAAAAAATGAGATTATAAATGAAAATTGGAAACCAATGTCATATAGATAATCAGGCTTGAAAAAGGTCATAACTAAAAATATGAGACCTAGTATATCTATAGAAGCTATTTTTGTTTTATTTGAAATAAGTATGACAGTAGTTGTTGCTAAAATTGCTCTTAGTGCACTTGGTGCAAAACCAGTATAATATGCAAATATTGATAAAAATAAGATGATTAAACCATTAATAATTACTTTAGGAATGTTTAATCTTACAAGTGGTTGATAAATGAGAAATGAAATTGTTGCAATATGTGATCCGCTAACGGCTAATAAATGGTAGATACCGATATCTTTTACTTTATCAATGAAATCAGTATTGATTCCATTTACATCTCCAGTTACTAAAGCGATAACATATTCAGGATGAGATAAACTTGAATTGTTTAATTTTTTAATAATAAAGTCTCTTTGTTTTTCAATTATATTTTTACTTTTAGTAATATGACACGAATTTAAGTCTACATTACTTATAGAGACATAAGGAGTATGATTTAAACCACTAATTAGCTTGCCTTTAATAACACAAGATTTATTTTCTAGATCCTTTTCTTTTAGATTATTAGAATAAAGGTAATACACGAAAGGTTGATGCCTAAGTTCAAATATACCTTTTAGTTGTCTCTCTTGTTTCTCTATCTTGGAACCAAATTGAACTTCGGTAGATATATTAGAATTTGATTTAAGAAATTCGTCTTTATTTAAATTATATTCATTGTGAAAGTGTTCAAAAGTTAAGCCGGAAAATAAACAAATAATCAAAAAGAAAATATGTAGTAACTTTAATCTCTTTTGTAGCGAGATAATAATTAACAATAGAGTAATAAGAACGGCAACCCATTTTATATGTATCCATAAAATACCTGATATAAAAGATAATGCATAAAATATCATATATTTAGTTAGTCAAATATCGAGCTACATTTTGTGCTGAAAAAGGTATTTTTTTATAATCAATACCCGCTTGATCTAAAAGTTCTAGTGCGTATTTATGATTGTGATAGTCTTCAGCATAGTATATTTGTTTAATACCAGCCTGAATTATAGATTTTGTGCAATTAAGGCATGGGAAATGAGTAACGTATATAGTAGCTCCATCAGTCGATACACCTTGTTTAGCACATTGTAATAAAGCATTCATTTCGGCGTGAATGGTTCTAATACAGTGGCCATCTTCAATTAAACATCCTTCATCAATACAATGAACTTCTCCAGCTACTGACCCATTATAACCTCCAGCGATAATTCTATTGTCTTTAACGATTGTTGCCCCTACTGACAATCTTTGACAAGTTGAGCGCAAAGCTAATAGATGACTTTGCGCCATAAAGTATTCATCCCATTTCAATCTTTCCATTTTCTTCACTCCAATACGTAATTATTATAAATATTATAAAGTATCCTTAAATAGAAGCCAATAATCAATATTAAGTTGTTACATATTCCTTAATTCTTTCATAAGTTTTATCACCAATACCTTTAATATTTTTCAAATCTTCAATTGAATGAAACGTATTATTTTTTTGTCTGTAATCAATAATTTCTCTGACTTTAGTAGGACCAACACCCGGGATTTTTAATAATTCTGTTTCGCTTGCAGTATTTATATTCATCTTATTAGTAGATGATGAATTTAAAGACTTACTATGGCCACTTTTATTATTATCGTCATTTTGGGTTATGCGATTTTTATTTTCATTAGCAGAGGGAATATATATCATTTTTTGATCTGTTAACTTTTCAGATAAATTGACCTGACTCAAATCCGCGTCAGTAAGCAATTTAGCTTTATCTAACACATCTTTTATTCGATCTGAACTTTTCATTTTATAAACATTTGGGTGTTCTACTGCACCTTTAATATCTACAAAAACTATTTCGTCTCCATTTTGAATTGTATTAGATTTTATCTTATTATTAGTTTTATCATCATTTTTCAACACATCATGATTTTTTCCTTTTTGATTAGAGTTTACATGAGATGTAACAATAGGTTTAGTATCATTTGTGTCCTCATCTGATTTCGAATAAAATAGAAATAAAGCTATAGATATAATCACTAATATAGTGATACTCAATTGGAATTTCCATTGCTTAATAACATATAATAACTCTTTTTTATCTTTAAACAAAAAACTCATCTCCTTATATGTATAAACGTTTGAGGAGATGAGTTTACTTTATTTATTTAAAAGCTACGAAGAACAGGCGTTCACCATGATCATCGTGATTATTTCGGTTAAAGTCAATAAATGTTTCGATGTTTTTAAAACCTATTTGATTTAACATGTTTATATAAGTTTCTTTTTCAAAGGTTCTTTGATAGTGAGATTCATTAAATCGTTGATAAGTACCGTTATTGTCTTCTATAAAGAAACTCATTTCGTGATAAACGCTAAAAGGTTCATTACCTTCAATGGCTTCCCATGCTAAAAAGGTTGACTCATTTTCATCAATATAACATTGATTATGAAACAACGTACTCATCTTATAAATAGTGTGAACATCAAATATAAAAACGCCATTTTCTGATAAATGATTGAAAACATTTATAAATGTTTTATTTACATCTTCTATATCAGGTAAATAATTCAGTGAATCACAAAATATTGTTATTACATCAAATTTATTATTAAATGAAAAATCGGTCATATTTCCCTCTAACCATAATATTTGATTAGATTTGTTTGCAGCAATGGCTAGCATATCAGAACTTAAATCCATTCCTGTTACCGAACCAATAGTACTAAGTTGAGCAGTTAAACTGCCTGTCCCACAACCAAGATCAAGAATATTAGGCTTATGATTAAAATTTTGAGAATAATGTTGTACTATTTCAAACCATTTATCATAAGGTTGGTCTTGTGTAAGTTGATCATATACTTGACTCATTTCAACATATTGGGTCATTTAATAAGCAACCTGACCATATGATTCTATTGGTGCATCTTGATAGAGCTTCTCAATATTATAATAATTGCGTTCGTCTTTATGGAAGACATGAATAACTACATCTGCCAAATCAATTAAAACCCATCTGGCACTTTGATACCCTTCCATACGTTTAACATCAATAGCTTGTTCATGTGCAGCTTCTTTAACTGCTCTAGCAATTGATTGAACTTGACGTTCATTATTGCCGTGACAAATCACAAAATAATCAGTCATATCACTGATGCCTTTCATATTTAGAGAAACAATATCTTCTGCTTTTTTGTTTTCTGTCGCATCGACAGCAATATTTAATAATTCTTCTGAATTCATTTAATCATCCTTTATTCTTTGATCACTATAATTATAATAGTTTAAACATGAAATCGTTGTGCCATAAACTGTAATATCCTTACTGATTAAGAAAAGTACCGTTCGCTTAGAAATTTCATAAATCGTTTTATCTAAGCTACCTTGATTGTATGCCATATCTCTTATTTCTTCAACTCCTGGGGTTTTTCTCCCTGGTTCAATATAATCAGCAATGAATACAAGTTTTTCAGTTTTAGTCATTTCTTTACGTCCAGTTGTATGGTTCTTAATTGCTAGTAAGACTTCTTCATCTTCGACTCCAAATTCTGAGCGCATTATAGCGGCGCAGACAGGTCCGTGTAAGATTTCTCCACCATAACTTAATAATTCACTATCTAAATCATGCTGTCTAACAATTTGATACATAGTACTTAAATCATCATATTTGCAATAATCATGTAATACACCAGCTAAATTAGCTTTATCTTTATCACCATCATAAATTTCTGCTAATTTTACAGCAGTTTCAGCTACTCTTAACGAATGTTTGAATCGTTTTTCAGTTAGTTTATCTTTAATAAGTTCAATAGCTTTATCAATTTTCATAAAATCCTTCCTCTCTTATATAGTCGTGAATACTAGGAGGAACCAAGATATTTATTGGTTGTTTATTTTTTACACGATTTCGAATTAATGAAGAGCTAATATCCATTCTCGGTATTTGAATTGCTATCATTGAATCTTCTATTTCTTGATAGTTAACATCTCTGTTAACAACTACAAACGTTATTAGTTTTTTTAATTTATCAATTTCATACCATTTATCTAGTTGCTTATACTGATCAGTTCCGATAATGAAATAAATCTTAGCATTTTTTTCATTTTTTGCGAAATCTTTTATCGTATCATAAGTATAGCTTTGGCCTCTCCTGTTAAGTTCGATATCACAAATTTCACCAAAACCTAATTCATTAATTGCTAAATTTATCATTTTGATACGATATTTAGCATCTAAATATTCATCGTGAGTTTTTAAAGGTGCCATAAAACTTGGTAGGAAATAAAATTTATCTGGTTGAAGGTGATGATAAACTTCATTAGCAACTAACATGTGTGCAGTGTGTATTGGATTGAATTGACCACCATAGAGAACTATTGTTTTCTTATTCATAACTTATGGTAATGTAATTTCTTTATTATCAACTGATTCTCTATATATTACGATCATAGAACCAATCACCTGTACAATTTCACTTTTAGTTGCATTGCTTAACGTTACTGCTAGTTCATTTATATCATCAAAGTTATTTTGTAATACGTGTATTTTAATTAATTCTCTATTTTCAAGTGTATCATCGATTTGAGCAATCATATTTTCATTAATACCTGATTTACCAATTTGAAAAATAGGATCTAAATTGTGAGCTAAACTTCTTAAATATCTTTTTTGTTTTCCTGTTAACATATTAAACTCCTTGTAATTTATTTAATACTGTATTTTTCATTTCTTTTAAGTTTGGTTGTTTTCCCGTCCATATTTTAAAACTTTCAGCGCCCTGATTTATAAACATATCTAAACCATTATGAATCAGGTTACCTTTAAGTTCAGCTTCCTTTAATAACTTAGTTTTATATGGAATATAAATAATATCACTGACTAGTGTGCTTGATGATAGATTGTCTAATTTTATAACAGTGTCATCGTTATTATCTAGTCCTGCTGATGTTGTGTTGATGATAATATCAAATTCATCTAAATATTGTTCAGCTTGGTTTAATGAAATAGCATTAATATTCATATCCCATGATTCAAATCTACTCATCGTTCTGTTTGCGATTGTTAATTTAGGTTGAACAATCTTATTAAGTTCATTAGCAATTCCTTTACTTGCGCCACCAGCACCTAGAATAAGAATATAAGCATTAGCTAAATCAGGATATATTTGTTTGAGACCTGAAACATAGCCAATTCCATCTGTGTTATAACCAATCCATTTATTATCAACAATTTTTACAGTATTAACAGCTCCTACTGCTTTTGATTGATCATCAATTTCATCAAGATACTGAATAATACTCTCTTTATGAGGAATTGTCACATTAAATCCAACAATACGCTTATCTTCTATAATATTACGTATATTATGGAAGTCTTCTTTACGTACATGCAAAGCTTCGTACGAATCTTGCATATCTAATGATTTAAAGTTTGCATTATGCATTATTGGAGATAAAGAGTGGGAAATTGGATCGCCTATCACTGCATAATTCATAAATAATCCACCTTACATTATTGAATTTCTTAAGATTACATCAACATTTTTTGGTACACGCACAATAACTTTTGCACCTGATTCAATTGTTATAAACCCTAGACCGGAAATCATTATGTCTTTTTTCTCTTTTCCAGTCTCTAGTCTAACTGCTTTAGTATTACTCATATCAAATTGATCTGGGTTATTTGGTGGTGTTAAAACATTTCCAATTTGATTTCGCCATAAATCATTAGCTTTTTCTGTTTTGGTACGGTGAATATTTAAATCATTTGAAAAATAACAAACTAGCGGTCTTTTTCCACCTGAGACATAATCAATTCTAGATAACCCACCAAAGAATAACGTTTGCCCTTCATTCAGTTGGAAAACTCTTTGCTTAATTTCATTTTTAGGTACGATTGTTTTTAGCTCTTTTTCAGAAACATAGTGTGTCATTTGATGAGATTGAATAATACCAGGAGTATCATACATAAACGTTTTTTCATCTAAAGGTATGTCAATTAAGTCTAATGTAGTACCAGGAAATCTTGATGTAGTAACTACATTTTTCTCTCCTACACTTTGTTCAATCAATTTATTTATAAGTGTAGATTTACCTACGTTTGTTGTGCCTACTATATAAACATCCTGTTTATTTCGATTTTGGTCAATTGATGCTAGTAGACCATCGATACCCCAACCTTTTTGAGCAGATATTAATATAACATCGTCAGCATCTAAGCCATATTTTCTAGCAGTTTTCTTAAGCCATTCTTTTACTCGTCGTTTATTAATCTGTTTTGGCAGAAGATCTAGTTTATTAGCTGCTAAAATAATCTTCTTGTTACCAACTATTCGTTTTAAAGCATTAATAAATGATCCTTCAAAGTCAAATATGTCAACTACATTAACAATAATGCCATTTCGGTCAGATAGTTCATTTAATAAATTTAAAAAATCTTCACTATCCATTCCAACATCTTGAATTTCATTGTAATTTTTTAGTCTAAAACAACGTTGGCAAATAACATCCTCTCTAAAAAGGTTATGTTCAGGAACATAACCAGGTGCACTTTTATCTTCGGACTGAAGTGGCGCACCACAGCCAATACATTTTAATGTGTCATCCAATCAATTTTCCTCCCATGTGATATAGCCTTTATTTTTAAAGTAATTTAATAAGCGACGTTCAATAATACGGTTGAACTTTGTAATAAAACCATCTGTACGTTTAACAGGAACTACCATAATTGTATATAAACCATTTCGATTGCCTCCAAATACATCAGTTAACATTTGGTCTCCAATGACAATCGTTTCTTCTGGATTAATATTCATATGTTTAATAGCTTTTTTAAATGCTTTGCCCATAGGTTTTCTTGCTTTGAAAATAAAATCCACATCTAGATCTTTAGAAAAACTAGATACTCTATCTTCATTGTTGTTAGATACAATTGTAATTGTGATACCTAACTCATTTGCTCTTTTAAACCATTGCTGTATCTCTATAGTTGGAGATTTAACATCCCAACCCACTAAGGTATTATCTAAATCTGTGATAATACCTTTAAAACCAGCCTCAGCTAACTTTTCAATGTCTATTTGAAATACAGACTTAACGTAGTCATTTGGCATAAAAAATTTTTTTATTAATCCCATTTATTTATCACCTTTATTATTATTTATAAAACTTTAATTAATGCTTCAACAATTGAACTTGAAGATTTTGCGGCTTCGCCAAGAAACTCTTTAAAAGATATGTCTGCTTTACCATTAGCTAAATCTGAGACTGCACGTGTAACTATAAAAGGAACATGAAATTGATAGCAAGTTTGTGCAATTGCAGTTGCCTCCATTTCAACAGCCATAGCCTCAGGAAACTGTCGTTTAATTGTTAATCGCTGCTCTACACTACCAATAAAACTATCACCGCTAACAATTTGGCCAATTTTAGCATTATAATTTTTTTTATTAATTACTGTTTCTATCGATTTAAGTAGTTCTTGATCTGACTTAAATTCTAATGGCATTTGAGGTATTTGACCCAGTTTATAGCCAAATGCTGTTGCATCAACATCATGATAAACAACATCATTACTAATTAACATATCTCCAACAGATAAACTCTCATCTAACGCACCGGCAGATCCAGTGTTGATGATGAGTTTTGGATTGAATTTTTCAATTAATAACGTAGTTGAAATAGCAGCATTTACTTTGCCAATACCACTTTGAGTTAACACTACTTCTGTTGAATTTAATTTCCCTCTATAAAACTTTACATGTGCAACAGAAATTTCATTCATATCTGTTAATTTGTCTTTTAGTATAGCTACTTCTTCTTCCATAGCTCCTATAATTCCAATCATATTAACACCTCAGTCTTTATCTTAGCAATTGCTATTTTATCATATATTTTTATTCATCACGACAATGTTATTTACTCTTTAATTAAAAAAATAAATTCATCTAATATAAAAGCTTTTGAGGTCATGAAGTTAATGCACTAAATTAATTTAAACTTGTAAAAAAAAGACCGTTTCTATTAAAATTTAATAGAAACAGCCTTAAAGAATTATATAAGCACTTTACGGTGTGCTCATTATTGAAAATTTAGCCTTTCCAAAGCGTAGCTAAATCTTGTAGTGAGAAAATACCAGTTACAATTGTTACAATCACTGCTACTATACCGAAAATAAGCATCCATGTAGGGTGTTTGTAGTCTCCGACTATAGATTTTTTACGACTTGCAATTAAAATAGCCCCAAGTGTAATAGGTAAAATCCAACCATTTATTGCACCAGCAATAATAAGTAAACTAATAGGTTTACCAATAAATAAGAAAATTAAAGTCGAAACAACAATAAAGATAATTACAATAAGATTATTTTTAGTCAATAATGATTTATGTAATGTTTTCAAGAATGTAGCACTTGTATATGCTGATCCTATAACAGATGACATAGCAGCAGCAAAAATAACTACACCGAAAATATTTTTACCAATAGGTCCTATTGCATGTTCAAATACAGATGCAGGTGGGTTATCAGTGCTTAATGTTACTCCAGTAACCACAACTCCTAATACTGCAAGGAATAATAATGTTCTCATAATACCGGTTGTTAATATACCAGCAATAGCAGAACGGTTTACAAATGGTAAGAATTCTTTCCCTTTCATTCCAGAATCTAAAAGTCTGTGTGCACCAGCAAATGTAATATATCCACCCACTGTTCCTCCGACTAGTGTAATAATTGGTAAAATTAATTTAACCGGATGTTCAGGAGCAAATGTGTGAACTAAAGCATCTCCATATGGTGGATTTGAAACAACCATAACATATGCAACTACTAGTATCATAACAACACCTAAAATCATCGATACAAAATCCATGATTTTTTGTCCACTTTTACTTACAAAGATTAATATTGAGAAGATAGCTGTAATTGCAGCACCCCATTTAATATCTAATCCAAACATAGCATTTAACCCTAGGCCAGCACCGGCAATATTACCAATATTAAATGCCAGTCCTCCAAATGCAATTAGTATGGAAATTAAAGTACCAAGACCTGGCATAACTTTATTAGATACTTCTTGTCCACGAAGTCCAGTTACTACAAGCACACGCCAAATGTTAATTTGTGCTCCAATATCAATTATAATGGAAATTAATATTGCGAATGCGAAGCTAGCGTAAAATTCTGCAGTGAATACAGCGGTTTGAGTTAGAAAAGCTGGTCCAATGGCTGAAGTTGCCATTAAGAATACAGAACCGTACAGTAATCGTCTGTGATTTTTTGTGAATTTAAATTCCTTTTCATTTGGTTTAATTTCTTGATTTGGATTTTGGTTTAAGTTTTCTCCCATAATAGCTCCCCCTTATAAGGATTGAATATCAATGCCTTCTTTCGTTAATTTTTCTCTAATTTGCGATACAAATTCTAGTGCATGAGCCCCATCGCCATGCACACAAATCGTATCAGCTTTTAAATCAATTTCTTTTCCGTTTTTACTAACAACTTTGTTTTCAATTACCATTTTTAAAACTTGATCCAAGGCTTCTTCAGTATTAGTGATTACTGCATCTGCCTCTTTACGACTAACGAGTTGACCATTGTCTTCATATCGTCTGTCAGCAAACACTTCAGATGCAGTACGTAATCCTAATGATTCAGCTTCAGTAATTAATAATGTATTTGATAACCCTACTAAGATTAGTGAAGAATCAAAATCATATACAGCTTGAGCAATTGCATGTGCAATGTTTTTGTCTTTAGCACCCATATTGTAAAGTGCACCGTGAGGTTTAACATGATTAATACGTGTTTGATGTACCTTACAAAATCCATCTAACGCACCAAGTTGATAAACAACTAAATTATAGATTTCTTTTGGTGTAATATCCATGTTGCGACGACCAAATCCTTTTAAATCTGGTAATCCAGGATGAGCCCCAATACCTACAGCATTGTCTTTGGCAAGTTTAATTGTGTCATACATGACATTTTCATCGCCAGCATGGAAGCCACAAGCAATATTAGCTGATGTAATTAATGGAATGATATGATTATCTCCACCGAATGAGTAATTTCCAAACGCTTCACCTAAGTCACAATTTAAGTCTATGCGCATTATAACTCCACTCCTTCGATTATTTGATGTTTTTCAAGGAATTTAATATCTACTTCACTTGCATCATCATTTGCATAAAGTGGGTAACTTAAAACTGCATATAAAAAGTCTGCAGTTGTTGTAAATCCTTCTATAACCATTTCATCAAGTGCTACTTTTAATTTGTTTATAGCTGTTTTTCGATCAGTATCTTTTAATATAACTTTAGCAACTAGCGAATCATAATAAGGTGATACTTGATACCCTGGATACAACAGAGAATCGACACGGATGTTGAAACCTTGAGGTAAATGTAACTTTTTAACTTTACCAGGCGTAGGTTGAAATTTCTTTTCTGGATTTTCAGCATTGATACGTGCTTCAATTACATGTCCATTAAACACAATATCATCTTGAGAAAATGGTAATTTATCATGTTGCATTAAGTATAATTGAGCTTGTAATAAATCTCTATCAGCGCGCATCTCTGTAACAGTATGTTCTACTTGAATACGTGCGTTCATTTCAATAAAGTAGTGTGCATCCTTAGTTACTAAAAATTCAATTGTACCTGCACTTCGATAATGTGATGCTTTTGCGACTGCAACTGCATCTGCGCATATCTGTTGGCGTCTCTCTTCAGTTAAAGCGGCACAAGGAGATTCTTCTATTAATTTTTGGTTTTTACGTTGAACCGAGCAATCTCTTTCGCCTAAATGTACATAATTACCTTTACCATCACCAATAATTTGTACTTCCACGTGTTTCGCCACAGGTATAAATGCTTCAACATAAACTCTGTCATCGTTAAAGTATTTTTGTCCTTCGCTTTTCGCTTCTTTAAGGGATTTTTCAAGTTGTTCTGGCTCTTTTACTATACGGATGCCTTTTCCGCCACCACCACTTGCTGCTTTTAAAACAACAGGATAGCCAATTTCTTCAGCTAGTTCCTTTATTTCATCAACTGAATTAACTGCATCTTTAGATCCTGGAATTACAGGAACATCTGCATCATCTACAGTTTGTCGAGCAGTTATTTTATCACCCATTAGTTCCATTGTTTTCTTACTTGGACCAATGAATTGAATATTATTTTCTTCTACTTTTTCAGCAAAAGTTGTACTTTCAGATAAAAAACCATATCCTGGATGGATTGCATTAGCACCTGTAATTTCTGCTGCTCCAATAATTCGCTCAATATTTAAATAACTATCTAAAGGATTTGCTTCACCAATACAAACTGATTGATCAGCTAAACTAACATGTAAACTTTGCTCATCTCCTTTAGCATATATCGCAACGGTCTCGATTCCCATTTCACGACAAGCTCTAATTATACGGACCGCAATTTCTCCTCTATTTGCTACTAAACAACGATACATTTAGCTGTCCCCCTTATTTAACTTTTACTAGTACTTGATCATATTCAACATTTGTACCATGATCTGCTACTATTTCAGCAACTTCTCCATCTACATCGCTAGTTATTTCATTCATAACTTTCATCGCTTCTACATAACCAATAATGTCACCAACTTTAATTTTATCTCCAACTTTAATTTGTGGATCAGTTAACTCTTTACTATCTTGTAAGAAGAAAGTACCCACCATTGGTGAAGAAATTTCTTTAGAAGTTTCTTCACTTGCACTCGTTTGAACTTGTTGTGGATTTTCATCATTTACAGTGTTTGTACTTACTAAGTTTTGGTTTGAAGACACATTAGATGATTGATAACCCTCAGTGAAATCTAATTCTAATTCGCTTTTATTATCCTTAAATTTAAAACGTTTAACGCCATTTGATTTAACTAAGTTAATAACTTCTTCTATTTTTTTTATATTCATCTATTATTTCTCCTCTTCAATTAATTTTGCTAATTTTTTTGATGTTGCTCGCATTGAATGCATATTAAATATTGGAGCCTTTGTCACTGATTCTAACTTTTCTTCAAAATGTTGATTAAAGTTTTTTAACATAGCATTCGCTTCATCCACAGATATCCATTTAAACTGTATCACATCACCTGGCTTAAATTGAGCTAGTTTTTTAAGATCTAATTGACTCACTGTAGCAATTTTTGTATAACCACCAACTGTTTGTTTATCATTCAAAAGTATTATCGGATTGCCATCATTTGGAACTTGGATACTACCCAAACCTACAGGTTCTGATATGATATCAGCTCCATTATCTGGTGGAATGTTGTCACCGATAAGTCTATATCCCATTCGATCTGATTGGTCAGATATTTTATATTCCGATTCAACTAAGGTCTTTCTTTTTTCACGTGAGAAAGCATTTACTTGAGGACCTTCTATAATATGAATAATATTGTCTTGTTCTATTGCATCATAGTCGCTTGATTTTCCAAGATTAACCTTAAAGTTGCTATTTTGCACAACTTTAATATAATCGTCTTTTTTCAAAGCTCTACCATCAAAACCACCTAATTTACTTCTTGTATGTGTAGAGTAGCTACCAGCAACCATCTCAATATCAAGGTGATGACCAAAGAAAATATAACCACGTGCACCCTTTATTGCTGGCCCAAATTCAAGTACATCGCCTTTATTTGCTAATAAGACATTATTATTGGAAATATTAATATCATTTAATTTTGCATTAAATTGACCACCTGTTATTACAAAGGTGTTAGCTTGAGTAAAAGTCAATGTTGGTCCAATGATAGTAAATTCTAGGCTAGGACCGCTATTTCCGATTAGTTTACGTCCTAAGTTATAACTAAATTGATCCATTGCACCAGACCCGGAGAAACCTAAATGTTGATATCCAAAACGGCCTTTATCTTGAACGGTAGTGAAAAGACCTGGTTTCAAAATCTTAATGCCCACTACGAGTCACCCACTTTTCTTTATTAAATCTTCCGTCATTGATTTCACTTTCAATTTGATTATACGTCTTCTCATCTATCGAGTAGAATTTAATATAATCACCAGCTTCATACAATGTCATAGGTTCAGAATATTGATCAAAGACTTTTAAAGGTGTTCTTCCAATAATTTGCCATCCTCCAGGTGAATCAGAAGGATATAAACCTGTTTGATTGTTAGCTATCCCAATTGAACCAGCATTAATTTTAACTCTTGGTTCAGATCTTCTAGGAGTATGAATATGTTCGTCTAAACCACCCAAGAATGGGAAACCAGGCATAAAACCTAGCATATATACAAGGTATTCATTAGTTGTATGGATTTGAACAACTTCTTCTATAGATAAGTTGTTATAACTAGCTACCTCTTCTAAATCAGGTCCCATTTCTAAGTTATATAATACAGGAATATGTATAACATTTTTTTTAGAGTATGTATCCTCTTTCGAAACTTTGAGCTTATCTAATTCTAATTTTTCAATCAATTGTTTGTAATCGATTGAATCATTATTGAAATTAATCATAATAGCTCGATATGATGGGATAACATCTTTAATATCTGGAATATTTTTGGACAGAATATGTTGTGTAGTTAAATCAACCTCTTGATAATTAACTTCACTTATTTCTTCTTTGAAATAAAGCAATAGCGATTGCTCATTTATAACTTTAACTTCCAATCCATTGTCTCCCCTTTAATATTATTAATTGTATATTTGCGCCTTAAAAAAATGATTTAATATTTTAAATAATCATATTTTACCTATATGTATAGAAAATTATAACATTATAATATCTTAGTTGTTTAATAAGTATTTCAAATTATGAATAATAAAAAAAGCGAGACGAAATGTAATCGCTTACTTAATAGTGTAATTGGCAAATGATTCAATTGTATTTACAACGTTATTTAAGCATATAAAACTAATTTTGTCATGAAAAAGTTCAGATTTTCAAATTAATATGATAAAATATATGAGTTTTTGTAACATAAAGTATAATTTTATCTTAAAATTATCATATTCTAGCTGATAACTTTTTTAATATCACTTTATTAAAATTAATACAATAGCATTATTGGGTTATTAAAAAAAGCTATGAAAGAAATCATTGATACTTGATTTCTTTCATAGCCAATATAAATATGCATTTAATTAATGTAAATAGCAAAAGATTTAAAGAGTTTGTAAAACTTTATTCAGAAAAAATCTATCTATTTAATATTTACAATTTTAACATTAATTTCTCCACCATTTGGTAGAGGTACTCGAACTTCATCTTTTAAACTTTTACCAATTAAAGCTTTAGCCATTGGTGATTCATTTGAAATTTTACCGTTGAATGCATCTGACTCTGCAGAGCCCACGATTTGATAACTTTCTTCTTCATCTCCAGGTAACTCAATGAAAGTAACAGTTTTTCCAATTTGTACAACGTTGTTATCACCAGTATCCTCAATGATTAGAGCATATCTAAGCATATGTTCTATACGTTGAATATCTTGTTCGATAAAACCTTGCTCATCTTTAGCAGCATCATATTCTGAGTTCTCAGATAGGTCACCAAATGAACGTGCTACTTTGATTTTTTCAACAACTTCTGGACGTTTAACTGTTTTTAATTCTTCTAATTCTTTTTCTAATTGTTCATAACCCTCTTGAGTCATTGGATATTGTTTTTGATTTTCCATTATGTCATCTTCCTTTTTCAATTAATATGGTTTAGTCATTAAATATATAGTTTTTGATACATATTGTAACTTACTTATTGTTTACTAACCAATGTTTGAATTTTAGTAGTCATTATATCAATTGCAACCTTGTTACTTCCACCTTCTGGAATGATAATATCTGCATATTTCTTAGTAGGCTCAATAAATTGATTATGCATTGGTTTGACAACATTTAAATATTGGTTAATTACTGATTCCATAGATCGACCACGTTCTTTAGTATCACGAACTAGCCGTCTAAGAATTCTTAAATCTGCATCAGTATCAACGTATATTTTAACATCCATCATATCACGTAGTGTTTTATTTTCTAAAGCAAATATGCCTTCTACGATAATAACATCTTTAGGTTCAAATGCAATGGTTTCTTCACTACGTGTATGATTTGAATAATCATATGTAGGAACTTCGACTGCATGACCATTTCGTAAATCTTTTAAATTTTCTATTAGCAAATCATTGTCAAATGCAAAGGGATGGTCATAATTTGTTTCTAATCGCTCTTCAAATGTTAAATGTGATTGATCTTTATAATAATAGTCTTGAGCAAGTAATGCGACACTATGGCCTTCTAAATTCTTCATGATTTCGTTTGTAACTGTTGTTTTACCAGATCCTGAACCACCGGCAATACCAATAATTGTTGTGTTTGCCATTATCTAATTTCCTTTCTCATCATGTTCTTAGGATAAATTGGATGATCTACTTTGATTTGTACAATTTGAAGTGGGTGACGAGCAGCATCTAGACTATTGCCCTCCTCATCAAATATGGCATCAATAACTTGTCTAAAACTTTGTATTTCAGGTCCAAAGAATTCAATTTCTTGACCTGGTTTAAAGTGATTTCTTTGTTGTATTGTAGCAATTTGAGTAGTTTCATCATAATCTATTACTAATCCACAAAAATCGTAAGGTGATTTTTTATTTTGTTGAACACCAAACATTTGCTCTTCATATCCTGGTGTACCTTCAAAAAATGCTGGTGCAGTATCTCTATTAGCACATTTATCTAATTCTTTTAACCATTCAGGATTAATTTTAAAATTCTCAGGATCTTCAGCATAAGCATCAATAACTTTTCTATAAACTGATACAACTGTAGCTATATAATGAATAGATTTCATTCGCCCTTCTATTTTTAAAGAGTCGATACCGATTTCCATCATTTGAGGTATTGATTCAATTAATTTTAAATCCTTAGGACTCATAGCAAATGGTACGGTGTCTCCATCTTGATAATAAAGATCAAGTTCACCGTCATTATCTACTTCTAATAAATCGTAATCCCAACGACAACTTTGACAACAACCACCCCTGTTAGAGTCTCTAGCTGTCATATGATTACTAAGTGTACAGCGACCTGAATATGCAATACACATTGCACCATGTATAAATGCTTCAATTTCAATGTCTACATTTTCTTTCATTTCTTTCATTTCCATCGCACCAGTTTCACGTGCTAATACTACTCGATCTAAACCTTCTTCTTTCCAGTATTGCACCGCTTTAGTATTAGACAATGACTGTTGTGTCGACAAGTGTATTTCTAATTTAGGAGCAACTTGCTTACAAGTTTCAATAATTAAAGGATCTGCAACAATGATTCCGGTAGCACCCGTTTTTTCTAATTTAATTAAATAATTTTCCAGACCTTTAATATTCTCGTCATGAGCGATAATATTAGTAGTTACGTAAATTTTTGCATTATATTGATTTGCGAATTCAACGCCTTCTTTAATTTCAGCCATAGTAAAATTATCAGCATTAGAACGCAAACCATATTCTTGACCACCTAAAAATACTGCATCTGCACCATAATGTACTGCAATCTTTAATTTTTCTAAATTACCAGCAGGCGCTAATAATTCGGGCTTTTTAATTTTACTTTTCTCTTGTGTTTGAATTTCAGTCAATGTTTTCATTTTTTATCGCCTCCTTTTTAATAAACTGTTTGTTTATATAAAAATCCTTCATCAAATGGACGATGTTCTGGTTGGATTGCTTCAATTGGATCTACTAACATGAATTTTTCATCTTCATATGCTTCAGGATCTTCATTATATAAATCTATAGCTTCTCTGTATTGAGCTGTAACAGTGTTTATATATTCTTCACTTTGCAGAATTCCATCTATCTTAAAAGAATCAATTCCAGCTTCAAATAGTGGCTCGAGTTCTTCAATTAAGCAGATATCATTTGGAGACATTATATGTGTACCATTAAAATCTTCAAATACAGGATATTTATTATCACGTTCTTCGTCATATAGGAGTAACTCTTTATCATCATTTTCACGTTTAATCTTCATTTGTCTATCTTGGAAAGTATAATAGTTCCCAAGCAACATGCGTTTAGATTGGAACATACAAGTCATCCCATGTACTTGAACTTCAATTTCAACATTTGCATTCTCTTTTATATTTATTATTTCATCTAAGTTTAATTCTCTCGCTAGAAGTGCTCGTTTGGCACCTCTTTTCCCCCAATAGTTACATTGGAAATAGTTAGTTACTATAGTTTCAGCATCCCAATTTAGTGGTATCGGATTATGTTGATTTTTGACATACATGACGACTGCAGGGTCACCAAATATAATTCGGTCTACTCTAACTTCATGTAAGAAATTAATATAGTCTTCCAATGCATTTAAATGATAATTGTGGAAAATGCCATTTACAGCAACATATATTTTTCTATCATGCTCATGCGCTAATTTGACTGCTTGTTTAATATCCTCACGATTAAACTCTCCTGGTAATCTTAACCCAAATTTTTGTTCACCAATAACAAATGCATCTGCACCAATATCTATTAGTGTTTCTAAATGACTTAATGATTTAGGAGTAACGAGTAATTCCGTCATAATTATTCTCCTTTAATTGATATTGCTAACCCATCATCCATATTTATAAAGTTAGTACTGTAATTTTCTAGACTAATTAGCCAATCATTAAATTTTTGAACTTTTTTAACCATTTGCTTAACATTTCTAGAACGTACAATATCTATATTCGATACAAAACCGTGGTATAGAACATTATCTGTAATGACTAGTCCACCATTTCTTAATAGTGGTGTGTAATATTCAAAAAATTTCTTTGATTGAGCTTTTGCTGCATCAATAAAAATAATGTCATATTGTTTATCACTGACTTTATTATATTGCTCTAAAGCATTTCCCTCTATAAGTCTTATTTGTGATGAGTAGCCATAAGTTTCGAAATTTGATTTAGCTTGTGTAATCATTTTCTCATCACGCTCTATAGTCGTAATATGTATATCATTTGATACGGATGCAAATTGCATTGAACTATACCCTATTGCAGTGCCAATTTCTAGAATGTTTTTTGCATGATGTATCCGAATTAATTGTTTAATCATCTCTAGGGATAATCTATCGACAATTGGTACAGCATTTTGCTCCGCATATTCTCTTAACGTTTCAATTTTATTATCTGTTTTACGATGTATATCCAATAAATACTGCTGGTTAGCTTCCATTAATTTACTTCCTTTTTAAAGACAAAATGACATTAAAAAATAAACCAGTCGATATGGAGTTATCCGCTAAACTTTAAAAGTTTTAAATAAACTTAACCGTGCTAGGATAACTTATACTTATAAATGTATGACTGATTTAAATATTTATTAAAACTCATTGTCTACCTATAAGAATTTAACTTTAAATATTTTATCATATATTTGTTTGTAATTTAAGATGTAATATGTAAAAAACCACGATTTTATCAATCAAAAAAGGAGCAGAATAGAACTCGAATTGAATTCATTATCCCACTCCTTATATAAAATTACTGTTCTGAATTATAAATTAAATCACATATTGACAGTTCAGTCAGCTAATTTAAATTTGTTTTAGTATTAAATATTAAATCTAGGAAACTATTCTTCCATGTTTGTGTTAACTACTTCTTCAATCATGTCCCATTCTTCATCAGTCTCGATAGGTACTAATTTACCACCATCGCCTGATTCATCAGGTTCATTAATCATTGGAATCAATTCAATCATGTCATCATCGTCAGATTGAGCACCTTCCTCAGCTAAAATAACATATTCTTTTTTAAATTCTGGATGGTAAAATTCCAACATTTTACGATATAAAACTTCATTACCATTTTCATCGAATAAAGTTAATAACTCTTCTTCATTACTAATATCTAATTCTACATCGTGGTTATGATTATGTTCAGTCATTATTTATTACTCCTTTATTGAATTGAATCTAAATAGCCTTGCAATATAAATACTGCTGCCATTTTATCAATTACTTTTTTTCTTTTTTGTCTAGATACATCTGCTTCAAGTAATGAACGCTCTGCTGCCATAGTACTTAATCGTTCATCCCACATAATTATCTCTATATTAGGTAAGCTTTCTTTGAGTAACTCCTTGTATCTTAACGAAGCTTCTCCACGAAAGCCAATAGAATTATTCATATTCTTAGGTAAACCAATTATTACAGAACCAACGTTATGTTCTTTAATAATGGTCACTAATTGATCTATACCAAAATCTTCTAGTTCCTCGTTAATTCTTAGAGTGTCCAATCCTTGGGCAGTCCAACCCATTAAATCGCTTATAGCTACGCCAACTGTTTTACTACCTACATCCAAACCCAAAATTTTGTGCGTTAACATATACTATTTCTTGTTCTCTTTTAAATAATTTGAAACGAGTTCTTCCATGATAACGTCACGATCAATGTGGCGAATTTGATTTCGAGCATCATTTTGACGAGGTATATATGCAGGATCACCTGAAAGTAAATATCCTACAATTTGATTTACAGCATTGTAACCACGCTCTTCTAAAGTTCGGTGTACGTTGTTTAACACTGTTTCAACATTATCTTTCGGAATTTCTTCATAGTCAAACTTCATTGTTTTATCAATATTATCCATAGATGCGACACTCCTCTAAAACGAATTATCTTACATACACCAATTTTACACTAGTTGATTACAAAGTTATAGTTTTTTAATGTAATCTTTAATAAAGCGTAATGCTTCTGAGATATTTTCTGGTTGCGTACCGCCACCTTGAGCCATATCTGGACGACCGCCACCTTTACCACCAACTAATGGTGCCATATTCTTAATGATATCTCCAGCTTTAATTTTATCTGTTTGTTCTTTTGGTACAGTTGCTATTAGTGATACCTTTTCACCTAAATCACTTGCTAAGATTATAATAGCATCTTGTTGTTTAGATTTGAAATCATCCATAGTTTGTCTAATTTCTTTAGCATTAGAAACTTCAACTTCTGTAGCTAGTACTTTAAAGCCATTAATTTCTTCAATTTGATCCTCTATATTACCCATTTTTAGTGAAGTGATTTCCTTATTTCGTTGTTCTAATTGTTTATGAAGGTTCTTTTCTTCTTCTTGTAGCTGGACAATTTTATCAAATACTTGATTATCAGATTTGACTTTAACTTGATCTTTAATAGAATTAAATTTATTTTGAATATCCTCTAGATGTAAGAACGCTGATTTACCAGTAAATGCTTCAATACGTCTAACGCCTGCACCTGTACCTGATTCACTTATAATCTTGAAAAGCCCAATTTCTGCAGTATTATCAACATGTATACCACCACATAGCTCAATTGAGAACGGTGCCATATTAACAACGCGCACAATATCTCCGTATTTTTCACCGAATAACGCCATAGCACCCATTTGTTTTGCTTCATTAATAGGCATCTCTTGTATATTAACTGAAATACCTCTCCAAATTTCCTCATTTACACGTCTTTCAACTTTATCAATTTCGTCTTGAGTCATCGGACCAAAATGTGAGAAATCGAAACGCAAACGCTCACTTTCAACTAACGAACCTGCTTGATTTACATGTTCACCTAATACTTCTTTTAATGCAGCGTGAAGTAAATGAGTGGCACTATGATTTTTTTGGATGTCTTTTCTTTCATCCCTATTAACACTTGCATCTACATCACTATTAACTGTAACTTGACCAAATTGGATGACACCTTGATGTAAGTTTTGACCATTAGGTGCTTTAGTTACTTCAGTTACTTCAATCTCAAAGTTCTCATTACCTACTGTTCCTTTATCAGCTACTTGCCCACCACTAACTGCATAAAATGGAGTTTCTTTTAAAATGAAATATACAGTTTCTCCTGGTTCAGCAGATTCAACTTTCTCTCCATCATAAATTAAATCAGTTAACGTAGTCTGATAATCTGTAGTTTCATATCCGACAAATTTGCTTTCAGTAGTAATATTTTTAAGAACTTCACTTTGGATTTGCATTGATTGTGAACTTTGTCGAGCTTCTCTAGCTCGTGTACGTTGTTGATCCATTTCTTTTTCAAACGTTGCCATATCCACAGAGATGTTTTCTTGACTAGCTAATTCTTCTGTCAATTCAATTGGAAATCCATAAGTGTCGTATAATTTGAACGCATCTGAACCGTTAATTTCATTATTAGATGATTTAGCTTTAGCTAATAAATTATTCAAAATTGCTAAACCTTCTTGAAGTGTCTCATGGAAACGCTCTTCTTCTGATTTAATAACACGCTTAATAAAATCAGCTTTCTCTTTAACATTTGGATAATATGGCTCCATTATCTCTGCAACGATATCAACTAACTTATACATAAATGGTTCATTAATGTCGAGAGTTTGACTAAATCTGACTGCTCTACGTAGAAGTCGACGTAAAACGTAACCTCTTCCCTCATTCGCAGGTAAAGCGCCATCAGCAATTGCAAATGCAATTGTACGAATATGGTCCGCTATTACCTTAAAGGCAATATCATGCTCGTTGTTTACTAAATATTTTTTGCCAGCTACATTTTCTACTTCATTAATGATTGGCATAAATAAGTCTGTTTCATAATTTGTTCTTACGTTTTGAGAAACAGAGGCCATTCGTTCAAGCCCCATACCCGTATCAATATTTTTATTTGGTAATGGTGTATAAGTGTTGTCTTTATTATGGTTAAATTCACTAAATACTAAGTTCCAAACTTCTAGATATCTTTCATTTTCCCCACCTGGATACATCTCTTCTGATGGATCATCTTGGCCATATGCATCTCCACGATCATAGAAAATTTCAGTGTTAGGACCAGATGGACCCTCACCGATATCCCAGAAATTACCTTCTATTCTAATAATTCGACTTTCTTCTAATCCAATTTCATCATTCCAAATACGATAAGCTTCAGTATCTTCAGGATGAATAGTTACATATAATTTTTCAGGTTCCATGCCCATCCATTTTTCACTAGTTAAAAATTCCCACGCAAAGTGGATTGCTTCTTTTTTGAAATAATCACCAATTGAAAAGTTACCAAGCATTTCGAAAAATGTATGATGTCGTGCAGTAAATCCTACATTTTCAATATCATTTGTTCTAATTGCTTTTTGAGAATTGACTATTCTAGGCTTTCTTGGTGTTTCTCTACCATCGAAATATTTCTTTAAAGTTGCTACACCTGAATTTATCCATAATAATGTATCGTCATCAATTGGAACTAAGGGGGCTGAAGGTTCAACCATATGACCTTTTTCGACGAAGAAATCAATATATTTTTGACGAATTTCACTAGCCTTTAAATTTTTCATTTCCGACACTCCTATATCAACATATTTTATCTAAAAAACACAAAAAACGTTCATCCTCAAAAAAGGGACGAACGTTTTCGCGGTACCACCCTAGTTATAAACAATCTATCTTTAAGCTACAAAAATTATCGCTTGATAGAAAACATTTATCACTCAATTAAAATATAAAAATGACATGAAGTAGCGTTCAACAATATACATTGCACTTTTCACCAACCAGTACATCTCTATATAAGTTATAATTGCCTACTCATCTTCATGCGAACTTAAGATTATTTTAAGTATTTTCAAACTAAATGTCAACGCTCAGCAAAATCATAAGGAGAAACATCACCCATATTAATCATTGGATTGATTTGATATATAGTAGATTCACATAAAATGATTTGATCATCTTTTGTATCTACGTCGTAAATTGTATCCATTGCCTCTTCATCTTTATTCACAGAAGTATTTGAAATTGTTACATCACTTTCTTTTTGGTCTATATCAAAATATGACAAGATTAGCTCTTGCAATTGTGTATGTCGTAATTGTCCTTGCGTATTTAATCCAATTTCAAATGCGGTTGAATCTCCAAGTAATACTAATGATTGTTTAGCACGTGTAAGTCCTGTATAAAGTATTGGTCGCTGTAACATTCTAAAATACTGCTTAACGATAGGCATAATTACAATTGGAAATTCAGACCCTTGTGATTTATGAATAGATGTGCAATAAGCATGCGTTAATTCTAATAAATCTTGACGAGTGAAAGTAATCTCGTTACCTTCGAAATCAACAACCATAACATCTTTATTTAAAACATTTTCTTTAGCCCAAAATATACCAACGATTATTCCTATGTCACCATTGAAGATATTATCATTAGGACGATTAACTAACTGAAGAACCTTGTCACCTTTACGAAACTTTATATCACCAAATTCAATTTCTCGTGTATCTTGTGCCTTGGGATTTAAAATATCTTGTAATACTTGATTTAATCTTTTAATACCTGCGTTACCTTTATACATAGGCGCCAAGACTTGAATATCACTCATATCATAACCTTTATTAACTGCACTTGAAACTACTTTTTCAACTACTGTAGGAATTTGATCGACATTACAACTTATAAAACTCCTATCATGATAACGCTTTGTAATATCTATTGGCTCACCATGTTTCATACGATGCGCTAAATCGATGATACTTGAACCATCTTGTTGACGATAAACTTCAGTTAGATTAACTCGCGGTATTGCCTTCGAATCAATAAGATCCTTAAAGATTTGACCTGGTCCAACTGAGGGTAATTGATCTTCATCACCGACTAAAATAATTTGTGCATCTAGTGGAACTGCACTTAAAAATTGGTGAAACAACCATGTATCTACCATAGACATTTCGTCAATAATTATGAGCTTTGCTTTAATTTCATTATCTAGAATGTCTTCTGGTTGTGTTTCTTGATTCCATCCAATTAGACGATGAATTGTCATTGCTTCTAACCCTGTAGATTCTTGCAATCTTTTAGATGCTCTACCTGTCGGAGCTGCCAGGACAATAGGATAGTCATCTTCTTGATAGTCTGAATAATTAAGAGAAAGACCATGTACCTCTGCATAAAGCTCAACGATTCCTTTGATTACTGTTGTTTTACCTGTACCAGGGCCACCGGTTAAAAGCATAATTTTAGAATTAATTGCAGTTTGTAAGGCCTCTTTTTGAGATGATGCATAAAGCACATTATTACTAGTCTCTATATCCCCTATATGTATCTGTAAATCAGATTGTTCTATTTCTTTTAGCTTATGTTTGTATGTTTTAATTCGATATAAATTTTGAACACTTTTGAGTTCGGAATAATAAAGACTAGGAATGGCGACTCGCTCATTATTTACAATAATTTTTTGTTCCTCATGTAATAATTCGAGAATATTTTCAAGCTGTTTTGAATCGATGCTATCACTGGAATGAGCATCCATTAGCATGTCTAATGTCACTTCAATTGCATAATCTAGTGATAAATAGGTGTGACCTTGTTTTATACATTCTTCTTCTAACGTATACAATAATCCTGCTTTCAATCGTTCTGGATCATTAAAACTAATGCCATTATTTCTAGCTAAAGTATCAGCTTTATTAAAACCAATTCCTTTAATATCATAAACGAGTTGATAAGGGTTATTTTCGAGCACGTTTAAAGTCTCGGCTTGGTAAAATTGATATATCGCCATTGATAATTTAGGTCCGAAGCCTAAATCATGTAATCGAATCATAATTTTTTCGGACTCTTGATTGGCGTTAATTTGATCAGCAATCTGATTTTGTTTCTTTTTCGGTAAATTTGAAACCTTCTCTAAAACTGATGCGTCTGCCATAATATCATTTATCGCATTTTCACCAAGTGTATTTACAATATTTTGAGCAGTTTTTTTACCTATACCTTTGAATAAGTCACTTGATAAATATGTAATTATAGCATCCTTAGTTTGAGGGACCTCTTTTTCAAAAGTGTCGGCTTTCAATTGCTTGCCATAACGTGGGTGCTCTACCACTTGTCCTTTAAAAGTGTATACATCTCCTTCCACAATATTTGGAAAGAACCCTACAACTGTTGGTAAATTACCAAATGATTCAGTAGTCTCAATTGTATCCACTTTAATGACTGTATAGAAATTATTATTATTTTGAAATAAAATAGCATCTACAGTACCTTTAATCATTGAATAATCAAATAGTGTAGGGTCAGACATATTACTCCTCCTCATTCTTTATAGCTTCAAACGTTTTCTTAGCATGATGACTTAACAAATGATTTGGATCTATAGATATTGCCTTGTCAAAATAAGACATAGCTAAATCAAGATCTTCAGTATCCATGTAAGTGGCTAAACCAATATTATATAAAGCATCGACATGCTTTGAATCTATAGATAAAACAATTTTTAATTGATTTATAGCCTGGTTAAACATTTCTAAATGACATAGTGCCAAACCATATTGAAATTGAACTTCTGCATCTTGATTATTATCTAATTCTGCTGCAGTCATAAAGTAAGGTAAAGATTCTTTTGGTGCATCTAATTGGTTAAATGACATACCAATCATGTAATTAGTATCTATTTTATCCATATTGTATTTAGATGCCAATTGATATAGTTTAATAGCATCACGGTATTTACCTTGATCGTAATACAGATTGGCTAAATTGTAATACACTGCACCATTTTTATCATCTATCGTAATTGCACGTTGAAAGAAACGCTCAGCCTTTTCAATTTCATTAATATCAGCTAATACTATTCCTGCATTGATATAATTTTCAATGGTATTTGGTTTTTCTTCTATGTTTTGAAATAAAGCTTTTAAAGCATCTTCAAGTTGACCATTTTTAATCCACTCATAAATCGTATCTTGTTTCGTTATCATTATTCCACCCAATCCTAAAATTATCTTACGAGAAACGCTTTATTTTATAAAATAAAGATGTAGTAGTATTTGAGAGCAAGACATAAACAATATTTTTCGAAAAAATATTTCCAGTCAATTACTGCCAATATACATTTGTAGCCTGAGGCATTGAATTATGTCCCAGGCTTTTAACAACTCCATCTTTTGTTTAATTAAACAACATAACTTAACTGACCTGATGTTTTAAATACATCATCGATAGTTGCTCCACCTAGACAAACTTCTTCATCATAAAATACAACAGCTTGTCCCGGTGTGATAGCACGTACTGGTTCATCAAATGTAACGCGTAAAGCATTTTGACTTTCACGTTGAACAAACACCTTAGTATCTTTTTGACGATATCTAAATTTAGCAGTACATTCAAATCCGTTGTCCAAATCAACTGGATTTACGAAAGAAAAATCGGAAGCTATTAAATAATCACTATAGAGTGCATCATGATGGAAACCCTGTTCAACGTATAAAATATTGTCTTCTAAATTTTTACCTACAACGAACCATGGATCACCGTCTCCACCGATACCAAGTCCATGTCTTTGACCAATAGTGTAATACATTAATCCACTATGCATTCCCATTTTTTCGCCATTCAACGTACGCATTTCTCCAGCTTGAGCTGGTAAATATTGTGATAAGAATGTTTTGAAATTACGTTCTCCAATAAAACAGATGCCTGTAGAGTCTTTCTTTTTAGCTGTTGCTAAATCTTGCTCTTCTGCTATTTTACGAACTTCTTTTTTATCAATATTTCCAATTGGAAACATAACTTTAGACAATTGTTGTTGAGATAGTTGATTTAAGAAATAAGTTTGATCTTTATTATTATCTACACCTCGTAACATTTCTACATGGCTATCATCATGACGACGTATTCTTGCGTAATGTCCTGTTGCTACGTAATCTGCGCCCAATTTAAGTGCATGCTCTAGAAAAGCTTTAAACTTAATTTCTTTGTTACACATTACATCTGGATTAGGTGTACGACCTTTTTTATATTCATCTAAGAAATAAGTAAAGACTTTATCCCAATATTCTTGTTCGAAATTAACGGCATAATATGGAATACCAATTTGATTACATACTGCGATAACGTCATTATAGTCTTCTGTTGCAGTACAAACACCATTCTCATCAGTGTCATCCCAGTTTTTCATGAATATTCCAATAACATCATACCCTTGCTCTTTAAGCACATGAGCTGTGACTGAACTGTCAACACCGCCAGACATACCTACAACTACACGTATATCTTTATTAGACACATTTATTCCTCCTTAAATTTATGATATATTTTGTGAATTTCAGCTACGATATATTTTATTTCTTGATCAGTTGTTAATTCATTAAAGCTAAATCTTACTGAGTGTTTAGCACGTTCTTCATCTTCATACATTGCTGCTAAAACATGAGAAGGTGTTGTTGAACCAGCTGTACATGCTGAACCTGAAGATACATAAATGTTAGCTAGATCTAAAAGTGTTAGCATAGTTTCCACGTCTATGAATGGGAAATATAAATTTAGAATATGTCCTGTTGTATCAACCATAGAACCATTTACCTCAAAAGGAATCGCACGTTCTTGTAGGCTAACTAAGAATAATTCTTTTAATTGCATTAAATGTAAATTATTATTATCTCTATTCTTATGTGCTAATTCTAGTGCTTTTGTTAAACCAACAATTTGTGCTAAATTTTCTGTTCCTGCACGTCGTTTGGTTTCTTGTTCTCCTCCTAGTTGAGTGTACTCTATTGGGGTTTTATCTCTAACTAATAAGACACCTACACCTTTTGGACCGCCGAATTTATGTGCTGTCAAACTTAAAGTATCCATTTTAAAATCTTCAAAATTAACATCTAAATGTCCGATTGCTTGAACTGCATCTACATGCAATAATGCGTTTGACTCGCTAACAATATCTTCTATATCATACATAGGTTCAACAGTTCCAACTTCATTATTAACAAACATTATCGAAACTAAAATAGTGTCATTCGTTAATGCTTCTTTAAGTTGATCTAAATCTATTGCACCTGTATCATCTACATCTAAATAAGTGACATCATATCCTTCTTTTTCCAATTGTTCAAACACGTGTAAGACAGAATGATGTTCAATTTTAGTTGTAATAATGTGATTTCCAAGATGTTCATTTGCGTAAACTAATCCTTTAATGGCTGTATTATTTGATTCAGTCGCGCCACTTGTAAAAATGACTTCGCTAGGCTTAGCATTCAATAATTTAGCAACTGTTCTTCTTGATTCATCTAGAAAACGACGTGCATCTCTTCCTATAGAATGAATAGACGATGGATTACCAAAATGTGATTTATAAATTGTCATCATCTCTTCAATTACTTCCGGTTTGACAGGTGTAGTTGCAGCATAATCTGCATATACTTCCATTTTTAAGTACACTCCTCACAATATTATCAATGTTCCTATAATAGCACCTGAATAGAATTTTTTCTATATAGTTGTTTATAAACATAAATTTTTCCATTATTTAATATTTTAACACTCAATCACTTTAAAAATTAACCCCACATTAACTTATAAATATTTTTAAATGTACTATTAATTAAAGTATCAATATTTTTCACTAACATTATCGATTATGAGCATTTCAATATAAATTAAACTACATATCTTGTTAAACTAAACCATATTAATTTTATATGAGGAGATGAAAACTGTGGGTAATCTAAAGGTATCTGCATTAAATTTAGTTCCAATAAGAGAAGGTCAGAGTGATAAAGAAGCAATTGAGGATATGATTAGTTTAGCTCAAAAGTTAGATTCACTTAATTATGAAAGATACTGGATTGCAGAACACCATAACGCACCAAATTTAGTAAGTTCAGCAACTTCTCTATTGATTCAACATACACTTGAACATACGAAACGTATTAAAGTTGGTTCTGGAGGGATTATGTTACCAAACCATGCTCCTCTAATAGTTGCGGAGCAATTTGGAACAATGGAAACACTTTTCCCAAACAGAGTTAATCTAGGTTTAGGTAGAGCCCCAGGGACTGATATGATGACAGCTAGCGCATTGAGACGTGACCAGCATAATGGCGTCTATGAGTTTCCTGAAGAAGTTGAACAATTACAAACTTATTTTGGACCTGGAAATAAACAAGCTTATGTAAGAGCTTATCCCGCTGTAGGTAAAAATGTACCTTTATATATTCTTGGATCATCTACTGATTCAGCTCATTTAGCTGCACGTAAGGGATTACCTTATGTCTTTGCAGGACATTTTGCACCTCAGCAAATGAAAGAGGCAATTCAAATATATAAAGAACTATTTGAACCTTCTGACGTATTAGACAAGCCTTATATGATTGTATGCTTGAATGCGATAGTAGCTGAAAGTGATGAAGAAGCTGAATACTTGGCAAGCACATTAGCTCAAGTATTTATTGGTATTGCTCGTGGTAGAATGCAACCATTACAACCACCTACAAATGACTTACAAGCTCTTCTAACACCTAGAGAATTTGAAATGGCTAAACAAAGATTTAATGATTCGCTAATAGGTTCAGAGGAAACAGTTAAAGAGAAGTTGGAAGCATTCATAGAAGAATATGGTGAAATTGAAGAACTCATGGGAATCAGCTATATTTATGATCAAGAAAAGCAATTTGAATCATTCACTCGTTTACAGAATATTATTGAAAAATTGAATCAATAATCAATATTAAAATTTAATATTGATGGATAGCGAGAGAATTAATGCATAATTTGGAGTGGGATATTATTTAATCTCACTCCTTTTATTTGCTAATAAACATATAGGTTTTAATGCTAAAACAACATTAACTTTAATAAAAATGTTTTGAATTACTTAAATTGTAAATACTTCTTTTGATATAAAAAAGCGATAACATTTAATGTTATCGCTTGAAAACTAATTATTTATCATCTTTTTTGTCATCGTTGTTTTTGTCAGTATATTCATTGATTTTGTCTTTAACTTTATCAACTTGTTCGTTATCGCTATTATTAAATTTTTCTGCTGCGTCTTTCGCTTTATCCATGAATCCCATAATGAAATTCTCCTTTCAAATTTAAGAATATTTTTATCGATCAAGTATCATGTTAATTCTGAGATACAAAATAAAGAATGTACCTTACTGTTGTAATTATTATTTACCACACACAATTGTATATAAACATATTTTTAAAATTAAATATAAAACATGTAACCATCAAGTTTATCATCAGTTTCTACATAGTCTGCTAGATATTTTAAAGTAGTATTATCTAATACTTCTCTAACAGCATCTCTCATTCTTAACCATAACTGTTTTTGTGCAGGTGGTTCTGATTCAATACTTTCGACTATCGTAATAGGACCTTCTAGTAAACGAATTATATCGCCTGCTTTAATTTCGTCAGCTGGTACTCTAAGTTGATAACCACCTTTGGCACCACGAACACTTCGAATTAAACCAGCATTTCTTAAAGGGCCAACTAATTGTTCGAGATATAAATCACTCAAACTGTTTTCTTCAGCAATTGACTTTAAAGATACGCATCCTTGCCCTTCTCTTTTAGCAAGAGAAATCATTAAAGTTAAGCCGTATCTCCCTTTCGTTGATATTTTCATAACATTACCTCACTTAATTCGAATAATATATAATACCATTCTAGCATTTTTTCAGTTAAGATAGTATTAGAAAGGTGTGAAAATAGTGACTACAGAACCTTTAGCTTCAAGAATGAGACCTACTAACATTGACGAAATCATTTCGCAGCAACATTTAGTAGGACCTAGAGGCATTATTAGACGAATGGTTGAAACCAAAAGATTATCATCAATGATATTTTATGGGCCACCAGGCATTGGTAAAACAAGCATTGCGAAAGCAATTTCTGGTAGCACTGATTATAAATTTAGACAATTAAATGCAGTTACAAATTCAAAAAAAGATATGCAAATGGTAGTCGAAGAAGCCAAAATGTCTGGTCAAGTCATTCTTTTATTAGATGAAATTCACCGGTTAGATAAAGCTAAACAAGATTTCTTATTACCACATTTAGAAAATGGTAAAATCGTCCTAATTGGTGCAACAACCTCAAATCCATATCATGCAATCAATCCAGCTATTCGCTCTAGAGCTCAAATATTCGAACTGTACTCATTAGATCATGATGATGTGCGACTCGCAATTAATAGAGCATTAAATGATTCTCAACGTGGCTTAGCTAATTATCATCCCAAAGTAGATGAAGATGCATTAGAATACTTTGCTACGCAAAGTCAAGGAGATGTTAGAAGTGCTTTAAATGCTCTTGAATTGGCTGTTTTAAGTGCTTCAGTTGAAAATGAAATTAGACATATTACTCTTCAAGATGCTAAAGATTGTTTGCAAAAAGGTGCTTTCGTAAGCGATAAAGATGGAGATATGCACTACGATGTTATGAGTGCTTTTCAAAAATCAATAAGAGGTAGTGATGTAAACGCTGCATTACACTATTTAGCAAGATTAATTGAAGCTGGCGATTTACCAACTATTGTAAGACGCTTATTAGTCATTAGTTATGAAGATGTGGGGTTGGCTTCACCTAATGCGGGACAACGTACGCTTGCAGCCATTCAATCGGCAGAGCGACTGGGGTTTCCTGAAGCGAGAATTCCTCTTAGTCAAGCTGTAATTGAGCTTTCCTTATCACCTAAATCCAACTCAGCGATCACTGCTATTGACAGTGCACTTAGTGACATACGTAAAGGTAATATTGGCCAAATTCCTGACCATTTACGAGATGGACATTATGCTGGGGCTAAAGATTTAGGTCGTGCCATAGGTTATAAGTACCCTCATAACTATGAAAATGGATACGTCATTCAACAATACTTGCCAGATAAACTCAAAAATAAAATTTATTATGAGCCTAAAACAACATCAAAAAGTGAACAACAATTTAAAACTATTTATGATAATTTAAGAAACAAAAACTAAAAAAGATTATGAAACAATTAGCCATTATAAATGACTTTTAAATGGCTCTATAATAAATTGGACTGATGACTAAAAATCATCAGTCCAATTTTTATGTTTGAATACAAAAATGGCGCAATTACCTCTATAATTATTAGCTACCAAACAAAATAAAAAAGAAGGGTAATGCGCCTATGTGTAAGTCTATATTAAATACATTAAGAATTAAAGCTAAAAATCTAAATTTTTCAGATGAAGTGATTGAGAAAAAAACAAAGGACGAATGAGCTTGTTTTACTATGCCGAGCTCACTTATCAACCTACACATTGTGAAAATTGTTCAACTAAAAATGAAAATTTCTCTATAGTAAAAAATGGTAAGAAAACCTCAACGATTACTTTACTTAAAATTATGGAAATTCCCGCTTATTTAGAACTTCAAAAACAAAGATTTTATTGTAAATCATGTGACAGTCATTTTACTGCTAAATCTAATATTGTCGACGCTCATTGTTTT
>NZ_QJSN01000004.1:0-205602 GCF_003217445.1 Staphylococcus sp. AtHG25 | reverse complement strand
CCCAACTTCGGTTATAAGATCCCTCAAAGATGATGAGGTTAATAGGTTCGAGGTGGAAGCGTGGTGACACGTGGAGCTGACGAATACTAATCGATCGAAGACTTAATCAATTTATTTCAATGTTTTGCGAAGCAAAATCATTTACTTACTATCTAGTTTTGAATGTATAATCATTCTCTTGTCTGGTGACAATGGCAAGGAGGTCACACCTGTTCCCATGCCGAACACAGAAGTTAAGCTCCTTAGCGCCGATGGTAGTTGGATTTACGTTCCGCTAGAGTAGGACGTTGCCAGGCATAATATAATGGAGAATTAGCTCAGCTGGGAGAGCATCTGCCTTACAAGCAGAGGGTCGGCGGTTCGAACCCGTCATTCTCCACCATTTTATCAAAACAATATATTGCCGGCCTAGCTCAATTGGTAGAGCAACTGACTTGTAATCAGTAGGTTGGGGGTTCAAGTCCTCTGGCCGGCACCATCTATTTTGAGCCATTAGCTCAGTTGGTAGAGCATCTGACTTTTAATCAGAGGGTCAGAGGTTCGAATCCTCTATGGCTCACATGTATACGCGGGTGTGGCGGAATTGGCAGACGCACTAGACTTAGGATCTAGCGCCTTACGGCGTGGGGGTTCGACTCCCTTCACCCGCATACGCGGAAGTAGTTCAGTGGTAGAACACCACCTTGCCAAGGTGGGGGTCGCGGGTTCGAATCCCGTCTTCCGCTCCATTATTTTTAATACAGTGCCGGGGTGGCGGAACTGGCAGACGCACAGGACTTAAAATCCTGCGGTGAGAGATCACCGTACCGGTTCGATTCCGGTCCTCGGCACCATGTATAATTTTGCGCCCGTAGCTCAATTGGATAGAGCGTTTGACTACGGATCAAGAGGTTATGGGTTCGACTCCTATCGGGCGCGTTCTCTTACGGGAAGTAGCTCAGCTTGGTAGAGCACTTGGTTTGGGACCAAGGGGTCGCAGGTTCGAATCCTGTCTTCCCGATAGGAACTTTAATTATATAGAAATATGGGGGCTTAGCTCAGCTGGGAGAGCGCCTGCTTTGCACGCAGGAGGTCAGCGGTTCGATCCCGCTAGTCTCCACCATATTAAATTTACAAACTAGATAACGGCGGTGTAGCTCAGCTGGCTAGAGCGTACGGTTCATACCCGTGAGGTCGGGGGTTCGATCCCCTCCACCGCCACTACTTATTAGTTGTAGAATTATAATTTGGACCTTTAGCTCAGTTGGTTAGAGCTAACGGCTCATAACCGTTCGGTCGCAGGTTCGAGTCCTGCAAGGTCCATATAATTTTGGAGGAATACCCAAGTCCGGCTGAAGGGATCGGTCTTGAAAACCGACAGGGGCTTAACGGCTCGCGGGGGTTCGAATCCCTCTTCCTCCGTATTTTATTGGTCTCGTAGTGTAGCGGTTAACACGCCTGCCTGTCACGCAGGAGATCGCGGGTTCGATTCCCGTCGAGACCGCCATTTAATAATTTTATAGTAATTTACATTTAATTAGTGGAGGAATACCCAAGTCCGGCTGAAGGGATCGGTCTTGAAAACCGACAGGGCCTTAACGGGCCGCGGGGGTTCGAATCCCTCTTCCTCCGCCATTAATTATTATCGCGGGATGGAGCAGTTCGGTAGCTCGTCGGGCTCATAACCCGAAGGTCGGTGGTTCAAATCCGCCTCCCGCAATTTATCTTTTAGGTCTCGTAGTGTAGCGGTTAACACGCCTGCCTGTCACGCAGGAGATCGCGGGTTCGATTCCCGTCGAGACCGCCATTACAAATTACGGTTCAGTAGCTCAGTTGGTAGAGCAATGGATTGAAGCTCCATGTGTCGGCAGTTCGACTCTGTCCTGAACCATTTTGTTATGCCGGCCTAGCTCAATTGGTAGAGCAACTGACTTGTAATCAGTAGGTTGGGGGTTCAAGTCCTCTGGCCGGCACCATCTCATGGAGGGGTAGCGAAGTGGCTAAACGCGGCGGACTGTAAATCCGCTCCTTCGGGTTCGGCAGTTCGAATCTGCCCCCCTCCACCATCTTAAATTAGGGACATAGTTCAACGGTAGAATAGAGGTCTCCAAAACCTTTGATGTGGGTTCGATTCCTACTGTCCCTGCCATGGCGGTTGTGGCGAAGTGGTTAACGCATCGGATTGTGGTTCCGACACTCGAGGGTTCGATTCCCTTCAACCGCCCTTAATTTTATTAATGGGCTATAGCCAAGCGGTAAGGCAACGGACTTTGACTCCGTCATGCGCTGGTTCGAATCCAGCTAGCCCAGTTATTGGCGGCATAGCCAAGTGGTAAGGCAGAGGTCTGCAAAACCTTTATCACCGGTTCAAATCCGGTTGCCGCCTCCATGCACGATGCGGGAGTAGTTCAATTTTAGAACACATTCCTTCCCGGAATGAGGTATAGGTGCAAGTCCTATCTTCCGCTCCATAATTCTTAATAATGCGGGAGTATTTCAACTCTTAGAATATGTTCCTTCCCGGAACAAGGTATAGGTGCAAGTCCTATCTTCCGCTCCATAATTCTTAATAATGCGGGAGTATTTCAACTCTTAGAATATGTTCCTTCCCGGAACAAGGTGTAGGTGTAAATCCTATCTTCCGCTCCAATAAATTTTTAATAATGCGGGAGTATTTCAACTTTTAGAATACGTTCCTTCCCGGAACGAGATATAGGTGCAAATCCTATCTTCCGCTCCATGTTTTTGCTTCCAAATGGAAGTTTTTTATTTATCAAAAATTGAGCCGGCGTGGCGGAATTGGCAGACGCGCGGGACTCAAAATCCCGTTCCTGTATTGGAGTGTCGGTTCGACCCCGACCGCCGGTATAATTCTTAATGTGGAAATGTTGTTTTAACAACGTTTCCACTTTTTTTGTTTTGTAATTGATTTCAATTTTTCAATTTTCTAGTCAGTGGTTAAGTATCAGTTATTTAACTATTATATTTATAATTGTTTAACTTCTTATGTTAAGTTTTATCAATGGTATTTTTTAAAAATTAGCATTAATTTTTGATTAAAAAAGAAACGTTCATATTGTTAAACACATTAGTTTGTACTAAGATAAAGCTAATGTTTGAAAACGGAGGCTACTATGAGTAAACAACGTGTAAGTTTAAAGTATTTTTTTAGTAATATTCTAAATGCGGTCGGTGCTGGAGTAGTATTAGCTTTATTGCCAAATGCGTTATTAGGAGAATTTTTGAAGTTATTTATGGATTCACATCCAATGCTCGAAACTGTTTTTCAATTAGTAATGATAATTCAATCATTCATGGCATTTATTATCGGTGTTTTAGCTGCACATCAATTTAAGTTTAATGGGACAGGTTCTTGTATGGTAGGCATAGCCGCAATGCTTGGATCTGGAGCGGTTCAATTTACAGCTAAGGGCATTGTTTTAAAAGGGATTGGAGATATAATCAATATCATATTAGTTGTAATTATATCTTGTGCAATGTATATGTTTTTACAAGGAAAATTAGGCTCACTTGAAATGATTATATTACCAGTTGTAATACCTGTATTAAGTGGATTAATTGGTTTATTAACTTTACCTTATGTACAAACAATTACTAAAGGACTTGGCCATATGGTGAATTCATTCACTGATCTTAATCCTTTAATTATGTCTATACTAATAAGTGTGACTTTCTCATTGTTAATGGTTACACCTATTTCATTAGTCGCCATAGCAACAGCTATAAGTTTAACTGGTTTGGGAAGTGGTGCTGCTAACATGGGCATTGTCGCAGCTTGTGTGACTTTTATATTCGGTTCAATAAGAGTTAACTCTATGGGAGTTAATATTGTTTTACTTATAGGTGCAGCGAAGATGATGATTCCAGTCTATTTAAAAAATTTAATTATTGCAGTTCCTTTAACTTTAAATGGTATCGTCTCTGGTGTATTGACATATGCTATAGGTATTAAAGGTACACCTTTATCTGCCGGATTTGGTTATACTGGCCTGGTAGGACCGATTAATGCATTTAATAGAATGTCTGGAGACACTACTATAATTATTATTTTGCTCGTTTTCGGCTATTTTGTTATTCCATTTGTGAGTGCATTCATTATACATGAAATATGCAAAAAATTAATACCAAGCTATCATGATGGTATATACAAATTCGAAATTCCTAAACAATAATAGCAATTAAAATGTATGTACAAAAGTTTAATTTATATAATGAAATAAATTTAATTCAAAGCTTTTAACTGAATTGAGAAAGTGTTTATATTGACCTTTTCTCAACTCTAGTTAACCTGTCAGGGTGAGACAAAGATTCAAATCGAATTTTGTTTCACTCTTTTTTAAAATTTTTATTGTATATTAATGCGTGTAAGTGTATAATAATGAATTAATTAAAGGAGGTTGCTTATGAAAAAATTAACAAAAGTACTTGCGATAGCAATCTTAATTAGTTTGACATTGATATACATACAACCAATGGCATTAGCTGATGAAGATGCAACTTGGAATAAAATTAAAGATAGGGGTGAATTAAGAGTAGGATTATCAGCTGATTACGCACCATTAGAATTTGAAAAAACTAAAAATGGTAAAACAGAGTATGCTGGTGTAGATATTGAATTAGCAAAAAAAATTGCCAAAGATAATCATTTAAAGTTAAAAATAGTGAATATGCAATTTGATAGCCTACTTGGAGCTTTGAAAACTGGAAAAATTGACATAATTATATCAGGAATGACAACAACACCTGAAAGAAAAAAAGAAGTTGATTTTTCCGAACCATATATGGAAACAGGAAATGTTATGTTAATTAGAAAAAATAATAATGATACCTTCCATAAGTTGAGTGATTTTAATAATAAAAAAATAGGAGCTCAAAAGGGCAGTGAACAAGAAAAAATTGCACAGCAAGAAATAGAAAATGCACAAATAAGTTCATTAAATCGTTTACCAGATGCAATTTTGGCACTTAAAAGTAAAAAAATTGATGGTTTAGTAATCGAAAAACCAGTAGCAGATGCTTATGCTAAGCAAAATAAGGATTTAAATATTGTCCATGTTTCTTTCAATGAAGAAAAGAAACCCACAGTTATAGCACTACCGAAAGACTCACCAATTTTATTAGAACACTTAAATCATTCTATTAAAGATGTTAAAGATAAACATTTAATTAATAAATATATGGATATTGCTTCAGAACAAATGGTTGATGATGGAAGCTTTATTCAAAAGTATGGAACTTTTTTCTTAAAAGGATTACAAAACACTATAATAATTTCTTTAATTGGTGTTGTATGTGGAGCAATAATCGGGTCATTTATTGCACTTGCAAAATTAAGTAAGTTTAAAATTATTTCTTTACCCGCAACAATATATATAGAATTTTTAAGAGGAACACCGATGTTAGTGCAAGTGTTTATCGTATTTTTTGGCACTACTGCGCTTTTAGGATTAGACATTTCTGCTTTAATTTGTGGGACGATTGCCTTAGTTATTAATTCTTCAGCCTATATTGCTGAGATAATTAGAGCTGGAATTAATGCAGTAGATAAAGGTCAAACTGAAGCTGCACAATGCTTGGGGTTAAACTACTCAAAAACAATGATTTATATCATATTGCCTCAAGCTTTTAAAAATATATTACCAGCGCTAGGAAACGAATTTGTAACTTTAATAAAAGAATCATCAATCATATCTACAATTGGGGTTGGTGAAATTATGTTTAATGCACAGGTTGTTCAAGGTATTTCATTTGATCCATTTACGCCATTAATCATAGCAGCATGTATGTACTTTGTATTAACTTTTTCATTATCAAGATTAATGAGTTTAATAGAAGGGAGAATGAAAGCAAGTGATTAAAATTGAAAATTTAAATAAAAAATTTGGGAAAAATGAAGTGCTCAAGGATATTAATTTAGAAATTAAAAAAGGTGAAGTATTAGCGATTATAGGACCATCAGGAAGTGGAAAAAGCACTTTATTAAGATGTATGAACTTGTTAGAAACACCAACAAACGGAAGGGTTGTATTCGAAGGTAATGAACTCTCTATTCACAAAAATAACTTAAATAAATTACGTCAAAAAATGGGCATGGTCTTTCAAAATTTTAATCTGTTTCCACATAAGACTGTATTAAATAACATCATATTGGCTCCTAAGTTATTAAATAAAAGCGATTTAAATCAATTGAAACAAGAGGCATTATCATTATTAGAAAAAGTTGGACTTGAAGATAAGGCAAATGTATATCCTTCTCAATTATCTGGAGGACAAAAACAAAGAGTTGCGATTGCAAGGGCACTGGCTATGCATCCAGATATTATATTGTTTGATGAACCTACGTCTGCATTGGATCCAGAGGTAGTGTATGATGTTCTAAAGGTAATGAAAGATTTAGCTAAAGAAGGAATGACAATGGTTGTTGTTACACACGAAATGGGATTTGCAAAAGATGTGAGTGATAAAGTTATATTTATGGCAGATGGGCATGTTATTGAAGAAGGTTCACCTCAGCAAATATTTCAATCACCAACTCATCAAAGAACGCAAAACTTTTTATCAAGAGTTTTATAATAAGTAAACAAATAGCAGCGAGTCTGAGACATCATATCATGTTTCAAACTCGCTATTTTTAAATTGAACTGGAATATTTATTAGGAAAGTGTCCAATTATTATATAAATAAATAACGATTTCATTATGTGGATTATGTTAAAATGTAATATGTATAAATTTTAAGGAGGCAAATGAATTGGATTATAATTGGCTTAAACAAGAAGTCATCGATTATGCTTATTCAATAGGTATTGATAGTATAGGTTTTACTACTGCCGATCCATTTGATGAACTTAAAAAGAAATTAGAAGATTATCATGCAAATGGCTATGCTTCGGGTTTTGAGGAGTCAGATATTTCATTAAGAACTGAGCCAAAATTAAGTTTGCCTACCGCACGCTCAATTATAGCAATTGCTGTTGGATATCCGAATAAGCTTAAAGGTGCACCTAAAAGTGTCAGAGGTGATCGCCGAGGTATGTTTGCTCGTGCCTCTTGGGGGCAAGATTATCACTCTATTATGCGTAAACGTTTAGATAAACTTGCTGATTTTATACAATCTAAAGTTCCTGATGTAGAACTAAAAAGTATGGTTGATACTGGTGTATTATCAGATAGGGCCGTTGCTGAACGAGCAGGTTTAGGATTTGCTGGACGTAATGGTTTTATTATTAATCCAGATTTAGGAACATGGAGTTATTTAGGTGAAATGTTAGTGAGTATTCCATTTGAACCTGATGATCCATTACTTGATAGCTGTGGAGATTGTACAATATGTGTAGATAGATGTCCTACAGGGGCGCTTGTTGGAAATGGTCAATTGAATTCTCAAAAATGTATTAGTTTTTTAACTCAAACTAAAGGATATCTGCAAGATGAATATAGATATAAGATAGGCAATCGCTTATATGGATGTGACACGTGTCAACAAGTTTGTCCTAGAAATAGGGGAATCAATACAACGCATGATGACATTATACTAGAACCTGAGATTCTAAAACCAAGATTAGTACCGTTATTACAAATGAGCAATAAAGAATTCAAACAAACATATGGGCATTTAGCTGGTGCTTGGCGAGGTAAAAAACCAATTCAACGTAATGCAATCATAGCTTTAGCACATTTTAATGAAGAGGCAGCAATACCAGAACTTAAGGAAGTTGCATTAAATGATCCAAGACCAATGATAAGAGGGACGGCATACTGGGCGATTGGCCAAATTCAAGGTGAAGATGCACGTGAATTTATAGTTGCAAACTATGAAAATGAAATTGAAGAAGTTCAAAATGAAATGATAAAAGGACTAGAAATGAGGAAACTTTAAATGACAAACCATATTGTTTTATTTCAACCAGAGATTCCTGCAAATACTGGTAATATTGCACGTACCTGTGCAGGAACGAACACACATTTACATTTAATTAAGCCTTTGGGCTTCAGTACTGATGATAAAATGTTAAAACGTGCTGGCCTTGATTATTGGGAGCATGTATATATTACTTATCATGAAAGTATTGAAGATTTTTTCGATGCTACTCAAGGTGAGTACTACTTACTAACTAAATTTGGAAAACAAACGTATAGTGATTTTGATTTTTCTAAAGAAGATACAGATTATTATTTTATATTTGGAAGAGAAACGACTGGTTTACCGGATTGGGTAAAAGAGAAATACGCTGACATGGCATTAAGAATTCCTATGAGTGAAAATATCAGATCGTTAAATTTATCTAACACAGCCGCTTTATTAATTTATGAAGCATTGCGACAACAAAATTTCCCAGGCTTATCCTAATAAGTAGTAAGTTAGTTAAAATTCTATGCATCTATTTATTAAAAAATGTTATATTTATTAGTGATTTATAATAACATTTTTAAAATAGTTTGATTTAGTGTCTAAAAGGGTAAATTAACGAATAATACGTTATTTATATGACATTGATGAACTAAGAGGAGTGTAATGACAATGGCAATGAACTTTAAAGTATTTAATGATGTAGAACATGTAGCTGAGTACACAGCAGATATCATTAGAAAGCAATTTAATAACAACCCTACAACTATTGCGGGAATTCATTTAACAAAGGATGCTGCACCTGTTTTAGATGAGTTAAAGAAAGATGTAGATCATAATGCGGTTGATTTTAGTCAAGTAAATATCTTAGATTATGACGATAATCGCTCATACTATGAAGCATTAGGTGTACCTGCTAGTCAAATTTATCCAATTAATTTTGACGATGATGCAGAATCTTTAATTGATGACAAAATTAAAACTAAAGAAAATAAAGGCAAATTAATTTTACAAGTTACTTCTATTGATGAATCAGGTAGTTTAAATGTAAATGTAAGACAAGGATTATTAAAAGCACGTGAAGTAGTATTAGTTGTGACTGGTGCTAATAAACGTGAAGTTGTTAAAAAACTTTATGAAGAAAATGGTAAGTCTAGCTTTGAACCAGCTGATTTAAAAACTCATAGAATGGTAACAGTTGTTTTAGATAGAGCAGCTGCAGAAGGTTTACCCGAAGATGTTAAAGAATATTTCACTGCTAGATTTGCTTAAATTTAAAAGTGAGGTCTGAGTTATGACTAAAAATAAAGATTCAGAATTAAATTATCATGAGGAAGAAAATGCGGTGGTTCAAGATTTAGATGACTTGAAAACATTGGGCAAAGAAATGGAACAAATTTCTGAAGAAAACGATGAGGACAAGTTGAATCAATCGCATGAGTAAATTTTAACTTGATGATAATTAACAAAATAAATATTATTTATGAACCAAGTAACCTAAGATGTTAAAGATGTCTTAGGTTATTTTTTGATGAAGCAATATACATTGTCATTTGAGTGCGTAAATTCATCAATCAATCATTTAATTCAATTTAATGCTATAAAAATTATGGTAAAATAAAATTCAATGAAAATGTATAAGGAGAGCTTAAAATGTTACATAGATATTGGCTTCCACTTACGATTGCCACAATTATTATTAGTTTACTTTCTATAAAAGGATTTCCAATAGCATTCGGTGCACTTTACTTACCTATTTTGTTTAAAATCATAAAATTACAATTAAAGTTATCTCAAGGCTTAATTGATAATATTAGTGCTCAGCCTTTTATTAAGAGTAATCAAACAGGTGTGTTCATAAGTGTGTTGTGTTGTATTTTAATAACTGGTATTTTAATTTATTCTTTAAATGATATTTATGAGCAATTCACTGGTTTTATAGGATTTCTAGTTCAAATTAGTCCTATTACAATAACTTTAAGTATTATATTTTATATTTTGAGTGCTTTAGCTGTTATTAAAGCAGTAAAAGTTAAATATCAAGTCTAACTTAAGCAAGCAACGGTCAATTACGATAAGACAAAATTTTTCAAAGATAATAACGATTGGGACATTAAATCATTGTTTCAATCGTTATTTTTTATATCTATGATATGAATTTGTATTATTGAAACCGCTTTAGTAATGCATTGCCCCTTTAATTTAAATAATGCTATACTATGAATAAATAATTGTATAAGGGGAGATTATCGCATGTCAGTAAGAATTGAACACGATACATTCGGAGAGATTGAAGTACCTGGTGATAAATATTGGGGTGCACAAACGGAGAGAAGTAAACGAAACTTTCCTGTAGGTAAAGAACGTATGCCAATTGAAGTAGTATATGGATTTGCTCAATTAAAACGAGGTGCAGCATTAGCAAATCATGAACTAGGAAAACTAAGTGACGCTAAAAAAGATGCAATCGTTTACGCTTGTGATTTAATTTTAAAAGGGGAATTAGATGAACATTTCCCACTAGTTGTTTGGCAAACAGGAAGCGGTACGCAAAGTAACATGAACGTTAACGAAGTAGTCAGCTTCGTAGCAAATAAATATTTAAAAGAACAAGGTATCGATGAATCGATTCATCCTAATGATGATGTGAATAAATCTCAAAGTTCAAATGATACATTTCCAACAGCAATGCATGTTGCATTATATCATGAAGTTGAAATGAAACTTGAACCTTCATTAAAACATTTACGTGATACTTTTAAAGAAAAAGAAGATAAATACCAATCAATTATTAAAATTGGACGTACACATTTACAAGATGCGACACCAATTAAATTAGGTCAAGAAATTAGTGGCTGGCGTTATATGTTAGATAAATGTGAAGAATTATTAGCTGAATCAAAAAAACATATCTTAAGTTTGGCTATCGGTGGAACTGCCGTAGGTACAGGTATTAATGCACATCCAGAATTTGGTAATAAAGTTGCTAAATTTATCTCAGAGAATACTGGATATAAATTTGTATCATCTGAAAATAAATTCCATGCGTTGACTTCACATGATGAAGTCGTGCAATTACATGGTACGTTAAAAGCCTTAGCAGCAGACTTAATGAAAATCGCCAATGATATTAGATGGTTAGCATCTGGTCCTAGAGCGGGGCTTGCAGAGATTTCAATTCCTGAAAATGAACCAGGATCATCAATCATGCCTGGTAAAGTAAATCCAACACAATGTGAAATGTTAACTATGGTTGCAGTACAAGTTATGGGTAATGACACTACAGTTGGTATTGCAAGTTCTCAAGGTAATTTTGAATTAAATGTATTTAAACCAGTAATTCTTCATAATACATTACAATCAATTTACTTACTTGCAGATGGTATGCAAACGTTTAATGATAATTGTGCAGTCGGCATTGAACCAATTGAAGAAAACATTAATAATTATTTAAATCAATCATTAATGTTAGTTACTGCGCTAAATCCACACATTGGTTATGAAAAAGCTGCTCAAATTGCCAAGAAAGCACATAAAGAAGGGTTAACATTAAAAGAATCGGCTATTCAATCTGGTCATGTTACAGAAGAACAATTTGAAGAATGGATAAAACCTGAAGATATGGTGGATCCACACTAAAAAACAACCACATATAACTAATAAAAGGAGTAACTGTCTATGAATCGATAGTTACTCCTTATTATTTATTCATCATCCAAACTAACTGATATTAATTCTTGAGTGAGTGGATGTTTAAATTCAATTTTATGACTATTAAGTTCTAGTTGGCGTAATGTAGAATTACCATACAAAGGATCGCCTATAACAGGATGACCAATTTCAGCTAAATGAACTCTAATTTGATGGGTACGGCCCGTATCTAATTTAATATCCAATTGGCATACGCCTTCTTTTATCATTTTAGAGGAAAGAATATGCGTAATTGCTCGTTGACCTGTATTAGAAATTCGTCGTTTATTTGGATGGAATTTATCCTTACCTATAGGACTATCAATAGTTTGAGGTTTAATTGGTAATAATGACTTAACATTAGCCTTATATATTCTTGTAATTTCATTTTCTTCCAACATACGATCTAGAATTTTTTTCATTAGAGGATTCTTAGCTACAATGAGTAAACCAACCGTTTCTTGGTCTAAGCGATGAATAGGTTCGACATATTCACTATCTAACGTATAAATAACATGATTCATTAAAGTGTTACTCTCTTTTAAATCGTTTGGATGAGTCTTAACGCCTTTAGGTTTCATGACAATAGCTAAATCATCATCTTCATAACTAATTTGTGCGTAACGATAACTAGGTAAGTAATTACTTTTTTCTACTGGTGTTGGAATGTAAATATCATCCCCGGTAACCACTTTATCTGTTAATTTCGCAGGGTGATTGTTTATAGTTATATCTTTTGACATATTTAACTGATGTAAGTCTTTCTTAGGCAATTTCAATGATTGAAAGATTTCTCTCAACGTATTTTGATTATAATTCTCATGTATTTTAAACTTCATAATTTCCTCCTAATAGCATTCGCATTAATCATACCATATCTTAGATTGCTAATAACGTATATTAATCACAATCTTACGAAATTCATAATAAATAATAATATGTAACTTAAAAATTTTTACATTTTTAAAAATGTAAATCTCACTGTATAATAAGACTAATGCAAATATGAGTAACTGAGGCGATTTCATGGAAAAACCAACACGCTTAGCATTATTAAAAGAAATAGCAGAATATCTCAATGAGGAAACAGAATTATATAATATGATGCACGGTGCTTTGAATTATTTAATAAATGGTAGTAACTTTACAACTGGTTGGATTTTCTTTATAGATAATAACGGCCATCACGAGATAGTAGCTGATGTTGATCTCCCAGGTGCATTAAAAAAGGATAATTGCTGTTATATGAAAGAGGGATCTTGTTGGTGTGTCACTGCGTATCATAATGAGCGTTTAACGAAGGCTTCTAACATAATCAATTGTTCTAGAATAAATTTAGCAAATCAAGCATATAAAGCAGCAACAGAAGGTGTAACACACCATGCTACAGTGCCACTACGCTCTGGCACAGAACAATATGGTTTACTCAATGTTGCATCACCATATACTACGCGTTATAGCGAACAGGATTTAGCCCTATTAGAATCGGTCGCTTTACAGATTGGCTCTTCAATTAAACGCATTTATTTAACTGATCAAGAAAAAGAGGCAGCTAGATTAAATGAACGTAATCGCTTAGCAAGAGACTTACATGATTCAGTAAACCAACTATTATTTTCATTAAAATTGACCGCTCATGCAGCACATGACATAACGACAGATGAAATTGCGAAAAAAGCTTTTAAGACAATTGAAGAAACAAGTCAAAATGCGGTTAATGAAATGCGTACACTAATTTGGCAACTTAAACCAGTAGGTCTTGAGCATGGTTTGGTGCAGGCATTAAATCAATATGCACAAATTCTTAATATAAAACTAACAATAAGTGTTGATGGAATTATTAGTTTATCAAATATCGTAGAAGAGAACGTTTACAGGATATTACAGGAATGTATAAATAATACTAAAAAACATGCTCAAACTAATTCAGTACATATTATTTTAAAACAAGATAAAGAAAAGTTGATAATTATTGCAAAAGATGAAGGAATTGGTTTCGATATGAATAAAGAAACTAATACTTCATCACAAGGGTTAAAAAACATAAGTCAACGAATTTATGCATTAAATGGACAAGTTAACATAGATACAATGCCTAACAAAGGAACAACGCTATCTTTAGAGATTCCTTTGTAAATTGGTGAAAGGAGAAAAATTGTGGCTAAAGTCATATTGATTGATGACCATCATATTGTAAGACAAGGATTGGAATTCCTTTTATCGACGGTGGCTGATTTGGAAGTTTTGGCAAGCTTATCGGATGGTCAATCTTTAATTAATTATTTAAATGAACATGATATACCAGATATCATCCTTCTTGATTTGGTAATGCCTGAAATGAATGGTATTGAAGTGACAGAATACGTGAAACGTCATTTCCCTGATATTAAAGTATTGGTATTAACAAGTTATGTAGATGATGAACATGTTATTTCAGCTATTAATAAAGGGGCAGATGGATATGAAATGAAGGATGTTGAGCCTCAAAAATTAATTCAAACGATACATGACGTTTTAAATAATAAACGGATTATTCATCCAGAAGCACAAAGTGTAATAGACACCGTATCTTCAAAACCACATAATACTAATAAGCTATCTAAACGAGAAATAGAAGTATTAGCTGAAATGGTAAAAGGTAAAACGAACAAAGAAATTGCAAATACGTTATTCGTTTCTGAAAAAACAATAAAAACACATGTTAGTCATATATTTAATAAGTTAAGTGTAACAGACCGTACACAAGCAGCAATTTATGCTATTGAAAATAAACTTGTATAGAGTGTAATATAATAAATCGTTAAAGAGCTAGGAATGAAAATACAATTAAAATGTAAAGGATTATTAGAAGTGAGTTAGCAAATAAATTAATTTAATTATTTTGATAATTTCGCCATTAATAAAATTGTATACAAAAACAAAAATTCCTCTTTTCATTTTATTGAAAATATATTAAGATGTAATTTGTGTTTCAAGAAATGTGTATTATTGCAATTTCTTGTGTCCGGATAAATTAACCCCTATTAGAAAGGTAGAGAATAAAATATGGATAGACAGAGTTTCACAGATTTAATTCAAACAAAATTTAAAATGGTAAGAATTGAAGCGGGCTATACGCAAGATACTATGGCTCAAACAATTGGCCTTTCAAAAAAAACATTAGTTCAAATTGAGAAAGAACGTGTGTTACCAAACTGGACAACATGTGTTTCAATTTGTGCATTATTCAGAGATTCAGATGTTTTAAATAATACGTTCGGTTGTGATCCTTTAGAAATTGTTCAAACTATTTCACGTAATCATTGTGCATATCCAAATCATTCAACAACTAGTGATATTTATTGGAATACTATCGAAACACGTAATGGTTTTATGTTACAAAGTAATAAAGTAAGCAACATATATAGAGTATTAAATTCAGAAAAGCAACCTATCTTTGGCACTTCAAAATTAAGAGAAGCTGAAACATACTTTAACAGAAATGCTAAAGAGGAATTAATGCACGTTTAATAATAGTTAAAATATTATGATTTAATATGAAAGTGATAGAAGAATCACACCAGATTTAATCACTTTTAATTTATATACATTCAAGGTATGTGGTTATTACATATGGCGAACATAATGTTTTGAGACTACATAGCTTAATTGTAAAACTGATTGAACCGAGATTATTCTTATATCAAGAAATTCTCAGCTTAAGTTTAACTTGATATTAATTAAAAGACGAGCCTAAGATGTTTGATATCGCGGCTCGATTTTTTTATTTCAAAACATTTCTGCATTTTCAATTTTAATGCAAAGTAAAATTAAGGAACCATATATTACAAAGTGATATAATCATCATATTGTGAAAATAATTTTTAAGGAGAAATCGAGATGCAAGCTTTTTTTGTTATCCTATTTATGGTAGTAGTAGGGGCTGTAATTGGAGGCATAACAAATGTAATTGCAATAAGAATGTTATTCCATCCATTTAAACCATATTATATATTCAAGATGCGTATACCATTTACACCTGGTCTAATTCCTAAAAGAAGGGAAGAAATTGCTACTAAGATAGGTCAAGTGATTGAAGAACATTTGATAACAGAGTCAGTTATATATCAAAAGTTAAATGAACCAAATACTCGTGAAGCAATCAATGATTTAGTAATAAAGCAATTGTCTAAACTAAAAAGTGACGATGCTACAATACGAAAGTTTGCAAATCAATTTGATTTTGATCTTGATGACCTCATTAACAATAAGCTAGATAAAACCATAATAAATAAATTGAATAATTATTACTATGATAAACAGGCAACATCAATTAATGAAATTCTTCCTGCAGAAGTAATAACAATGGTTGATGAAAAATTAGACCAAGCAGGAGATTTAATTCGAGAACGTGCACGTAATTATCTTTCTTCAGATAAAGGTGCTAGAGATATTTACGATATGCTAGATACATTTTTTACTGAAAAAGGTAAAATTGTTGGATTATTACAAATGTTTATGACTAAAGAAAGTATTGCTGAACGTGTTCAACATGAATTAATACGTTTAACAAGACACCCTAAAGCAAAAGTTATTATTGACAAAGTGATTCGAGATGAATATGAAACATTAAAATCTCAATCTTTAAGTCATGTTGTTAAAGAAGACCAATTTACAAATATAAGTGAATCCTTGGTGCATTTAATCATGACAAATTTACAATTAAATGAAAAAATGGATACTCCAATCAGTAGGTTAACACCAAAATTAGTTGATCAAATTCAAGTAGGAGTTGCTAATACAATTACTGATTTAATAATTAAACAAGCATCTAATCATTTATCACCGATAATGACAAAAATAAATTTACGTCAGATGGTTGAAAATCAAATTAATACCTTTGACTTAGATTATATTGAAAGATTAATTATTGAAATCGCTAATAAAGAGTTAAAACTTATCATGTCATTAGGTTTTATTTTGGGTGGTATTATAGGATTCTTCCAAGGTATAGTCGCAATCTTTGTCTAACTATAAATAATATGTTATGGTAATAAAGAGTTGTCAAAATTACTTTTCACTAAGGAGTGCAAACAAACATGGCAGTAAATTTATATGATTATGCAAATCAACTAGAACAAGCATTAAGAGATAGTGATGAATATAAAGCTATTAAAGATGCTTTCTCTAAAGTTAAAGATAATGAAGAATCAAAAAAATTATTCGATGAGTTCCGTGAAACTCAATTAAGTTTCCAACAAAAACAAATGCAAGGTGAAGAAATTCCTGAAGAAGATTTAGCAAAAGCTCAAGAACAAGCTCAAGCAATTGAAAAAGATGAAAATATTTCTGAATTAATGCAAGCTGAGCAAAAAATGAGCCAAGTATTCCAAGAAATTAACCAAATCATTGTTAAACCTTTAGATGAAATTTACGCTGACTAATTGTTAGCACAATAAGCTACAAAACTTTCAATTGAAAGCTTTGTAGCTTTTTTAATATATAAGTTCATCGACCCAAATAAATAAGTTATGGTAAAATATAGGAATACATAAAGATAAACGAAGATGCAATTAAGGAGCTAATTTCAATGATAAAATTTATTCACTGTGCAGATTTACATCTCGACAGCCCCTTTAAATCTAAAAGTCATTTGGCGCCATCAATTTTTGAAGATGTTCAAAACAGTGCTTATGAAAGCTTTAAGAAGATTGTCGATACAGCATTAAAAGAAGAAGTTGATTTTGTTCTCATCGTTGGAGATTTATTTGATAGTGAGAATCGTACGTTGCGTGCTGAAGTATTCTTGAAAGAACAATTTAAGCGATTAGAAAAAGAACAAATTTTCGTTTACATAAGTCATGGTAATCATGATCCACTTACTGAAAAAATTACTAATGATTGGCCAGATAATGTTTCGGTCTTCTCAAATAGAGTAGAAACATATCAAGCTATCACAAAAGATGGAGAGACAATTTTTGTTCATGGTTTTAGTTATCAACATGATACAAGTTATGAAAATAAAATTGATGAGTATCCATCTAGCCAAGGTAAAAAAGGTATTCATATTGGAATGTTACACGGTACTTATAGTAAATCTTCAACTAAAAATCGCTATACTGAATTTATTTTAGAAGATTTGAATCAAAAACTATATCATTATTGGGCACTTGGCCATATTCATGAAAGACAAGAATTAAGTGATATGCCTCCAATTTACTATCCTGGAAACATTCAAGGACGTCATTTTGGTGAGCAAGGACCTAAGGGATGTTTATTGGTTGAAGGTGACCATTTACGATTAAACGCTACTTTTATTCCAACGCAACAAATTAGATTTGAAGAAGCTACTATCAATACTGACAAACTTACAAAACAAGGTATCTATGAAGCAATTCAATCCTTCAAAGAAAGCGTACGTTCTGATGGAAAGGCTTTTTATAGATTAACTGTAAATGTTGACAGTGATAGACCCATATCTTCACAAGACATTAGTCAAATTAAAGAAATGATTGATGACTATGAAGAAAATGAACATCACTTCGTAATCATAGAAACGCTCACATTTAATTATATCCAAATGGATGAAGTACCTCTTGTAAGAGAATTTTCAGCTGATTTAATCAAAGATAATAAAGTGTTTGAAGAGGCGATGACTGAATTATATTTAAACCCTAGAGCATCCAAATATTTAGAAGATTATACTGAGTTTGACACTGTTGAACTTGTTAATCGCGCTGAGAACATTTTAAAGGCAGACATGAGAGGTGAAAGTGATGATCATTAAATCTTTAGAGATCTATGGCTATGGTCAATTTGTGCATCGCAAAATAGAGTTCAACCGTGAATTTACGGAAATTTTCGGTGAGAATGAAGCTGGTAAATCAACGATTCAAGCTTTCATACATTCTATACTTTTTGGCTTTCCAATGAAAAAAGAAAAAGAACCTCGACTTGAACCACGTATGGGTAACCAGTATGGGGGAAAACTTACGCTTATACTAGATGACCAATCAGAGATCGTAGTAGAGAGAGTTAAAGGTAGCATTTCAGGTGATGTAAAAGTTCACTTAGAAAATGGTTTGATTCGAGACGAAGCTTGGCTCAAGAAAAAATTAAATTACATTTCTAAGAAAACTTATCAAGGTATATTCTCGTTTAATGTGCTTGGATTACAAGATATTCACCGTAACTTAGATGAGGACCAGTTACAAAGTTATTTACTTGAAGCAGGTGCATTAGGTTCTTCTGAGTTCACAATGATGAATAAAATGGTCAGTCAAAAGAAAACCACGCTTTATAAAAAGGCTGGAAAAAACCCAATACTCAATCAACAGCTCGATGAATTGAAAAACCTTGAAGCCCAAATAAGAGAAGAAGAGTCTAAGTTAGATGACTATCATCGTTTAGTTGATGATAGAGATAAATCACAACGTCATTTGGAACATTTAAAAGCCAATCTAAACCAATTATCAAAAATGCATGAAAGTAAACAAAAGCAACTTGCTATTCATGAACAAGCCCAAGAATGGAAAGATTTAGAGCAAAAACTTAATATTGAGCCATTAAGTTTTCCGGAAAAAGGGATCGAGCGTTATGAAACAGCTTCAAATTACAAACAATCTCTAGCTAGAGATATAAGTTTGCGTGAAGAGAAATTAAAACAATTAGAGAATGAATTTAATGCAATTCCTGCTTTGAACGAAGATACAGCTAATCATATTTATCATTTAACGCGTGATGAAAATGAAATTCAACAAGCTGAAATGAAATCTTCTTCACTTAAGCAAGAAATTGATGATTACGAGCGTAAAGAAGCTGATTTGAAAACAAGTATTGGTTGGCAAGAAGTTTATCACAATACAGATACCTCTGAATCTATGAAGAATTATGTTAGTGAAATTATCAAGACGCGAAATGAACAAAAAGTGTTAAAACAACAAGTTGAAAGAGCTATTGATGAAAATCAAATTGAACAAAATACGCTATCTCAGGAAATAAAAAACTTGGAAAAAGATTTAGTTTCTGAAGATTCACTGGATAAAAAGAAACAATATAATCAACAAAAGTTAGAACTACATGAGAAAGAGAATCTGTATAACAAACTTAAAGATACTTTTAATTCTGATAAAGAAAGAAAGCAAAAGCGAAATTGGTGGCTTAGATTAAGTTTTATAGTGTTATCTATAGTTGGTCTGGGTTTAACACTATTCTCATTTGTGACACAAAATTTAATTTTCGGAGTTATATTTGCAATCTTAACTGTCATATTTATTGTTGGTACTTTCTTGGTTAAGACAAAAGAAATTGATTACAGTGAATCAATTAGTGAAGAAATTAATGATTTGGAACAACAAATTAATGATTTGGAATCTAATTACGATTTAAACTTCGACTTAGATCAACAATTTCAACTTCGTGAACGTTGGAGTAATGCAAGTAACAATAAAAGAGTATTAGCTAATAAATTAAATCATCAAGAAAATTTACTGACAAAAACAGAACAACAAATCAATGACTTAACTCAAAAATTAAATGCAGTTAAAGAAAATGTGAAAGTACCTAATGAAATGACAGATGATTTATTACTAGATAGCTTTAAAACTATGAATCAACTTAAATCAAATGACAGTTACCGCAGTAAATTATTAGATCAACATCAACAAGTAAATCAGAAATTGACGCATTTTTATGATAATGCGCTTAAAAATACTGGAAATGAAATCACACCATTTAATAAAGTTTCACTATTTAATGATATGAAGAGCTGGATTTCTAAATACGAAAGTAATAAAGAGAAGAAAGAACAACTTAAAAGTCAAATTGAGTTATTAAGTAATGAATTGAAACAATTAAAAGAACAATTAGAAGAAAATGAAAAAACTATTAATACATTATTTACTTATATCAATGTTTCAAGTGAAGAAGCATTTTATCAATCTTACGAGCAATATCAATTGTATCACCAACAACTTGCAAGATTTAATGATTTAACTGCATATCTCGAAAATCAAAATTTCTCTTATGAAGATAGTTCGAATTTGAGCGAAAAAACAACTGCTCAATTGGAAGAAGAAGATGCGCTTCTTGCTAAACAAGTTGATGCATATAACGATCAGTATTTAGATAAACAAACTGAAGTTAGTGACTTAACCGCTCAAATTAATTACATGGAGACAGATAAAACATTATCTAAGTTAAGACATGATTATTATAACTTGAAGAATAGAATGAATGATTTAGCTAAAGATTGGGCTAGTTTAAGTTACTTAGAAGCATTAATAAATGAACATATTAAGCAAATTAAAGATAAACGATTACCTCAAGTTATAAATGAAGCTGTAAATATATTTACGGATCTGACACAAAGGAATTACAATATGATAACTTATGAAAATGATACAATAATGGTTAAACACAATAATGGCCAAATGTATCATCCACTTGAACTAAGTCAATCAACGAAAGAATTATTATATATTGCACTTAGAATTAGTTTGATTAAGATTTTAAGACCTTATTATCCATTTCCAATAATTATTGATGATGCTTTTGTTCATTTTGATAAACAAAGAAAATCAATGATGTTAAACTATTTAAGAGAATTAGCCAAAGATTATCAAGTGTTATACTTCACTTGTATGAAAGATGCTGCAATTCCTTCTAAAGAGATGCTAATTTTAAATAAACTAGAGGAAGGCGGAAAACGATGAGAAATGTAGAAAAGCTAAATCCAGGAGATTCGGTTGAAAATTTCTTCTTAATTCATAGAGCTACACAAGGTGTTACTGCTCAAGGAAAAGACTATATGACTTTATTCTTACAAGACAAAAGTGGTGATATTGAAGCCAAACTATGGACTGTTAGTAAAGAAGATATGCAGATTCTTCAACCCGAAACAATTGTTTGGGTTAAAGGCGACGTGATTAATTATCGAGGTCGTAAACAGATGAAAGTCAATCAGTTTAGATTAGCTAAACCAGAAGACGGATTTAAGACTCAAGATTTCGTTGATGGTGCACCTTTATCTCCGGATGAAATCCAAGAAAACATTTCACACTATATATTAGATATTGAAAATGCTAATTTACAACGTATAACACGTCATTTATTGAAAAAATATCAAGATAAATTCTTTACGTATCCTGCAGCAAGTTCACACCATCATAATTTTGCAAGTGGATTAAGTTATCACGTACTTACAATGCTAGAAATAGCTAAGTCATTATGCAACATTTATCCATTGTTAAACCGTAGTTTGTTGTATAGTTCAATTATTTTGCATGATTTAGGTAAAGTAAGGGAATTAAGTGGTCCAGTGGCTACAACATATACAGTTGAAGGTAATTTGCTAGGACATATATCAATTGCAAGTGATGAAGTGGCGGAAGCGGCGAAAGAGTTAGGAATTGATGGTGAAGAAGTGATGTTACTTCGTCATATGATTTTAGCACATCACGGAAAAATGGAATTTGGATCACCTAAGTTACCACATTTAAAAGAAGCAGAAATATTATTCTTTATTGACAATATCGATGCGAAAATGAATATGTTTGAAAAAGCATTTAAGAAAACCGATAAAGGTCAATTTACTGAACGAATTTTTGGTATGGAAAATAGACAGTTTTACAATCCAGAAAAATTAGACTAATTAAAAAGCGTTTTTACCTTACAATGTCAATTATTGTATAGACATTGTAGTGGGTAAAAACGCTTGTTTTATACAATTTTGAACACGTGAAAGGGAGCAAGTCTTAATTCTTAACGAATTGATCGACTTGCTCCCTTACTATTTAATGTTATTACTATGAAAATTATGAAGATAAACCTGATGCAGCTGAAGAACTATCTGAAGATGACTGTTGTTGTTTAAGTTTCTCAGGATTTAAAATAGTGTTTTCTACAGCTTTCTTGATATCACTGTCTTTATAATCTACATCATATTCTTTCAATAAATCTTTATACGCATTTGTTAAAATCTTAGGATCTTTTTGTACCTTTTGTTCGATTAGTTTGGCTTTAAGTTTAGATGTTTGTTTATCAAAATCATTCTCTTTATCGGCTTTAATGACATGGTAACCATAGTCCGTTTTAACCACATCTGAAACTTGACCTTCTTTTAGTTTAAATAGTGCTTTTTCAAATTTACTTACCATTTGTCCTTTAACTACATAACCTAGAGAACCATCTTTTTTGGCACTTGAAGAATCCATAGATTCTTTCTTAGCGATTTCTCCAAATTTATCTGGGTTCTTTTCAACTTCTTTTTGAATTTTTTCAGCTTTCTCTTTAGCTTTTTTGTCTGATAAACCTTCTTTATCACTGCTGCTTGATTTAACTTTTATTAAAATATGAGAAGCTTTTTTAGTGTTTTCTTTAAGTTCTTTGTCTGACACTTTAACTTTATCAGCTAATAATTGTTTTTGATATGAGGCAAGTTTTTTCTGTTCTTTATAATCATCTAAAGACATACCTTGTTGTTTAAGCATACTTTCAAATTGATCTTTGCCACCATATTGTTTTTGTTCTTTTTTAATTTCATCATCGATATCTTTTGTATCGACTTTATCTTTATATTTATCAGCTAGAATTTTATTCAACGCAATGCTAAATGACGTACTAGCAATTTGTTCGTCACCAATTTTATTCATTACATCTTTTACTTTTACATCTCCAGCTTTAGAAGAGATTAATGTATTACTTTCTGAATCTGTTGCATTTGAACCGCATGCACCTAAAAGTAAAGCACTCGCAGTTACTGGAACAATTAATTTATTCATAATTTTCATAGTTGATAGCTCCTTTTACATTAATAACAACGTTACTATAACATATTATGAAAACATCACCAATTAGAAACAGGCTAGATACTGCCAAAGTATGAGATTAAGTAGGGCTTAAGTATTAAAAAAGTATCGAACTTGAGGCATAACATATGTTTCAAGCTCGATACTATGATACTTAATGAAAAGATTGATATGGCACTTTGTTTAATATATTTATACCTGTTTGATGCTCCTCAATAAAATGACCTTCATTTGAAAAAAAAATAATCTTAAGATATAAAAAATCCATTACAGATATGCCAAAATTTAACGCAAGCAAAAACATAAAATAGTGTCCGTATTGCGGAAAGTGCATCGTTAGAAAAATCAAAAATATAGTTATTAAAATAAAAGGTAAAATTAAATTAATACAAAAGTATATCTTATGTACAGGCGTACTTACATACGTATTAAAATAGGGTAACCAACGTTTTTTGTTTAATTTATGAATTCTAAATGAATTAACATAAGGTAAGAAAAAGAGAAGGTGTAATGCTTTATGGATAGGGTACATAAGTGCAACAAATATTAATAAGATAACAAAATGTCGATCTGATAAAGGTGTATTTACAAAATAATACATTATTTCATAACTAATTAAAAATGCGATGACTGTAATAGTAAAACTTAAAAATGCAATTCTTGGTACACCAAATCGTGCATGAATATCAATTTGACGTTTACATAGAAACATACTGACACCTCTTAATAGGTCTTATTTATATACGCTACGTATTATCTAACTATCAGTAACAACAGTCAAGCCAATTTTGGCATTATTAAAGAGAGTAGCGAAATATTCATAATGATTTCAACGCCACTCCCGTATCACAGTTTGTTCTAATGATTAAACTTTATTTATTATCTTTTGAAAAAGTATTACTTATTTCTTCGCCACGATTTTGTAGATTTTCAATGTGTGATTGTAATTTTTCGATATTAGGATTAATATCAGATTTAAAATCACCAATTAGTGTTTTAAATTCATCTCCAATTTCGCTACCATATGAGACACCATCATTTTTTACTTGCTTACTATAATCAATAATGTTAAAGAAATTACGTTTAAGTGACTCAATTTCACGTTCTAATTCAGAGCGAGACCCAGTAGGTTTTTTAGAATCAATCGTGTTATTCTTTACGCTTTGATCATCACGGTTTAACCAAGAAACAGCAATTCCAGATGCTACTCCCGCAGTAATACCAAATAATACGCGTGATATTTTCATGTTCTATTCTCCTCACTTATAATGTCGTTAACGGATAATAATAGAATAAGAAATGAAATAAATTTCAGATTCTACAACAATCATATTTCGACAAGTTAATTATAATTGTATACTACCCTAAAATGACATTCAATATGCAGAATTAATCAAATTGCGCTTTGATTTGATCAGCGATAGCTTGTTTTTGTTCATCATTAATTTCGTTCTCATGTGTTTCCCAATGGTATCCGAAACCGTCGATATCATTTTCGTATCGTGGTAAGAAATGGAAATGAATATGGAATACTGATTGATCTGCGAACTCACCATTATTTTGTATGATATTTAGACCATCAGGATTAAAAGCTTTCTTAATTGCATTAGCGACTTTAGGTAAAGCGGTACCAATATGTGCCATTGTCTCTTCGTCAGTTTCAAAAATATTTGGTGACGCTTTTTTAGGAATTAATAATGTATGACCTTTAGTCACTTGTGAAATATCTAAAAATGCATAAACAAAGTCATCTTCATAAACTTTAAAGCTTGGAATCTCTCCAGATAAAATTTTACTAAATACAGTTTCAGCCATTTGAATGCACTCCTTTTACGTATTTATAGCTTATTATAGCATTTGTAAAATAAAATTTCGTTAGTGAAGTAAATGTAATTTTAGTAGTTAAAAGCTAATTTTGGTACAATGTTATTCATGGAGGTGCCTTATGACAGTAAAAGTTGAACATTTAACAGGTGGTTATGGGAAACGTCCTGTTATTGAAGATATAAATTTTGAATTAAAAGCAGGGGAAATTGTTGGTTTAATTGGATTAAATGGTGCAGGCAAAAGCACAACTATTAAACATATGCTAGGTTTATTAACGCCAACTGAGGGTAATCTCTCTATATCAAATACAGAAATTACAGATGACATCGAAGTTTATCGAAAAAAGTTATCTTATATACCTGAATCACCAATTATATATGAAGAATTAACATTAGAAGAGCATATTGCGATGACTGCAATGGCATATCAATTGAGTAAAGAAGAAGCAATGAAACGTGCAAGACCTTTACTTAAAACATTTAGATTAGAGAATGAATTAAAGGTCTTTCCTAGTCATTTCTCTAAAGGTATGAAACAAAAGGTGATGATAATATGTGCGTTCATTGTTAATCCAGAATTATATATTATTGACGAACCATTTTTAGGCCTTGATCCACTAGGGATTCAATCTATGTTGGATTTAATGGTAGAAAAGAAAAATGAAGGACGTACTGTTTTAATGAGTACGCATATTTTGGCAACTGCAGAACGTTATTGTGATCGATTTATTATTTTAGATAAAGGTAGAGTGGTTGCTTTCGGTGATTTAGAGGAGCTACGTAAACAAACTGGATTAAGTGGTCACACACTTGATGACATCTATATACATGTCACACAAGGTGGTCAAGAAAATGGATAATTCAGCTACTTCATTATTTAAATCTAGATTGAACACCATTCAAAAAGAGAAGCGTTATTATAATAAATTTATTTTTAATGGCCATTTTTCAGTATTTTTATTAATTTTATTGGGAGCATTTATATTAGGTTATGGTCAATGGTTGCAACATATACCTAAACATATAGATTATGCGTTATGTGCTAGTATAATATTAGCTGTAACATCTATCTTTCCAATACGAACATTTTTAAAAGATGCAGATAGAATATTTTTATTGCCTTTTGAAAAACATATGAAAAATTATATGAACCTAAGCATTCGCTACAGCTATTTTAATAGAATAGCGATACAACTAGTAATACTCATTATCTTGTTTCCATTATTTTCTAAATTAGATGGTGATTTCATAACACCATTTATCATCTTGAGTATTTTAACATTGATACACCCATGGATTGGATTGAAAGTGAGATGGCAATGGTATCAACTAAAGCAATCAAGTTGGAGTATAAGTTTAATTTTATTTTTGATTAATTTAGTAACATATGACTTAATATTGGGTTACCAAATGTACTGGGGAGTTATCTTTACGTTTATATTACTTGGTGGAATGTTAGCGTTACCTAAATTAAATCGAGTTAATTTATATCCATGGGAGCGAATGATAGGTATTGAAGAAAGACACCATACAAATTATTATAAATTCGTAAATATGTTTACGGATGTTAAACATTTAAAAGAGTCTGCAGTTAGACGTAGATATTTAGATTTCTTATTACCTACACCTAAAGGCCGGAAATTTAATTCTAGAAATATGTATTTATATCTATTTACACGTAGCTTTGTAAGAGGTAGAGATGCTTTTAGTATTATATTTAGACTGATTGTCATTGCATTAGTGCTAATGATTTGGCTATCGTTTCCTATTGTTTCAGCAATTATTGGATGTCTGTTCATGTACATTACATTATTGCAAATGTCTCAATTTTATACGCAACAAGCTTATGGATTATGGCCTCAAGTTTGGCCAGTACCAGATGTCGAAGTGATTAAAGGTTATGAAAAATTTCTTTATCGTTTAATGTTAATTATAGGATTAATTTTTTCAATTGCATTTATCAGTATATACCCACAATATTTCTTTTTCGCTCTAATCTTCTTTATAGTAGGGTGGTTAACGATTAGAAGCACAATTAAGAAGTTACAATATCAAGAATCACTACTTAAAGATTAAAAAGGTTGCCTATAACTAGAACAAGCAAAACTACATCTAGTTAAAAGGCAACCTTTTTATTATTCCTTGATTGGATATAAATATCTCTCAAAGTAGCTAGAATGTTGGCTACTAGAACCAAAATAATGTCTTAATGCATCTTTTGAAAAATAATCCTTAAATGTATCTGTTTCTTTAAAATCTTCGTAAGTTTGGCGATTAGCAAAACCAAAATAAACTTTGTAAGTTGTTCCTTGAACAGGCTTTAAAAAACGATAACTTTTAAAACCGGCAAACTTATCGAAATTTAATTCCAAATTTGCAATACGTTTTTCTAATTGATGAACATGATCATCAGAAGAAGGGATAAATATTGCTGAGTAAAAATGTGTTTGATCTAAGTCATTAATAGAATTAACAGTTGTGTAAACAGTGGGATGTTTTAAAATTGATTTTTCATCTGATTCTTCAATAATTACAGAAGAATCATTTGTTGAAAATAAAAATAGATTACTATTAGTATTATTTGTTCGGATTTGATTTAAGTAACCATAAGTCCCATAAGTTGTATATATGTTCATGACTCATACCTCCTTTATTGTTTATATTATACGATTAATTAATGATACTAGCTATAATAATTGTATGTATTGTTTAAATATTTTAAAAATCCATTTAGTCTTATTGAGGGATATTTTTAAGCATATAAATATACTATAATTATGTTTAATAAATTATTATAATTTAGTGAATTGAAATGTACATTTATGCTTTGTCTTTTTTATGACATTTAAGTGTAGATAAACGATAATTATATCAGCATATGATATTATAGATAAGAATGATTTTAATTTAGGAGGACTATAAGGTGCATAATAAAAATAATACAATTTTACAAACAATTAAAGGTGAAAAAACATCTCATACACCTGTATGGTTTATGCGCCAAGCTGGCCGTTCACAACCAGAATATCGAAAATTAAAAGAGAAATATTCTCTTTTCGACATCACACATCAACCTGAATTATGTGCTTATGTAACTCAATTACCAGTTGATAATTATAATACTGATGCAGCAGTTTTATATAAAGATATAATGACACCTTTGAAACCAATTGGTGTTGATGTTGATATTAAATCAGGTATTGGACCAGTCATTAGCAATCCAATTAAATCTGTATCTGATGTAGATAAATTAACACAAATTGATCCCAAACGTGATGTACCGTACGTACTCGAAACAATTCAATTGCTAACACAAGAGAAATTGAATGTACCATTAATTGGGTTTACAGGTGCGCCATTTACATTAGCTTCTTATATGATTGAGGGCGGTCCATCAAAAAATTATAATTATACTAAAGCAATGATGTATGGAGATGAGGCAACATGGTTTGCCTTAATGAATCATCTCGTACAAGTATCAATTGACTATGTGGTTGCTCAGGTTGAAGCGGGCGCAGAGCTGATTCAAATTTTCGACTCATGGGTTGGAGCTTTAAATGTTAAAGATTATCGCTATTATATTAAACCTTCAATGGATAAGTTAATTAATGGAATTAAAGCTAAATATGATGTTCCTGTCATAATGTTTGGAGTGGGTGCAAGCCATCTAATTAATGAATGGAATGACTTAGCAATAGATGTCCTAGGATTAGATTGGCGTACGTCTATCTCATCAGCTACACAAATGGGTGTTAATAAAACGTTACAGGGTAATTTAGATCCTTCATTGTTACTTGCGCCTTGGGACGTAATAGAGCATAGAGTACGTGAAATTCTGGACGAGGGTATGGAAAGAGGTAAACACATTTTTAATTTAGGACACGGTGTTTTTCCTGAAGTACAACCTGATACATTAAAGCGAGTTACTCAATTTGTTCATGATTATACAAGTAAATAATATTAAGAATACAAAGATTAAGGAAGGTTTTATTTAATGACTAAGACAGTAGGTTTATTAGTTATGGCATATGGAACACCATATAAAGAGAGTGATATTGAAGCATATTATACAGATATTAGACATGGTAAGAGACCAACTGATGAGGAATTACAAGATTTAAAAGACCGATATGAATTTATTGGTGGTCTTTCTCCTTTAGCTGGCACTACTGATCGTCAAGCTGAAGCATTAAAAGATGCTTTAAATCAAGTTTATGAAGATGTGGAATATAAATTGTATTTAGGTCTAAAGCATATTTCTCCATATATTGAAGAAGCTGTAGAAAAAATGTATAAAGATGGTATTAAAGAAGCGGTTACTGTTGTTTTAGCACCACATTATTCTAGTTTCTCAGTTGGATCATACAATAAACGTGCAAAAGAGGAAGCCAATAAATACGATATTGCTTTACATCATGTTGAACATTATTATCACCAACCTAAATTTATTGAGTATTGGACTAATAAAATCAATGAAACTTTAGAGCAAATTCCTCAAGATGAACATGATGAGACAATCTTAGTTGTATCAGCTCATAGTTTGCCTAAAGGTTTAATTGAAAAAAATAATGATCCATACCCTGATGAATTAAAAGATACAATGAATCGTTTACAAACATCTTCAAATATTAAACACGTTGCTCAAGGCTGGCAGTCTGAGGGTAACACAGGTACACCTTGGTTAGGACCCGATGTACAAGATTTAACAAGAACGTTGTACAACGAATATCAATATAAACACTTTATCTACACGCCTGTAGGTTTTGTATGTGAGCATTTAGAAGTACTGTATGATAATGATTATGAATGTAAAGTTGTGTGTGATGAGATAGGAGCAAATTACTATCGTCCAACAATGCCTAACACGGATCCATTATTTATTAATGCTATCGTGGATGAAATAAAAACAGTTTTTTAATAAAGGAAGGGACTCAATGTGAGTAAAAAAGTTGCAATTATTGGTGCAGGTATAACTGGCCTCTCAAGCGCATATTATTTAAAACATTATAAACCAGATATAGATGTAACCATTTTTGAAGCGACAAATCGACCAGGTGGAAAGATACAGACGTATCGTAAAGATGGATATACTATTGAACTAGGCCCTGAATCTTATCTTGGACGAAAAACAATCATGACTGATATAGCAAAAGATATTGGACTTGAAGATGATTTAATTACTAATGAAACAGGTCAGTCATACATTTTCGCAAAAAATAAATTGTATCCTATACCAGGTGGTTCGATTATGGGCATCCCAACTGATATTAAACCTTTTTTAAAAACAAGACTTATTTCACCAATAGGTAAGCTAAGAGCGGGACTAGATTTGGTAATACCCCCAATAAAAATTGAGGATGATATATCAGTTGGAGCGTTTTTTAGAAGACGATTAGGAAATGAAGTGCTTGAAAATTTAATAGAACCCCTCATGGGTGGTATTTATGGTACTGATATAGATCGATTAAGTTTAATGAGTACATTTCCTAATTTTAAAGAACAAGAGGAGAAGTATGGTAGTTTAATCAAAGGTATGCAACACGAAAAGGCTGAACGAATTAAACAACGTCAATTATACCCTGGTGCCCCTAAAGGTCAGTTTAGACAATTTCGTCACGGATTAAGTTCATTTATTGAAGCATTAACTAAAAATGTACAAGATAAAGGCGTAAAGATGAAATATCAAACACATGTAGAAGATATCATTATTAACAATGACAATTATGAAATAGCAACTGATCAATACAGTGAACAATTTGATGGTATTTTAATTACTACGCCTCATCAAACATTTATGAAATGGTTCAATCACGATCAAGCTTTTAAATACTTTAACGAGATGGATTCTACTTCAGTTGCAACGGTTGTATTTGCATTTGATGAGAAGAATATTGAAAACACATATAACGGTACTGGTTTTGTCATCGCGAGAACAAGTAATACTAATATTACAGCTTGTACTTGGACTAGTAAAAAATGGCCTTTTACTACACCGCAAGGAAAAGTTTTAATTAGAGCATATGTAGGTAAACCAGGTGATACAGTTGTTGAAGATCATACTGATGAAGAAATTGCGACTATCGCACGTCGTGATTTAAATAAAATGATGACTTTTCATGGAGATCCGGATTTTACAATTGTTAATCGTTTGACTAAAAGCATGCCTCAATATCACATTGGTCATATTAGTCAAATAAGAAAAATTCAACAACACGTTAAAAATAATTATTCTGCACTCAGAATCACAGGAGCACCATTTGAAGCGGTTGGGCTTCCAGATTGTATTCAACAAGGTAAAAATGCTGTGGAAGAATTGCTTGATGAAATATAATAATTTAAACACTTTTTTTGAGGTGAATTTGCCTCTTTAAAAGTGTTTTGTTATATAAATTGAGAATTATTATTTAGTTTAAGGAGGTAAAAATATTAATGACTAATGTAATTATAGTTCATTCACAATTAGGAAATTCTCATAACCACTGGTATAAGTGGTTGCAACATAATTTAGAACTAGAAGGTTATGATGTTCAATTATTTCATTTAGATGAAAGTAAGAATGATAATATAGACAATTGGGTCTTCGAATTAAATCAACAAATTGAACTTTTATCTAAAGATACTTATTTTGTCACTCATGGGTATGGTTCATTGGCTACTTTGAAATACATTGAAGGTCTATCAATTTATGAACCATTTGAGGGGTTCTTCAGTATAGCAGGATTTAAAGAAGATGCGAAGAAAATAGACGATTCAATAAAAGTAGGGGAGTTTAATGTTGATTATGACTTAATTAAAACTAAAGTTAATCACTTTTATGGACTAGCTTCAAAAGATGATTCTTATGTTTCTTACATAGAAACTCAAAACTTAATTGACGAATTAGGTGGTAAGACTAAAATTGTTGATGAAGGTGGACATTTCTTAGAAGAAGAAGGCTTTGTATCTTTTACTGAATTACAAGAAAAAATGCAACATTACATGACTAAATAATAAAACATGTGATTTAATTATTAATACGTTCAATATTTAAACTAATTTAAGTAGGGAGTTAAAGCTACCTACTTTTTATTATTATTAAGGTTGATAATTAAATATAGAGATACTTTCAAGTGCAATTAGATATCCAATAGGTATCTTTAATTAAAATATTTTAAATGTAGCGTTTTTTTACACAAAATAGTTTGCAATACTTATTGACTAAGTTAATGATACTATATATACTAATAAAGTATTCGAAAAGGCGATGACTATTAGACAATTGTCGCATTTCAATATGAAGATTCAATTAAATGAATGTAAAATTTATTTAAAATTAATATTGACATCAGACAATATAAAATGATATAGTTATTAAGTACTGATTTTTGAGACGTAAATAATATTAGCGCGGGATGGAGCAGTTCGGTAGCTCGTCGGGCTCATAACCCGAAGGTCGGTGGTTCAAATCCGCCTCCCGCAATACATAGTTTTAATAGGTCTCGTAGTGTAGCGGTTAACACGCCTGCCTGTCACGCAGGAGATCGCGGGTTCGATTCCCGTCGAGACCGCCATTACTTATTACGGTTCAGTAGCTCAGTTGGTAGAGCAATGGATTGAAGCTCCATGTGTCGGCAGTTCGATTCTGTCCTGAACCATTCAATCATTTTGGCGGTTGTGGCGAAGTGGTTAACGCATCGGATTGTGGTTCCGACATTCGAGGGTTCGATTCCCTTCAACCGCCCCATAATCGTTTACTACGCGGGTGTAGTTTAATGGCAAAACCTCAGCCTTCCAAGCTGATGTTGTGGGTTCGATTCCCATCACCCGCTCCATCATATTATTCCGCAGTAGCTCAGTGGTAGAGCTATCGGCTGTTAACCGATCGGTCGTAGGTTCGAATCCTACCTGCGGAGCCATGGCTCCTTGGTCAAGCGGTTAAGACACCGCCCTTTCACGGCGGTAACACGGGTTCGAGTCCCGTAGGAGTCATACAAACAGAAGTGAAATATCGCTTCTGTTTTTTTATGTAATTTAGTTATTAATATTGAGGAGAACTGTCCGAGTCTGGCCGAAGGAGCACGCCTGGAAAGTGTGTAAGCGCTATAAGCGCTTCAAGGGTTCGAATCCCTTGTTCTCCATAATAAAAGCTTATCACAATATGTTGTAGAGTGGGCAAGTGTCAAAGAAGTGCCTAGAAAGTAAAATTTCTGGCACGTTGATCTTGCTTTTTTTATTGTTGAAATTGTGATGAAAAGCAACTTTTTAATGAAGTGCGTGGGTAAAACTAGATTTTAGAATTAATAATAAAAAATATCTTTTAATATTATATTAAGCTCAACATAATGCGTTTAGTTTATAAACGAAATACATTGAATTTCGAGGGTTTAGAATGAAAATTTCAAAATAAACAGAAAAAGTAGCTAGAGTAGTGGATACGCTAGCTCTTTTCTCATATCATATTAATATTTAAGAGTATTAAAAAAATAGATAAAAGGAATAAACAAGTTCAGTTTTTAATCATGTTGGTGTCATTCAACTATTAGATTATGGATCGAGATAAGAAAATTTAAGAATAATTAGATCTTCATATTTAAATTATTATATAAATATATTATAATATTCATAAATCAACGACAATGCGTGGAACTTATAAAACGAAATGCATTGAAACCAGTAGCCTGCCTGCTATGAGGCTAGGGAATAATTGAATATCATAGGCTTATTTGAGTTTAAAGTGGTAATCATCACTTTAAACTCTTTTTTAATTTAAAAAATAAAGCCAATTCATTATTTAATGATTGAAATTTTCCAAAATGTCAATTTGTAATAAACTAATATCACTGAAATATGCTGCTTCTTAAACACAACCAATGCTAACTAACTAAATTATCGTTATAATTATAATGTATTTATATGGAGGAATGAACAGTGGATTTTTGGTTAAAAGAGCAAAGTATTAAAAATAGAGATAAGATAGCAGTTACAGATGGAAATCATTCTATAACTTTTAAGGAATTGTATGATAGAGCATTTTCAATATCTGAACAAATTCTTTCTTTAAATAATAATAGAGTAGGATTGTATATTAAAAACGATATTGCGTCTATCACACTGATTAACGCTTGTTGGTTAGCTAATGTTGAAATAGCAATGATAAACACGCGATTAACAGAAACTGAAATGATAAATCAAATGAATTCCATTAATGTATCAACAATATTAACGACGCAACCATTTCACTTGTCGGATTTTAATGTAATACATATATCTGAAATAGAACAATATTCAAAACGTATCAATAATCAAACATGTAATTATGATCGAATTGCTTCAATTATGTTTACATCTGGAACGACAGGTCCTCAAAAAGCAGTACCACAAACCTTTAAAAATCATTATGCAAGTGCAATTGGGTGTAAAGAAAGTTTAGGATATGATGAAACCACTAAATGGTTATCTGTTTTACCGATATATCATATTTCAGGTCTTAGTGTTTTATTACGTTCTATAATTGAGGGCTTTACGGTACGTATATTGGAAAAATATAATACACAAACGATGTTATCGATCATTAAGGAAGAAGGACCTACCCATATATCACTAGTGCCACAAACGCTTAAATGGCTTATGGATGCAGGATTAAACCAACCGTTCTCAATTGAGAAAATTTTACTTGGAGGTGCCAAATTATCATCTACATTAATTGATGAAGCCCTAAATTATCAGTTACCGATATACAATTCATTTGGAATGACAGAAACGTGTTCTCAATTTCTAACTGCTACACCCGAGATGCTTGCACAACGGTATGATACTGTTGGCAAACCAAGCGAAAACGTTAATGTACGTATTAAACATCCAAATAGTGAAGGTCATGGCGAACTTCTCATAAAAGGGAATAATGTAATGAACGGTTATTTATATCCAGCAGGGTTGAGCGATACTTTTGAGGATGGATACTTTAAGACTGGTGATATAGCAGAAATTGATGAGGAAGGATTTGTGATGGTTTATGATCGTCGCAAAGATTTAATCATAAGTGGTGGGGAAAATATTTATCCTTATGAGATTGAATCAATTGCTAAAACACACTCAGATATTAATGACGCTGTATGTGTAGCGCAAGAGGATGCGACATGGGGTCAAATACCAGTACTATATTATGTTTCAGATGATACAATTCCAGAAATAGAATTAACTAAATATTTGAAAACGTATTTGGCAAAATATAAAGTACCCAAAGCCTTTCATCAGGTTGAAAGTTTACCATACACTTCTACAGGTAAATTACAACGCAACAAAATGATTAATAAAGGACAATAATATGAGGATTAAAGCAGTAAATTTTTATCTTTACAATCATGAATTTAGAGATCCAATTGTAACTCCCAAAGTTAAAATGACATACCGAAAAGCACTTATTGTTGAAATTTTAAGTGAAGATGATCAATCTTTTTTTGGAGAGTGCAATGCTTTTGAAACAAATTGGTACAACGAAGAAACGATTGAAACTGTACAAGAAATACTTTCACAATGGTCAGAAAGTATTGTTAAAAAGTCTGTTCATAAATATGAAGATTGGAAACCATATTTAGATATACTTGACAATTATCCCACAGCGAGAAGTACTGTAGTTATGGCGATTTATCAGATGTATCATGATTTACCGAAGTTTAAAGTAGCGTATGGTGCAACGATAAGTGGCATAAGTGCACAACAACTTGAGTATTTAAAACAAACTCAACCCAAACGTATAAAGTTGAAATGGACAAGTCAACTGAATGATGACATCTCACTTTTAGATGACATATTGCCTTATGATTTTGAATTAGCATTAGATGCTAATGAGTCACTAGATGTTTCTGATTTTCAAAAATTAGAATCTATAAATGACCAAAATATACTTTATATAGAAGAACCATTTAAATCGCTTTCTTCAACTTTACACATTGATCATACGCAATACCCTGCAATTGCACTCGATGAAAAAGCTACTGATATCAATAGTATTATCTCAATTGTTAACCAATTCCCGGTTAAAGTAGTGATTGTTAAACCATTTAGAATGGGTGGTCTTGATAGAGTACAATCATTGATTCGTGAATTGAAATCAATTGATATTAAAGTGGTTATAGGTGGAATGTACGAATATGGACTAAGTCGTTACTTTACTGCATTATTAGCTCGAGAAGGTGATTATCCTGGGGATGTAACCCCAGATGGTTATTATTTTACTGACGATTTCACGCAAGGTGTCGGTAAATTAAAAGAGGGGATGATTTCATTTCACCCCCCTCAAATCGATAAATCAAAATTACTTAAATTAAATTAGTGTCTATGTTTATCCTTTTTTAAAGGAACTGGATCAAACCCACCTTTATGTAGTGGATGACATTTAAGAATGCGACGTATTCCCATGTAGCCGCCTTTGAGTGGGCCGTAAACTTCAATCGCTTCTCGTGTATATTCTGAACACGTAGGATAAAATCGGCATGTGGGTGGTGTCATAGGTGAAATATAGCGTTGATATATATGGATTATTCCAAGAAATATTTTTTTTAACATTATAGGCCTCCAACAAGTAATACGATTATAAATAAGTTTAACATATTGAAGGGAGTAGTATGGAACATGGAGTTTCTAGATAAAGATAATAGACGTGTCACAATGTGTTACAAAACGAACAACGATCATCCAGATGGTAATCATGTTTTAGCTATTCCGTTATATCAGAGTCAGTTACTATTTACCCATCATAAATTACGTGGCATCGAGTTTCCGGGTGGTAAGGTTGAAAAAGGAGAAGAAAGCTTACAAGCTATCAAGAGAGAGCTTTTTGAAGAAACAGGAGGCATACCTGAAACGATAGATTATATTGCTCAATATCAGGTTCATACATTCGATAACTCAATTTTCAAAAAAGATGTATATATCGTGAAGGTTAAATCATTTAAAGAGAAAAGTGATTATTTAGAAACGAGAGGGCCATTATTATTTGATAATATTAATTCTATTCCATTAGATAAACAAAGTTATTTAATACAAGATAATGCAATTCTTAAATGTGTCGAGAGGATGATAGAACTTGGATATTATCGCGACTAAGAAAATGCCTATAGCATCAAAAACGCACCAATTCGATGAAATTACTTATAAAGTTGATGGCTTAAAAGTAAAAGCATTACAAATGTGTCCATTAACGAAGACAGTAAAAAGAATCGTAGTATATTTGCGAGGAGGTAAGGGACAAGTCGGACGTGTACGTGCAGCAAGACTAATGCAGTTTGCAAATGATAATACCTTAGTTGTAGGTCCTTATTATAGAGGAAGTAATGGAAGTGAAGGTAGAGATGAGTTTGCTAACGCTGATTTAAAAGATGTTACCTATCTCATAAAGATACTTAAACAACGATTTCCTAATGCATATTTACACATGATTGGTTTTTCAAGAGGTGGAATACAAGGACTACTTACATATCAAGATTACCCAGTCGATAGTTACATCATCTGGGGTGGTGTATCAAGTATGCACTTGATGTATGAAGAACGTACTGATTTAAGGGGGATGTTGCGTCGAATGGTAGGACATCCCTCCAAAAATAAAGAATCTTATGACCAAAGAGATGCGATAAAACTTATTGATTCTAATAGTCCACCAATTTTAATTGTTCATGGTGGCAAGGATAAACAAGTAGGTATTCATCATGCCAATTACTTGGAAGAACAATTGAAATTAAAAGGTGTTGTTCACGATACATTTTATCAGCTTGATGAAGGGCATGTACCTAGACCACAAGCAATGAAATTAGCGCTCGATTATGTGCATCAATGGATGACGAAATGTGAAGAAATATAATAAGACAATGTATAAGGGTTCAGTACAGTATGCCTTATACATTATCTTTTTAATAAATATTTAATTATTTGTTAAAGCCACCAGTGTTAGCAATTTCTTCAACTTCTGGACCGAATTTCTTGAAGTTTTCTTCAAAACGTTGGATTAAGTCATCCGCTTGAGCGCGATATTTATCAGAATCACTCCAAGCATTAATTGGATTAAGTATTGTTTTTGGAACATCTTCCATTTCAGTAGGAATACTTAAACCGAATTTCTCATCTTTTGTAAACTCTGCATTTTTCAATTTACCTTTAATTGCTTGATCTACCATATAACGAGTATAATGTAAACTAATACGTCTACCTACGCCGTATTTACCACCAGTCCAGCCAGTGTTAACTAAATATACATCAACCTCATGTTTATCTATTAGCTCACCTAATAAATCTGCATATTTAATAGGATTAAGTGGTAAGAAAGGTGCACCAAAACAAGTTGAGAATGATGGTTCTGGTTCAGTAACACCACGCTCAGTTCCAGCTAATTTAGAAGTGAAACCACTTAAGAAATGGTACATCGCTTGAGATTTAGTTAATTTAGCAATGGGTGGAAGTACACCAAATGCGTCAGCAGTTAAGAAAATTATTGTATTAGGATGTGCTGCTTTAGATGGTAATACAATGTTATCAATGTGATGAATTGGATAAGCAGCACGTGTATTTTCAGTATATGAATTATCATCGAAATCAACAACACCACGCTCGTTAACCACAGTATTCTCTAATATAGTACCGTATTGAATCGCGTTATAAATTTGAGGTTCTTTTTCTTTAGAAAGGTTGATTGCTTTTGCGTAACAACCACCTTCAATATTGAAAATACCATTTTTATTCCAACCGTGTTCATCATCACCAATCAATTTTCTATCAGGTGCTGCTGATAAAGTTGTTTTACCTGTACCTGATAATCCGAAGAATAAGGCTACATCTCCTTTATCTCCAACATTCGCAGAACAATGCATACTCATAATATCTTGCATTGGAAGTAAATAGTTCATTACTGAGAAGATACCTTTTTTCATCTCACCAGCATACTCTGTACCACCAATTAAAATGGTTTTATGTTTGAATGAAATGATAACAAAAGTTTCAGATTTAGTTCCATCAACTTCAGGATCAGCTTTAAAGTGAGGTGCTGAAACAATTGTGAAGTTAGGTTTTATATTACTAGCTTCTTCTTTAGAATCTGGGCGGATAAACATGTTTTGAGCAAAAAGGTTGTGCCATGCAAGTTCATTGATAACTGTAAGTTTCAATTGTGTGTCTTTGTCACTACCTGCATAACCATTAAAAACGTAAAGTTCGTCTTTTTTATCAAGATAGTCTAAAACTTTAGAGTAGAGATTTAAGAAAGTTTCTTCATCGATAGGTTGGTTGATATCTCCCCAATGAATATTATCTTTATAAGAAGGTTCTGTAACAATGAATTTATCTTTAGGTGAACGTCCAGTGTATTTACCTGTGCTCGCATTGATAGCACCAAGTTCAGTTAATTCTCCTTCATTATTATCCATAATTTTGTAATAAAGTTGAGTTGTTGAAAGCTGAAAAAGAGAGCTTTCTTTTTCCAATAATTTTTTAATTTTAGGTGTTTCGCCGTATGTATCTACTGACATACCCAATCCCTCCAGCGTGTGTTATAGAAATTCAATATTGTAAGCCTTTACATTAAAATAGTATAACATAATGCCGTAATTATTCCACCTGGAAAAGACAAAAAACATGTAAAAACAAAATTGACATTAATAAATGAATTAGGTAGTATAGTTCTTAACGGATTCTCTTATCCTGAGTGGTGGAGGGACATGGACCCAATGAAACCCAGCAACCTCTTTTTTAAAAGAAAGGTGCCAAACCGTTTGCAGACATATACTCGTCTGAACGATAAGAGCGAATGGACGTTTAAGAGCCTTCTCTCTGTCTTGAATAGTGAAGAAGGCTCTTTTATTTTTGAGCTCACATTTAAAAGAGAATTTTCGTAAATATAGTTATAAAAGGAGCAAATCATGACTTACAATAAACGTTTATTTACTTCAGAATCAGTGACAGAAGGACATCCAGATAAGATTGCTGACCAAGTATCTGATGCCATTTTAGATGAAATCTTAAAAGATGACCCTAATGCACGTGTTGCTTGTGAAACTACTGTAACAACTGGAATGGCTCTAATTTCAGGTGAAATATCTACATCAACCTATGTAGATATCCCTAAAGTTGTAAGAGAAACAATTAAAGGTATTGGCTATACTCGTGCTAAATATGGCTATGATTACCAAACTATGGCAGTTTTAACTGCAATCGATGAGCAGTCACCTGATATTGCACAAGGTGTTGACAAAGCACTTGAATACAGAAATGATATTTCAGAAGAAGAGATTGAAGCTACTGGTGCCGGTGACCAAGGTTTAATGTTCGGATATGCTACAAATGAAACAGAAACATATATGCCTTTACCTATCTTTCTATCTCATCAATTAGCTAAACGTTTATCTGATGTACGTAAAGATGGAATTTTAGACTATTTAAGACCGGATGGTAAAGTTCAAGTAACAGTTGAATACGACGAATCAGATAAACCTAAGCGTATTGACACGATTGTAGTTTCATCTCAACATGCGGATGACATTGAATTAGAACAAATTCAAAGTGACATTAAAGAACATGTCATATACCCAACAGTTCCTGAAGGATTAATTGATAATGAAACGAAATTCTTTATCAATCCTACTGGAAGATTTGTTATCGGTGGACCTCAAGGTGATGCTGGATTAACAGGACGTAAAATCATTGTTGATACTTATGGTGGTTATGCACGTCATGGAGGAGGTTGCTTTAGTGGTAAAGACCCAACTAAAGTAGACCGATCAGCAGCTTATGCGGCAAGATATGTAGCTAAAAATATTGTTGCTGCAGGACTAGCAGACCAATGTGAAGTACAACTTGCTTATGCTATTGGCGTGGCTGAACCAGTTTCAATTTCAATTGATACATTTAAAACGGGCAAAGTTTCTGAAGCTCAACTTGTTGAAGCTGTTAGAGCTAATTTTGATTTACGTCCAGCAGGTATCATTAAAATGTTAGATTTAAAGCATCCTATATACAAACAAACTGCTGCTTATGGTCACTTTGGTAGAACAGATGTATTGTTACCATGGGAGAAATTAGATAAAGTCAATGTATTAAAAGATGCTGTTCAAGCTTAATAAACGCTTTAAATAATATAAAGAAATTGTCGAAATTATAGATAGTTTCCATTATAATTAGATTTACTGATAGATTAAAGGAGCGTTGATTTAATGAATTCATTTGGACCAATCGAAATTGGTTTAATCGTAGCAATTGTAGTTGCAATTATCTGTTTAATATTATTCTTAGTTACACTTAAAAGTAAAAACAATATTAAACAGAAAACAAAAGAAGAATACGACTTAAAAGAAAAGCAAATGAAAGCGTCACATGACGAAGCCCTAGAGAAAGAACGCATACAAAATAAAAAGCAGGTTACTAAACAAAAAGAAGATTTTGATGCAACTGTAAGCGGTAAAGATCGTGAAATTGATGCATTGAAACTATTCTCAAAAAACAAAAGTGAATATGTTACGGATATGCGCTTAATTGGAATTAGAGATCGTTTAGTGAAAGAAAAACGTATTAGACCTGAAGATATGCATATTATGGCAAACATCTTCTTACCAAGTAATGAATTCAATGATATTGAACGCATTAGTCACCTTGTACTTACGCGTACAGGTCTATATATTATAGATTCTCAACTATTAAAAGGGCATGTTTATCAAGGTATAAGTGGTAAGCAATTTAACGAATTGCCTATGATGGAACAAGTATTTAGTACTTTGGATTTAGATGCTAAGTCACCTCAAACACTAGTACTCGATCAAAATGAAGATAAATCTTCATTGTCATTCGTTAATTACTCAGAACAACTTACTTCAATTGAAAAGTTAGCGTCAGACTTGCAAACACAATTAGGGGCTAAATATACGCCAACTGCGATTTTATACTTTAATCCTAAACACAATGGAGACGTAACGATTTCAAATTATGCACAAAGTTCAAGTGTTAAAGTTCTAGTTGGACCTGATCAATTAGATGAGTTCTTTAATAAATTTGTATTCCATGGACGTATTCAATATAATGTAGATGAATTACAAAATGTTATGGATAAAATTGAATCATTTAATTAGTATTAATCCGAGATATGGTTATATCTCGGATTTTTTAATTTTGAGGAGAAGCTTATTAAAATAATAAACTAATATTAAGGTTTTCAATAACGACAATTATGGGAATAGAGTAGTAATTATTAAAATATAAAGAAAAGAGGTTTCTTTTATGGGAACAATTGAATTTTATAATGGTCACACAATGCCTAAAGTTGGAATTGGCACCTTTAGAGTAGAAAATAACGATGAATGTAAGGATGCAGTTAAGCATGCAATTGTCTCAGGTTATCGTAGTATTGATACAGCTAAAGTATATGGTAATGAAGAACAAGTTGGTTTAGGAATTAAAGAAGGTCTAGAAGCTACTGGGTTAGAACGTAAAGATTTATTCATTACATCAAAACTATATTTTGAAGATTTTGGGCGCGAAAATGTTGCAAATGCTTATGAAACAAGTATCAATAAATTAGGACTAGATTATTTAGATTTATATCTTGTTCATTGGCCTGGTACTAATGAAGCAATAATGGTTGATACATGGAAAGGTATGGAAGATTTATATAAAGATGATAAGGTTAAAAATATTGGTGTAAGTAACTTCAATGCAGAACACTTTGAAGCATTATTAGCTCAAGTTTCTATTAAGCCAGTCATCAACCAAGTAGAATTTCACCCATATTTTACTCAAAATAAACTACGTAAATATTTAGAAGTACAAAATATCCATATGGAGTCATGGTCACCATTTATGAATGCCCAAATCTTAGGTGATGAAACACTTAATCAAATTGGCAAAGAAGTTAATAAATCGGCAGCACAAGTCGTCATTCGTTGGAACATGCAACATGGTGTCATCGTTATTCCTAAATCAGTTACACCTCAAAGAATAGAGGAAAATATTAATGTTTTTGATTTCGAACTAACAGATGAACAAATGGAACAAATTGATTCTCTAAACAAAGATCAACGCATTGGTCCTGATCCAGCAACATTTGAGGGACATTAATAAAAATATAAAAATACACTTCATAGTTGCAAGATTTAATCTTAAAACTATGAAGTGTATTTATTTATATCGAATAACCAATAAAGCAAGAGATAAACCCTATTACAAATTGTAAAATAGAATAACTAAAAAATTGAACAGGTTTAAAACTTGGCGAAATAAATTGGACGATTTCATAAGACAGAGTTGAAAAGGTTGTTAATCCTCCAAGAACGCCAGTTATAAAAAACAGTGAAAATAATTGATAATCTTGAGCTATCCCATACACGAAGCCAATTAAGGAACTACCAACGAGATTGACTATTAAAGTTGCAATCGGTATAGGTGACGTTATTTTACTTTTAAAGACATCTGTTAACCAAGCTCTGATAACAGCACCAATGCCACCACCTACCATAATAAGTAGTATATGTATCATATAGGTTGCCTCCCTAATTTAACACCTAACCAGCAGAAAAGAATGCCTCCTATATAACTGGTTAAGCCATAGATAAAGAGCAAAGCGATACTATTATTTTGTGACATTGTAACTAACTCAAATTGGAAGGTTGAAAAGGTAGTTAAAGCACCTAGTAGTCCCGTTGTGACACCTTTTTTAATTAGTGGGTTGTTTTTAAAAAATTGAATGGATAACGAAGATAAATATCCCATTGAAAATGCACCCACAATATTCGCAATCAATGTACCGAGTGGTAATCCAGAATTGGCATTAAGAGTTGATAAGACATATCTTAGTAATGCTCCAAATAAGCCCCCAATAAACACAAATAAATATTGCATTTTGTCACACCTATTCATTATTTTTATTACGTTAAACAGTAATCGTTAATTATTTTTAAATTAAAAAGTTAGTTCTGGCATTTAAAAAAGTTTACGACAATATACCAAATGTCTTAATTGAGGCATAGATATGGTATACAATCACCAATAAAATGATTATTGGCAAAATTTTACTCGCAATTCTTATCCATCCTTGTTTATCACCTAAATGTTTAATCGCTTTATCTGAGAATATAATAGAAGCAATTAATATAATCACATTAATGATACTACACGCAATAAGTAAATATTTAACAGAAGTAATTTGCTGACTTAATAGTGGGTTGAATGTATTAAAATAAAAACTTATGATGAGTAAAATTATTGAGATATAGAAGTATTTTTTTGGCTTAGACATAATGTTCCTCCTACCTAATATCATCTAATCATATTACCATATTTTAATTAACATTTAATAGTGACTAGTGAATTTGATAATTAATTTTGTTAAAAAGCAAAACATTCGCCAAGTGTTTCTAAGAATGATATAAATAATTTATAAATATTTTATTGATGCGGAATAGTCTGATCATCATATGAAAAGAAGTATATACATATAAGAAATCTATTGTGATGTAATTTAACTATCATCGTAATCGTAAATAAAGGAGGAAGAATGTAATGGCAAAATTAAATGTCGAAGTATTTGCAGATGGCGCAGATATTGAACAAATGAAAGCAGCATATAAAAATAAAGAGGTAGACGGTTTCACTACTAATCCTAGTTTAATGGCTAAAGCGGGTGTAACAGACTATAAATCATTCGCTGAAGAAGCGGTTAAAGAAATTCCAGATGCATCTATTTCATTTGAAGTATTCGCTGATGATTTAGAAACTATGGAAAAAGAAGCTGAAATATTAAAACAATATGGTGATAATGTTTTTGTCAAAATTCCAGTTGTGAATACTAAAGGTGAATCAACAATTCCGTTAATTAAAAAATTATCAGCGGACAATGTGCGTTTAAATGTTACTGCAGTGTACACTATTGAGCAAGTAAAAGAAATTACTGAAGCGGTAACTGAAGAAGTACCTACATATATTTCAGTATTTGCGGGTAGAATAGCTGATACTGGTGTTGATCCATTACCTTTGATGAAAGAATCAGTAGATGTGGCGCATAGTAAAGAAGGCGTTAAATTATTGTGGGCAAGTTGTCGTGAATTATTTAATGTTATTCAGGCAAATGAAATTGGTGCCGACATTATTACATGTCCAGCAGATGTAGTTAAGAAAGTAAATACTAATTTAGGTCGAGATATTAATGAATTATCAGTTGATACTGTAAAAGGTTTCGCTAAGGATATTCAAAGCTCAGGTTTATCTATCCTTTAAGATTTAAAAATTAAAAATAACTCCGTTATATAAGATATTGATTAGAACTTCTACATACAATTAACATTTTCATGTCTGTTTATAGATTCTCTAAATCAATCTCTTTCAGAAACGGAGTATTTTTATATAATAAAGCTTATGTTTTTTAACTTGTAAGTAATTAAGAACTTCGCTAAAATTTAAAAGAAATCATATTAGAAGGAGATAACCACATAGTATGAAATATACAGAATTTGAAGAGAAAGTTAAAAAACAATTGTGGTTTTTAAATAAAAAGGAAAAAAAGCTATTAAAAAATAATTTAACGCATTACCATAAAGAGGTTGAGGGTAATGAAGGGGATATTCAGTCAAAGAAATATCGCAAACCAATTCAGTACGCAAATCAATTTTTAAAAAATAACATATTTAAACAAAAAGATGTGGCAAGTTCCACATTGTTATTTTTACTAATTGGAATTGTACTCATTTATGCTTTCTTGCTAGGGTTATTTTTAACAGGGTTTATTACAAGTCTTACTGCAGTGAATTATTTTATAAATCCACAAGTTTCAATGCCAGTTATAAATGTGATCTTAATTTTAATAGGTGCAATACTTCTTGCAATCGTAAGTTTATTACTCATTAAATCAGTTACTGCATTTTTTACAAAAAAATTATTAGAATATAAATTTAATAAATCTGCATAGTTTTTTGTACTAAATGATACAATAATGTACTTTCTTGCCATTTTTTATAAATTAACGAATAGGGTTCATCAACTTGTAATTGGATATTGTTTTCAAAAGTAATGATGACGCCATTTGTAGTAGAAGTTAATCCAATAATTGTTAATGCGTTGATGTAAGTTTGTAAAGGTGCACGTTGATGTTTAATAGGGAAGAGGACAACTTTGTCAGATATATATAAAGGTACTAATTTATTAATTGCTAATAATCGTTTTGCCAACTTTAGCCTTTGCAAATACGATTGATTATGCTGTTCGAAATAATAAATTAGTACCTTTTTAATTGGAAAAGGTAGCACCATGTCATAAGTCGAAAAGCAGCATTTAGTTTTATGTTCACTATGTTGCAATGTTTGAATATAAAGCAAATGGTAAGAATTGTGTGGAATCATATTATTCACCTTTAAAATAATAATCGGTGAGCTTTTTTATGGAAGAGGATTTATACTTTTTAATACTCGATAAAGAGACATGCATTAAGTCGGCAATTTCGAATTGTTTATAGCCTTGAATAAAATAGTTATACCATGCGAGTTCTTGTGCATTTAAAATTTTGGAAATGTCATTATAGTTGAAGAAAGTTATCTCTGTATTAATAGAAGTAATTTGAGGAGTTTGTAAATTATCGACTTCAACTATTTCTGGTTTTAAATTTTCTTTTCTAAATAAGTCAATTAAGTAAAAGTTGAGCCGTTGATAGAGATAAGAGGATAAACAAATATTTGAATTCTTATTGTAATTCTTAGATAATTGCCACAGTTTAATTAGCAATAACTGATAAAATTCATCATAATTATACTTGACGTAATAACGTTTTAACAAATAATGTATAATTCTATGATATTTATGATATATGTCATCAAAATTCATTGTACTTGGAATTCGCTCCTAGGTTAAGTACTTAAACAAAATTTCCGGATATCTAAAATTTAAACTAACTTATTTAAATTATCATTTGCGTAATTTGAAAAAAGGGTGTTAAATAGTAAACATAGAATAATGAAAGTATGCAAAATAATGGTTTAAGTCATAAGTAACTCAGTAATGCGACAATTAATTATGAACATACCTAACATTCATAAATATATTTAAGTTCTAGTCAATTTGTAACGTGGGAGGTATAAATTTGGATTACGCACATTTAAATTTAGAGCATTTTTTTGCAAGAAATGATGATTTAGGCATAATTAGGGATCGTTCTGAATTTGTAATGATTAACAATTTCACAAATGAAATGATGTATCGAGATGGTGAAATAGAAGGAACAGTTGATTTAAATCAATATTATTACAAGAATAGATCTCAAGCAGCTAGTTTTATAATGATGGATTATCGCAAAGATAATTAACAATAAATATTTATGCTTTATGGAATCAAGTAATGAAATTCTATATGTTTCATTACTTTTTATTTTGCAAAGTTTCATTTTGATTACTTTTATTTTATGAATATGTAACATTGTAAGTATAAAATTGTTTATAAGAATTAATAATGTTAAACTTTATTATCATAAAGATTTTAAAGAAAAAACAACATTGACCTAAGAGGTGTGAATATGACGAAGCACAAAAAAGGCTCAATTATTAGCCTAGTGGGGTTATTGATTGTTTTAGTCGCAGCAGGTTTTATTTTCTTTACTATGATTTCAGATCAAATATTCTTTAAAAAAGTAAATGAAGAAGAAAAAGTAGAGCATTTAAACGTTACACTAAATAAAGCTGCTGATAAACAAATTGATAATTACACAAGTCAACAAGTCTCTAACAAGAATAATACTGCTTGGAGAGATGCTTCAGATAATGAAATAAAAGCTGCAATGGACAGTAGTAAGTTCATTGATGATGACAAACAAAAGTATCAATTTTTAGATTTATCTAAATATCAAGGTATTGATGAAAACCGTATTAAGCGTATGTTATTCGATCGACCTATGTTATTAAAGCATACTGATGCATTTATTAGTGCTGCTAAAGAGAAACATGTGAATGAAGTTTATTTAATTTCTCATGCTTTATTAGAAACTGGTTCAGTTAAAAGTGAATTAGCCAAGGGTGTAGAAATTGATGGTAAAAAATATTATAACTTCTATGGTGTAGGTGCTCTCGATAGTGTTCCTATTAAAACTGGTTCAGAATACGCAAAAAAACACGGTTGGGATACTCCAGAGAAAGCCATCAAAGGTGGTGCTGATTTTATTCACCAACACTTCCTATCACATGATGATCAAAATACGCTTTACAGTATGAGATGGAATCCTAAAAATCCAGGTAAACATCAATATGCTACTGATATTAAATGGGCAGAAAGTAATGCTCAAATTATCGCAGATTTCTATAAAGAGATGAAAACAGAAGGTAAATATTTTAAATTATACGTATACAAAGATGATAATAAACATCAAAAATAAATAATTGTAAGTAAACTAAAGCCAACGATCACACTGATTCAAGCAAGTGATGACGTTGGCTTTTTCTTTAATATATTTTATGTTCACAAACATTTATTCGGCTTTATTTTTTCGAGTTATCCAACTAAATGCTATAACAAATACTACGAAAACTTTTAAGAGAAATTTCATTTTAGTTCACCTCATTAACTCAATATTAACATATCAATATAGGATAAAGAAAAATGGAGAATGTTAAGTGCATATAAGTATAAATTATTTTAAGCAATTTATGATATTGATATAATTAAATTATTAAAAATTCTTGTTAGAGAAAATTAAAAGGATGATGAATATATGCGTGTAGCAATTATAGGGATGGGCACAGCTGGTGTTAGTGTACTAAGGCAATTAGTCAAAAATGAAGCGTTTAAAAATCTTGAGGTTGATGTATATGATCATGATAAGAATATGGGGCAGGGTGTACCTTTTCAAAATGACAGCAGCCAATTATTAATTAATTTGCCAACTAAGCAAATGAGTTTGAATTTGGATGATGAAGAAGAGTTCTGGAAATGGTATCAAGAGCAATCAGAATTTAAATTCGATAATCCTAAATATCTTCCTAGGTTTGTATTTGGTCATTATATGAAGTCATACCTATCTAACTACGACTTGTTATTTGATAATTTAACCATTATTAAGCATCCAGTTCGCGAAATTTTTACAAATTCAGAAATTGATGAGACTACATTAACATACTATGTATGTACTTCAGAAGATATGAGTGAATGGAAAGAGTATGATTATATATTCTTAACGACTGGCACATTCGCATATCATGATCCATATAAACTAAAAGGGAATAAAGGTTATATTCAAACACCTTATCCTACATATAATACATTAGATGAAGTGTCTCAATCAGACGATATTGCAATTATAGGCACTGGATTAGCCAGTTTAGATGTAGTTAGATACGTGACTACACATCATCCTAAATTACCAATAACTATGACTAGTCGCTCAGCACATTTACCTAGTGTTAGAGGAAATATGATAGATGTTGAGTTTAAACATTTAACTAAGCAAAAGTTTAATGAATTGAAGTCGCAATATTATGGAAATGTACCTTTAGAATTAGCTTTTGAATTATTCCAATTAGAATGTAAAGATCATAATATTGATTTAGAGAAACTAGTATATCGTCGCACAGGAAATACAATTCAAGATTTACAGTATGATCTTGATAGACCTGATGAAATTGGTGTGTTTCAAAGTTTAATTGAAAATATTAAAGAAAATCTAAACTGGATATGGAATAGCTTTAGTCGAGAAGATCAGCAAGACTTTGATAAACGTTTCTCAAAAATTATTCAATTAAATTCTAACCCTATGCCACCTCGTACTGCAGAGTTAATTATAGACTTAATAAATAATCAATCATTAATTGTTAAAAGCGGATTAGAGGATATTACTTATAAAGACAACCATTATTTATTGGAATTTAACAATGATGATTATTATTATCAATATGATGTCATTATTAATTCGACTGGATCAAAAACACATTTATCAGATTTAGATGAGGAAGATCAGCTTATTCTTAACCTACAAAACAGACAAATTGTTCAACCACATCCAATGGGAGGTATACAAATTATTCCAGAAACCAATCAAGTCATAAGTCCAAGATATGGAACTCTCAACAATATGATAGCTATTGGGCAAGTAACTAATGGCGTTAATAAATTGCGTAATGGAGTGAAGATGATCGTTGATCAAGCGGTCAATTCTGTAAATTATTTATATGAAAACCAAAGTAAATTTGACCATTTTAGTTCATAATGTAGACATTTACACTTAAATAACTAAATTCCATTATTAGTTACTCTGTTAAATAATATGCAGCGTTGACGGTTTGTAATTTTTAAACAATAAGCGTATGATTAATGTTGTAGTTATTAAACTACGTTAACTCAAACAATCACAATTTCATATGAATTCTTTCGGGGCGGGGTGCAATTCCCAACCGGCAGTAATATAAGCCTGCGACCTGTCAAAGTAAAAGGTAATAACTTTGATGGCTGATCTAGTGAGATTCTAGAGCCGACAGTGAAAGTCTGGATGGGAGAAAGAATGAGTCGTCATTATTTGATAATTATGATGGTTATTTAGCATACACATTTACTAATGTTGTAAGCTTATTTGAATATATTTGGTCTCCCTATGCCTTTAAGCACTTTATTGGTATAGGGAGTTTTGATTATGAGGTGATTTATTGAGTAATTTTATGAAATACGCTATACAACTCGCACAAATGGTTAAAGGACAAACGGGTATCAATCCTCCAGTTGGTGCGGTCGTTGTTAATAACGGCCGAATAGTTGGACTCGGTGCTCATCTAAAACAAGGTGAGAAGCACGCGGAAGTACAAGCACTTGATATGGCTGGAAAGGAAGCAAATGGTGGAACAATCTATATTTCGCTAGAACCATGTACCCACTTTGGCTCAACACCACCATGTGTGAACAAAATTATTGAATTTGGACTAAGCAAAGTTATTTACGCTGTTAAAGATACGACATTACCTTCTGAAGGGGACGCTATTTTAGAACAAGCTGGGATTGATGTAGAACATCAATACTCTGAAGAAGCAGCTGCCTTATATAAAGACTTTTTTAAAGCTAAGTCAGAGCAAATCCCTGAAATTACGATGAAAGTGTCTGTATCATTAGACGGTAAACAAGCAACAGATTTAGGTCAGAGTAAATGGATTACTAATTCAGAAGTCAAACAAGATGTCTACCATTTAAGACATACGCATGATGCTGTGTTGACAGGAAATGGTACAATTAATGCTGATAACCCACTTTACACGACTCGTATTCCAAATGGTAAAAATCCAATCCGATTAGTGCTAGCTAAAAGTGGCAATGTTGACTTTACGAAACAACTTTTTCAAGATTCGTCGAGTGAAGTGTGGATTTATACTGAAAATCAAACGCTTGAAAGTCCAAATCGAAACATAAAGGTTATCTGTATAGATAAATGCGATTTAAAAGATATTCTTAAAGATATATATAAGCGAGGTATTGGTTCATTATTAATTGAAGCTGGTCCTCGTATAACTTCCAAATTTCTCCAAACTGATTTTATTAATCAACTTATTATTTATTACGCCCCGAAAATAATAGGTGGTTCTGGAAAAAATCAATTCTTTCAAACTGCGGATATTATTGATTTAAATGAAACCACTCAATTTGAAATTTCTTCTACTGAGTTAATTAATCAAAATTTAAAAATGATTTTGCGAAAGAAGTGACAACTTATGTTTACAGGTATTGTTGAAGAAATAGGTACTGTCAAAAATATTCGTACTCATCAATCGGTTAGAACATTGGATATAGCTTGTCAAACTATCACAGAAGACATGAACATTGGTGACTCTATTAGTGTGAATGGAGCTTGCTTAACAGTGATTGACTTCACAAGTAATTATTTTTCTGTTCAAGTTATAAAAGGTACTGAAGATAAAACATATCTATCTCAAATCAATAAAAATGATGAAGTCAACTTAGAAAGAGCAATGTCAGGAAATGGACGTTTTGGAGGTCATTTTGTTTTAGGTCATGTTGATGACAAAGGTGTTATAACACAAGTTAAGGAAACTCCTAATTCAAGGATAGTTTCGATTAAAGCATCTACAAATATCTTTAATCAAATGGTCAAACAGGGTTCAATCACTGTGGATGGTGTGAGTTTAACAATTTTCGATTTACGACATGATAGTTTTGATATTCATTTAATACCTGAAACAAGACGTTCAACGATTTTATCTTCTAAACAAAATGGCGACCAAGTTCATTTAGAAACGGATGTTCTTTTTAAATATGTTGAACGAATGATAAGTAGAAATGAGTCAGAGCTTACATTAGATAAGTTAAGAGCATTTGGCTTTTAGGAGGCGTAATTATAGATGGAATTTGACGATATTATGGATGCATTAAATGCTTTAAAACGTGGTGAAAGTATTATTGTTGTGGATGACGAGGATCGTGAAAATGAAGGAGATCTTGTAGCTATAACGCAATGGATGAATGATAATACTATTAATTTTATGGCTAAAGAAGGTAGAGGGCTAATTTGTGCACCAATTAGTAAAGACTTGGCACTTAAACTTAAACTAATGCCTATGGTAGAACATAATACGGATGGTTTTGGAACTAATTTCACAGTAAGTATCGATCACGTTACAACATCAACCGGTATAAGTGCATTTGATAGAATGGCAACGGCACGTGCTTTAATTAATCCAGAATCTGGGCCTGAAGATTTCCATAAACCTGGACATCTTTTTCCACTAATAGCTAAAGAAAACGGTGTGTTGGAACGTACTGGTCATACAGAAGCAGCTGTAGATTTAGCGAAACTAACGAAAGCAGTTCCAGCAGGTGTTATATGTGAGATCATGAATGAAGATGGGACAATGGCTAAAGGTGAACAACTAGAAGCGTTTAAACATCAACATGGTCTTAAAATGATTACTATTGAAAGTTTAGTTAATTATCAAAAAGACAAAGACACTAGTGTTGAGTTAAAAGCAAAAGTTAATATGCCGACAGATCATGGAACTTTTGAAATGTATGGATTCGAATCACCATTAACTAAAGAAGAAATTGTTGTACTTGCTAAAGGAGAACCACGTGCCACAGAAAATGTGCGTATTCATTCTGCATGTTTAACAGGTGATATTTTCCATAGTCAAAGATGTGATTGTGGTGCACAACTAGAATCAGCGATGAAATATATTAATGAGCATGGTGGCATGATTATTTATTTGCCTCAAGAAGGAAGAGGCATAGGGTTAATCAATAAATTAAGAGCATACGAATTAATTGAACGAGGTCATGATACAGTAACTGCCAACCTAGCTTTAGGATTTGACGAAGATTTGAGGGATTATCATATAGCAGCTCAAATTTTAAATTATTTCAATGTACAACAAGTGAATTTGTTAAGTAATAATCCTAAAAAATTTGAGGGATTATCTGAGTATGGTATTAAAGTTGCGGACCGCACACCAATTATTGTAGCTGAAACAGAACATAATCATGATTATATGAATACTAAAAAAATAAAAATGGGACATTTAATTTAGGAGGAATAAAGATGAATTTTGAAGGTAAATTGGTAGGAACAGATCTAAAAGTAGCTATTGTTGTAAGTCGATTTAATGATTTTATAACGAACCGTTTATTAAATGGTGCAAAAGATACACTTGTACGTCACGGTGTGGAAGATAGTAATATAGATGTTGCTTATGTACCTGGTGCATTTGAAATTCCATTAGTTTCTAAAAAACTAGCTCAGAAGGGTAAATATGACGCAGTCATCACTTTAGGTTGTGTAATTAGAGGTGCAACATCTCATTATGATTATGTATGTAATGAAGTTGCTAAAGGAGTATCAAAGGCGAATGATGTAAGCGATATTCCAGTTATATTTGGCGTATTAACCACTGAAAGTATTGAACAAGCGGTTGAAAGAGCTGGAACTAAAGCGGGTAATAAAGGTGCTGAAGCAGCAGTAAGTGCTATTGAAATGGCAAATTTATTAAAACAATTTTAATTAAAAAAATAAATCCTCGACAAAGCACTAGCAGTGTCGAGGATTTATTTTTTTATCTTTTTAATAATCTTGTAAAACCAGAAATAATAAATGCAACTCCAAGGCCTAGGCTAGTGAAAAGACCAATTTTTTTCAATGTTTTAGTTGAAACAAATTCTTGATATGCAAGAGCAAGGTTTTGAGGGCGTTCAGCTAATCTACGCATGAAGTAACCGAACCAATCATTGCCATAAGGAACATAAATTGTGAAATGGTATCCTTGACGAGAAATATCCTCAGCTAATTCACTACGGAATCCGTATAACATTTGGAATTCAAATTGATCTCTATCAATATTATGTGATTTAACAAATTGTTTAACGTGGTTAATTATTTGATCGTCGTGTGTAGCGATTGATGTATAGTTTTTCGCATTTAAAAGACGTTTCTCAATGATTTTTATGTAATTTGCATCAATCTCTTCTTTAGTTTGATATGCAATTTGTTCAGCTTCTTTATATGCACCTTTAACTAATCTTAAGCGCAAATTAGGATATTTTTCAATTAAGTCAATTGCATCATAAAGGTAAGCTTGTATTACTGTTCCAACGTTTCTGAATTCCCCTTTAAGTCTATCTAACACTTCAACAATTTGCTGTAAACTGTCAAATTTTTCAGTGTCGATATTAATATGCATATTATCAAATTCGTTAGCTTTAAGTAGAATCTCTCTTAAATTATTATAAGCTAGCTCAGTATCAAATTCACCACCAAGAGAACTTAATTTTACAGACATATGAGCATCGACATTATAATCTTTAATAGCTTGCATAACTTCTAAAATTTCATTCTTAGCTTGAGTAGCCTCTTCAACCGTTCCTACAAACTCGCCAAGATTATCAACTGTAACTGCTATATTTTTATCGTTGAGTCTCTCAATTGTGTCAATTAATTGCTCGATAGTATTACCAGCCACAACTTTATTTGCACCCATTTTAGGACCTACTTTTTTTGCTGTTTCATTTAAATAAGTGCTATTTGATAATGCAATAAAAAAATTCTTAAAAAGTGACATATCCCATTCCTCCATATTACATAAAACTTATAATTTAATAATAGTTTAGCATGAATAGGCGATAGTAGAAAGCGTTTTCAATTATCTGAATACTGTAAAAAAAGGTATAATTACAATATCGAACTAAAATTTGTAATCACTTTGTCTCTAAGATTTACACCAGTCCAAACCAATAATCTGATATAATACATTTATTGAAATATAAGTTAGAAAGGAATTATACATATGTGGAAATGGGAAACTGAACACGATGCTAAAGGTGTCGTGGTTATAGTACATAACATTTTAGAACACACTGGCAGATATGCATACGTCATTACAATGTTAAGACGTAATGGCTATCACGTTATAATGGGTGATTTACCTGGTCAAGGTCAAACTTCTAGAGCAAACAAGGGACAAATTGAGCATTTTGATATCTATCATGAAACACTAATAGAATGGGTTAGAATTGCTAATGAATACAAGATTCCTACTTTTGTCATGGGTGTTGGACTAGGTGGATTAATTTTATTAAATGTACTTGAAAAAACAGAATTACCTATCGAGGGTATGTTACTCCTTTCTCCATTGTTAGAATTTAAAAGAAATAATAAGACACGTAAAAATATGTTAATTTCAAATGTAGGTAAAGGTTCTAAGGACGCACGATTCAAATTAGGTATTGAAACTAAAGATTTAACGCGAAATGATGAAGTTATTGAAGAAACTAAACAAGATGGATTAATGTTAAGAAAAGTAACCTACAAGTGGTATAACATTGTGTTGGAAACAATGAAAGATACAGTTCAACATTCCAAAGATATACAATCTATGCCAACGTTACTAATGTATGGAACTGAAGATAAATTATTGGAATTACGCTCATTCAATGAACTTAAAAATAATTTAAACACTAATGAATTTTATTTTAAAGTATGGGAAGGCTTCTATCATGAAATTCATAATGAACCTGAACGTGATCAAGTGATGCGTTACGTGTTGACGTTTTTAAATAATAGTGTGAATACAATGGGTTTTATAGTAAATGAAGAAGAAATCGAAGAAGTTTAAAAATCAGAGTGTGTGATGAAGTAATATTTCATGACTACAATGCAAATTCGTCGTAATTGATCAAATTGAGAAACAATTTATAATATTTCTTCATTTCTAGTTATCCTTGAGGAGCTGGGACTAAGAATTCGATGAGAATTCTGTTCTGGCTCCTTTTTGATAAACAATTATATGTAATGCAATTGATTAATGCACAAAGGTAATTCAATATTTAGAAGTTAACATCTTTTAAATTAAATTAAAAATATAATATAATGTAAATAGTATATGTTTTTAATTTTAATTATATTTTGTTGAATTACCAATAAAAATTTAAAGTAATTTAACATATGCTTTAATGTAAGTTAATTTTTTGGAGTTATTATAAATTGTTTAATTACAACGAGAATAATTGGGTAAATATATAATGATAGTTAATTCTATAATTATTTAATCGGGATGTGTACAATTATTTAGGGAGGGAGCAACATGAATAATCAAGCAGGAGAGAATGTAGCTATGATTTTGCAGCTTGAAGAAGTGTGTAAAGAAATCAATTCGATTTTTAAAGTAATTTATGAAACTTATGATTTGACCAAAGAAGAGGTTCTCATTTTACTAACTTTATGGGACAAAGGGTCCATGACGTTAAAAGAAATGGATAGTTACGTTAATATTAAATCGTATAAACGTACACGTACATATAACAAACTTGTTCAATCTGAATGGATATTTAAAGAGAGACCATTAGATGATGAACGAACTGTAATTATTCATTTTAATAAAGAGAAGCAAGAACTTAAAGATGAACTACTAAATTTCATTACTTCTACTATTAAGAAACGATATGAAATACTTGAAAATAGTCTAAACGCATTAATGCGTATTTAATCGATTTGATGTTTTAGTTTATATTGTTTTGAATATAATTTAGAGAGATTTTTCGACAAAACAATCCACTCCATAATTAAACTATGGAGTGGATTTTATATATTATTTAAAATTATATCAGAGAAGATGTATGATGTTAGGTTTAGCGTTTCTCAATCGCACATATAAATGGCGCGTGATTCACTTGATTCATAAATTGATATTTAAGAATATGAGCTTTCTCTTGATCAAAATGTTCTAAGAAATCTAATAAAGCATCTCGTTCAATTTGTCCTTCAGCATGCCCATGGTATATAACTAACACGATAATACCTTCAACACTTAAATAATCAAAAATGTTATTAATTGCTTTTATTGTAGTTTCAGGTCTCGTAACAATTGATTTATCACCCTTAGGTAAGTAGCCAAGGTTAAATATCGCTGCATCTATTTGACCTTTAAATTTAATGTCAATGTGGTTCTTAATGTTTTCATGACCATCACGAATTAATGTTACATTATGAAATTCTTTTACTTTTTCGAAAGTTAACTGAATTGCTGAGTCTTGTATATCTAAACCAAAAACATGACCATTTGGAACCTGTTGTGCAAGAAACAACGTGTCATTACCATTCCCACAAGTAGCATCAATGACAATACTATCTTGTTTAATATGGTCTTTTATTAAAGTTTTTGAGAAGGGGAGAATACGTTCTAATTTCATGAGTTAACCTTTACCTCAGATGTATAATGTTTACCCTGATAGGAGTTGCGTCGTGCTAATTCATCATCAATTTCATTTAAAACTTCCCATTTATTAACACTCCACATAGGACCAATCATTAAATCAATAGGACCATCTCCAGTAATTCGATGAATAATCATTTCAGGTGGTAAAATTTCTAATTGATCGCATACTAGATTGGTATAGTCTTCTTGAGACATAAACTCAAGCATTCCTTTTTCATATTGTTTAACCATTGGTGTCCCTTTTAATAAATGAAGTAAATGAATTTTAATGCCTTGAACATCCATTTGAGCTACTTCACGTGCAGTTTCCATCATCATTTGATAGTCTTCACCAGGTAAGCCATTAATAATATGAGTACACACATTAATGTTTTGTTTTCTTAATTTAGCAACGCCTTCATAATAAGTTTGCATATCATGAGCACGGTTAATTAAGTCTGAGGTTTCTTGATGTACAGTTTGTAAACCTAATTCTACCCATAAATAAGTACGTTCATTTAACTCGGCTAAGTATTCTACTACATCATCAGGTAAACAATCTGGTCTGGTTGCTATAGATAAACCTACAACACCTTCTTCTTTTAAGACAGGCTCATACTTTTCTTTTAATACTTCTACTGGTGCATGCGTATTCGTGAAAGCTTGGAAGTAGGCAATATATTTACCCTCACTCCATTTTTCATGCATCCTATCTTTAATTTGTTGAAATTGAACTTCAATTGGGTCAGCTCTGTTACCAGCAAAGTCACCGCTACCTGCGGCTGAACAGAACGTGCATCCACCATGTGCAACTGTACCATCACGGTTAGGACAGTCAAATCCACCATCAAGTGCTACTTTAAAAATCTTTTGACCAAATTTATTTTTTAAATGGTAATTCCATGTATGATATCGTTTATTTTCAAAGGCATACGGGAAATAGTTACCCATAACACATTTTCCTTTCTATCTAACTTAGTTCTAAGTAAAGATTTTAACATACTTTAATGTTATGGTGTTTAATGTAGTTCATCAAAAATATAAAGAGGGGACTAAAAATATGAATATACCTAGATCAGTATGGTGGCTAGTTATAGGCATGGCGCTAAATATAACTGGCTCTAGCTTTTTATGGCCTTTAAACACAATTTATATGAAAGAAGAGCTTGGTAAGAGCCTGACAATTGCTGCGATTGTTCTAATGGTTAATTCATTCGGAATGGTAGTCGGAAATTTACTAGGAGGTTCATTGTTTGATAAATTAGGTGGTTATCGAACAATTATGATCGGTACCGTTACATGTTTAATCAGTACTACGCTTTTAAACTTCTTCCATGGATGGCCATGGTATGCTGTTTGGTTAGTATTGTTAGGCTTTGGTGGCGGAATGATAGTTCCCGCGATATATGCAATGGCTGGTGCAGTTTGGCCTAACGGTGGGAGAACGACTTTCAATGCAATATACTTAGCTCAAAATATTGGTGTAGCAACCGGTGCAGCTATGGGTGGTTTCGTTGCGGAATTAAGCTTTAATTATATTTTCTTAGCAAACTTGATTATGTACGTCTTGTTTGGAATTGTAGCGATAACTCAATTTAATCTTGAATATCATGCTAAAATCAGAACACCTGATAGTCTAGATATCCATAGTAAAGAGAATAAAAAACGTTTCATTGCACTCTTACTACTGTGTGTAATGTTTGCTATTTGTTGGATTGCTTACATTCAATGGGAAACTACAATTGCATCATTCACTCAAGAATTAAATATTTCTATGTCGCAATACAGTATATTATGGACAGTGAATGGTATTATGATTTTAGTTGCTCAACCGTTAATAAGACCAGCAATTATTTTATTAAAAGGTAATTTAAAATATCAAATGTTAGTTGGTATTTTAATTTTTATGCTTTCATTCTTTGTAACTAGTTTTGCCGAACAATTTACTGTATTTTTAATAGGAATGATTATATTAACTTTTGGTGAAATGTTTGTTTGGCCAGCAGTACCAACTATAGCTAATTATTTAGCACCAGAAGGAAAACAAGGTCAATATCAAGGTGTCGTAAATTCAGCTTCAACTGTTGGTAAAGCATTTGGTCCACTAATAGGTGGGGTATTAGTTGATACCTTTAATATGAGTGCGATGTTCATTGGCATCATGTTCTTATTAATTGTAGGAATTATTTTCCTTTCAATCTTTGATAAATGGCTGCCAAAAGGAAAACAATCGCGACAATCAAGATAGAAGTTTTATTTATACATGAGTTTAAACAAAATAGTAACTACCACTTGCAATTAGTGCTTGAATCTCATAATATTAAAATGTATTGGAGTAGTAACTTAAGTACTTTTCATCAGAGAGCTAGTGGTGGTGAGAACTAGTGTTAAGAATTAAGTGAACTTACCGTTATTCGATTAAATTATAAACATCTCTTACTATTATAAAGTGCACAATTTTTGTGAATTAGGGTGGTACCGCGGCTAAAAGTCGTCCCTTTAATAAATAATAGTTTGAGGTGTTTTTTTATTTATAGGAGGAAAAAGATTTGGGATATAATCACAAGGAAATTGAGAAAAAATGGCAAAATTATTGGGCAGACAACAAAACGTTTAAAACGAGTGATAATCTAGGACAAAAGAAATTTTATGCATTAGATATGTTCCCTTATCCATCTGGAGCAGGTTTACACGTAGGGCATCCAGAAGGTTACACAGCTACTGATATTGTGTCTAGATATAAACGTATGCAAGGTTATAATGTACTTCATCCAATGGGATGGGATGCCTTTGGATTACCTGCTGAACAATATGCATTAGATACTGGTAATGATCCTAGGGGATTTACAAAGCAAAATATTCAAACTTTTAAACGTCAAATACAAGAATTAGGTTTCAGTTATGATTGGGATAGAGAGGTAAATACTACTGACCCTGAATATTACAAATGGACACAATGGATTTTTATCCAACTGTATAATAAAGGTTTAGCCTATGTAGATGAAGTTGCTGTCAACTGGTGTCCAGCTTTAGGAACTGTTCTATCTAATGAAGAAGTTGTTGATGGAGTTTCTGAACGTGGAGGACATCCAGTTTATAGACGACCTATGAAGCAATGGGTATTAAAAATTACAGAATATGCTGACCGATTATTAGAAGATTTAGATGAACTTGACTGGCCAGAATCTATTAAAGACATGCAACGTAATTGGATTGGACGTTCAGAAGGCGCGCGTGTTTCTTTTAAAATTGAAAATGAAGATGCTAGTATCGATGTGTTTACAACGAGACCAGATACAATTTACGGTACAACTTTCTTAGTATTAAGTCCAGAACATGATCTCGTAAATGTTATTACTTCTGAAGATAAATTAGAAGAAGTAAAAAAATATCAAGAAGACGCATCTAAAAAATCTGACCTTGAACGAACAGATTTAGCCAAAGATAAATCAGGTGTCTTCACAGGTGCTTATGCTATAAATCCATTATCAGGTGAGCAATTACCAATTTGGATTGCGGATTATGTACTTTCTAGCTATGGTACAGGCGCAGTCATGGCTGTGCCCGCGCATGATGAACGTGATCACGAGTTTGCAACTAAATTTGATTTACCTATTATCGAAGTCATTGAAGGCGGCAATGTGCAAAAAGAGGCATATACTGGTGAAGGTCAACATGTTAACTCAGGAGAACTTAATGGTTTAGATAATGAAGCGGCTATTGCTAAAGCAATTGAATTACTAGAAACGAATGGTGCTGGAGAGAAAAAAGTAAATTATAAATTAAGAGATTGGCTATTCAGCAGACAACGTTATTGGGGTGAACCAATACCAGTTATTCATTGGGAAGATGGTACTATGACTACAGTTCCAGAAGAAGAATTACCACTTTTACTACCAGAAACTGATGAAATTAAACCTTCTGGTACAGGTGAATCTCCATTAGCTAATATCGATGAGTTTGTGAATGTTGTTGATGAAAAGACAGGCATGAAGGGTCGTCGTGAAACTAATACTATGCCTCAGTGGGCAGGAAGTTGCTGGTATTACTTAAGATATATCGATCCTCATAATAGTAATATGTTAGCTGACCCAGAAAAATTAAAACACTGGTTACCAGTAGATTTATACATTGGTGGGGTAGAACATGCTGTACTTCACTTACTTTATGCTAGATTCTGGCACAAAGTTCTTTACGATTTAGGTGTAGTACCTACTAAAGAGCCGTTCCAAAAATTATTTAATCAAGGTATGATACTTGGTGAAGGTAACGAGAAAATGAGTAAGTCTAAAGGCAACGTAGTTAATCCAGATGATATTGTAGATTCACACGGTGCTGATACATTGCGATTATATGAAATGTTTATGGGACCATTAGATGCAGCTATTGCCTGGAGTGAAAATGGTCTTGATGGTTCAAGACGTTTCTTAGACCGTGTTTGGAGACTATTCATCAATGAAGACGGTTCATTATCAAATAAAATAGTTGAAAATAATGATAATGGATTAGATAAAGTTTATAACCAAACTGTTAAAAAAGTTACAGAAGACTTCAACACATTAAACTTTAATACTGCGATAAGTCAATTAATGGTATTTATTAATGATTGCTATAAAGCAGAAACGATTTATCAACCATATGCTGAAGGCTTTGTAAAAATGCTGGCACCAATTGCACCACATATTTGTGAAGAATTATGGAACCGTTTAGGTAATGAAGACACTATTACTTATCAACCATGGCCAACATATGATGAATCATTACTTGTAGATTCAGAGGTTGAAATTGTAGTACAAGTGAACGGTAAAGTAAGAGCAAAATTAAATATTCCTAAAGATACTTCTAAAGATGAAATGGAAACATTAGCATTACAAGATGAAAATGTTAAACTATCGATTGAGGGTAAAGACATTAAAAAAGTAATTGCAGTCCCTCAAAAACTTGTTAACATCGTTGCAAAATAATAATATAAGGAGTTTTAATAATGGAATCTATTACAGTAGATCAATTAAAAGAAAAAGTATTAGAATCTAATCCAGTGAATATTGTGGACGTTCGTACAGATGAAGAAACTGCAATGGGAGTTATTCCTGGAGCTAAAACAATTCCTATGGATCAAATTCCTGACAACTTAAATCATTTTAATAAAAGTGAAACATATTATATTATTTGTGCCGCAGGAATGCGTAGTGCAAAAGTTGTAAAATATTTAGAAGATCAAGGTGTACATGCTATTAATGTTGAAGGTGGCATGAATGAGTGGGGTACTGAAGGTACAGTTATTGATAGCATCTAATTAACATTAAGAGGCTGTGAACTACACCCAGTCAAGTAGACAATTAAATAATTAAAATGAATGGTTGATTTTGTTTTTAGACAAAATCGGCCATTTTTAATGTGATTCTTTCTGTATTAAAGAAATGAATGTATTTTTCTATTTGTTGCTTTGCCTCTTCAACATTATTAAAAATAAATCGTTTGTTGCCTTTGAAAATCTCACTTTTAATCGTACCCCAAACCCATTCCATAGGACCATTATCTATAGATCTACTAACACGAGACATACTATGAATCATACCGTTTTGTTCTAACTTATATTTAAATAACTTGGAAGTATAATGAAAACCACAGTCACTATGAAACAATATACCTTTGGTATTTTGAACTTGTTGGACTGCTTTCTCCAATGTGCTGAAAACTAACATATTATTATTAGATAAGCCTAGTTCATAGCTAACAATTCGCTTAGTACCTAGATCATAAATAGCACTTAGATAAAGTTTACGACCATCTTTGATTTTAAATTCTGTGACATCTGTTAACCAAGTTCTATTCGGTGATGCAACTTCAAATTGATGGTTAAGTATATTGACTGCTGTAATTTAAGGTGTTGAACGACGGTAAGGTTTGCGCTTAGGTCGTATTACTGTAGCTAATTTGAGTGTTTTCATCAAACGGTAAACACGTTTGTAATTTACTTTTTTATTTAAATATTTTCTAATATAGATATAAACACGGCGATATCCATATATGCCCTTATACTTATGATAAATGGTTTCAATGTCTTGTTTAAGTTGTTCATTGTCCATTTCTCGTTTAGTGGGTTTACGATGGCACCACTTATAATAACTTGACCTAGAAATACCTAATACATGACATAATTGTCGAATCGGATATTGATTCTTTAACGTTTCGATTGTTTTGTACGACGCGATTTGTTGTATTTGCGAATCATCTCCCTTTCTATTTCATTGTACTTTTTTAAAACATTATTTTCCATTTCTAGTAATCTACTACGTTCTTTTAATACTCTGATTTCTGCTTCTTTTTGCTCTTCTGATGTCAATATAGATTGCGGTTTGCCTTTGCCACGGCCATCTACTAATCCATCACTTCCATGAGCTTGATATTTTTGGATCCACTGATAAATATGGTCGTATGTGATATTAAAGTGTTCTGCAACTTCTCTATATGATTGTTTGTGATTTAAGTAATATTCAACAATTGCGACACGTTCTTCGAATGTGGTTTGTCTTGCTTTCATGATATACACCTCAGATTTAGGAGATTGTTTTTTAATCTCTTTTCCTTCAGTATCCATTTTTATCCAACTTTTAACTTGTGTCGAACTACAAATATTGTATTTTATGGCGAGATCTTGAGCGGATTGATTTGAATTAAAACATTCATTTATAATTTTTAATTTCAAATCCTTGGGATAATGATTGTAGTGAGCTTTTGGAAGTAGTGTTTCAATTCCATGAGTTTTATAATACTTGTATTTTGGATATAAAGTATTGATATTAATATCTATTTTTTAATGTATCGATTAAATACTGGAATGAAATACCTTTTTCATATTCTTGAAACATATATAGTAGTAAGTCTACATCTACTTTAGGATGGCTTGTCATAAAAAAGCCCTCTTCAAAGTTTTTCATTTTTTCAATGTCTACTTTGAAGGGAGCATATCACTGACTAATATGTCAATCTCTTTTTTTTGTGATCATATTTTATAATATTTTTAAAAGAATAATTAAATATACACTAGCGTACAATAATCAATAGTGATAGAATAATTTCGTAAGTGGTCAAATAGTGTACAGACTATATTTTGACAAATTCATTAAATCAAAGACATCAAGATCAGACTACAAGGAGGATATTTAATGAATCTATTTAAAAAACAAAAATTCAGTATACGTAAATTTACAGTTGGGACGTTCTCAACAGTGATTGCTACTCTAGCATTTATCACTCACACAGGACATGCAGCTGAATTAGATGAGCATAGTCAATTAGCTCAACAAAAAATTACTGAATCAAAAAATACGGAAAACTTAAATCAACATCAACCAGATGCTATTAAAGATTCATCTAAAAGTGAATCTAAGATAGATGATAATACTACTTTAAATAGAGAGGCTGTTAGTGAGACTACTGAAGTTCCAAATAAAACTCAAACTACAAATAGCGCAGAAAATATAAATAGCACTGAAATATCTGACAAAGATAAAGATAAGTCAAAAGTTAAAGATAATAATGTTGATACAAATCAACCAATTCTAGAGAATAATAAATCCAATAAGGATAGTAAAGCGACAACAGTTCACAAACGAGCGAAACGTGATGCTAATGATGTAACTTCAAATACTCAAACACAACAAGACCCAATGGCTATTAATGAAACAAACTCAGGTCAAGTCGTTAACGGTAACTTTACTGATACATCTAACGGAGCTGAAATTCCAACAGCAAATACAGAATCTGCAATGGATGAAGCAAGTAAGATTCCTGGATGGAAAGTAGTCAATAGCCAACAAACACAAATACCATTAGTATGGGGACCAAAAGTCTTACCATCATACACTTATATCACATTCGATAAGACTAATAATAAAATTGGTGCTGTATTATCTAAGTATAGCGATAATTTATCTTACGGAAGACCAGATAATAGTGTAGGACCGATATATCAAGATATCGATGTTACACCTGGTTCTGAATTACAATTTCATTACTTAGGTTCCTCAATAGGTAATATTTCTGGGTTTAATAGTGCACGCATGTATATATATGATGCTAATAATCCATCAACATTATTGTATAAAGGTACGCCTAAAACAAGTAACCAAGCTTTCGGTATTTTTAAAGGTGTTTTTAATGTACCTGAAAACATTTCAAGAATTAGATTACAATTTGAGTCTTTAGTGAATGTCAGTCATGACACTTATAATGGACATCGTTTACTTAAAGGTCCTAATAACTTTGGTGGTGGTGTAGTTGCGGATGTTTCTGTTAATACTGGTGCTTATTTAAAAGTGAGTGCAGTTCAAACTGAATACCAAGCTAACTCTACATCTGATAGTTCACCTGTTGTAAATGCTAAATTAAATGTTTCTATTGAGAACAAAGGTCACTCTAGTTCTAACAAAACACAATATAAAGTTGTATTACCTGAAGGGGTGACTTTTGTCTCAGCTGAGAATGCAACTGGTACATTTAATGAAGGTACTAGAGAACTTACGCTTAATATTAATCCAATAGATACTGGTACTACTCGAAATATTTCTTATACTGTATCAATACCTACTACAGTTCCAATTAAAAAGGATTTTAATGCGAATCTAATTTATCAAACTGAAGGTATTAACATGAACCGTAAAAATGGTTCAAGAGACTTTGCTGTGCAAACACCTGGTGACAACAACTACTTAAGATATGGTGGTAATAATGAATTTATTATTACTGAGAGTGATCAAAGACAAGGTAGTACAATAGCTCCAACGCAATCTGTAACTGTCAATATGTATAAAGATGCCATTAATAGTAAAATTAGTGAAATTGAAACTGAACTTGGTCAAGTTAATCAAAGTAATTATTCTACAGAAGCATGGAACAATCTACAAACAGCACTCACAAGTGCAAAGGTTGTAAAAAATGAAACAGATGCTACACCATTAACCGATAGAAAGAACCAAGCAGAAATCAATAACTTATTATTAAACTTAGAGAAAGCAAAAGCTAAATTTGATATAGATAAAGCAGCTAAAGCTAGAGAAAGTGTTATCAATAGTAATACTGAAGCTACAACTGAAGAAAAACAAGCTGCTTTAACCAAATTACAAAATAAATATAACGAGAATAAAGCTGAAATTGATAAATTAACTATTAGTAATGATATCGCTCCACTAAAAGAAAGCAGTATCTCTCAAATCAATTTAATTAATGTAACCGCTACTAAAAAAGCTGAAGCTAAACAAGCAATTGAAGCGGCTTTAACCCAACGTAAAGTATACATTGACGGTCATTATGATGCGACACAAGAAGAAAAAGAGGTAGCAATGAATAAAGCTACTGAAGAAGCAAATAAAGCAAAAGCTTTAATTGATCAAGCTACATCAAACAATGATGTAGATCAAGCGCAAACTAATGGTATAGATATTATTAATACTATTGATGCGGTTGTTACAAAAAAAGCAAATGGTAAAAAGGCTATAGAACAAGCAGCTGAAGCGAAAAAAGCTTTAATTAATCAATTGAGTGATGCAACACAAGAAGAAAAAGATGCAGCAATTCAAAGGGTAACAGATGAAGTTAGAAAAGCTGACAGACTCATAGACCAATCTACCACTAATGATGGTGTTGATGAATTTCAAGCGCATGGTATTAGTGCAATTAACAATATTCAACCAGAAATAGTTAAAAAATCAGATGCTAAACAATCGATTGATATAGCGGTCTTAAATCAAAAGGCATTAGTAAATAATAACAATGAGGCTACTCAAGAAGAGAAAGATGTAGCTTTAGCCAAAATTGATGAAGCGGCTAAACAAGCAAAGGCTGCAATTGATGCTGCAACTACAAATAACGCAGTAGATGAAGCAACAACCAACAACACTACAATAATTTCTGGAATTCTTCCTGATACGGTTAAGAAAGCAGCAGCAAGAAAAGCAATTGACGATGCTGCAACTGCAAAAAAAGAAGCTATTAATAATACGCCGAATGCGACAGAAGAAGAAAAAGTAGCGGCAAAAGTTAAGGTCGATGATGCAGTAACAGAAGCGAAGAAAGCAATAGACCAATCAACAAATAACGCCGGCGTAGATAACGCAAAATCAAATGGTGTAGAAGCAATCAATCACGTCCAACCAACGGTTGTTAAGAAAGATGAAGCGAAAACAGCGATTGATAATGCAGCACAAGCGAAGAAAGCGGAAATCGATCAAACGCTTAATGCGACAGAAGAAGAAAAAGCAGCAGCGAAAGCGAAAGTTGATGAAGCAGCAAATAATGCGAAAGCGTCAATAGACCAACCGAGAAATAACAATGATGTAGATACTGCAAAAACAAATGGAATAGAAGCAATCAATCACGTCCAACCGACGGTTGTTAAAAAAGATGAAGCGAAAACAGCGATTGATAATGCAGCACAAGCGAAGAAAGCGGAAATCGATCAAACACCAAATGCGACAGAAGAAGAAAAAGTAGCGGCAAAAGCTAAGGTCGATGAAGCAGCAAATAATGCGAAAGCGTCAATAGACCAAGCGAGAAATAACAATGATGTAGATACTGCAAAAACAAATGGAATAGAAGCAATCAATCACGTCCAACCGACGGTTGTTAAAAAAGATGAAGCAAAAACAGCGATTGATAATGTAGCACAAGCGAAGAAAGCAGAAATCGATCAAACACCAAATGCGACAGAAGAAGAAAAAGTAGCGGCAAAAGCTAAGGTCGATGAAGCAGCAAATAATGCGAAAGCGTCAATAGACCAAGCGACAAATAACGCTAGCGTAGATAACGCAAAAACAAATGGAATAGAAGCAATCAATCACGTCCAACCGACGGTTGTTAAAAAAGATGAAGCAAAAACAGCGATTGATAATGTAGCACAAGCGAAGAAAGCAGAAATTGATCAAACACCAAATGCGACAGATGAGGAGAAAGCAGAGGCAAAAGCGAAAGTTGATGAAGCAGTTAAAATTGCGAAAGAAAATATTGATAAATCTTTAAACAATAACGAAGTCGACGAGTCTTTAAATAAAGGTGAATTGAAAATTAAAAATGTTCAAACTACAGTTATTGCGAAAGAAAAAGCGATCAAACATCTTATGGATATTGCAACAAAACAAAAAGCAAAAATTGATTCAAATCAATTTGCAACTGATGAAGAAAAATCGACTGCGAAACATAAGATTGATCAAATTATAAATAAAGCTTACGCAGCAATCAAAAAAGCAAAAAGTAATAGTGAAGTAAATAATATTGATGATAAATATAGTAAGTTAATTTCAGAAACAAATACTATAGCTAAAGCTAAACATGATACTCTATTAAAGCAAATTGTTGAAGAAAAAGAGGTTAAACTTAATAATATTAAATTTAATATTGTAAAAAGTACTGAAAAAGTGAATGAAATACAAAAAGAAGAATCTAAAAATAAAAAAGAAAAAGTAAATTATAAATTAGAAGTAACTAAGTTTAATGGAAGCTCACAATTGCCTAATACAGGTGTGAATATGACATCTAACGTCGTACCATTAACTCAACTATCCTTAATAAGTGGATTATTCTTGCTATTAATATCAAAACGAAGAAAAAATGCTAAATAAGATTGAATTGCACTATTTTTGACAATCAAATTAAAGATTAATAGAACTTCCTTCAAACATTTTGAATACCAATATGTTTGAAGGAAGTTCTTTTTATTCTATTTGAAATATGGCTGCTTCATTTCCCGCTACATGGCCGGTAACTAAAGCACTTGTGATATTATATCCTCCAGTATAACCGTGAATATCTAAGACTTCACCACATAAAAATAGTCCTGGTTGAATTTTAGACATCATTGTTTTAGGCAAAATTTCTTTTAAACTTACACCACCACCAGTTACAAACGCTTTATCAATTGGTAGTGTCCCATTAACTTCAAAAGTAAACGCTTTAAAGCATTCAACTAATTGTTTAAGTTGCTGATTTGATAAATGATGAAAAGTAGTATTTTCATCAATTTGAGCTTGTTTTAGCATAAATAGAAGATACCTTTCTTCTATTAACCCTCTCAAACTATTTTTTATATATTTGTCAGGTTCTTCACTTAAGATGGATGTTATCTTCTCTTCTAGTAGATGATTTTTAAATTCTGGAAACACATCTAATTGCATTTTAATCTCTTTTTTCTTTTGGTTTTTTTGTTCTTTATAAACAAATTGACTACATCTTAGCGCTGCAGGACCACTTATACCAAAGTGAGTGAATATCATATCCATTTTATGACTTATTCTTTTTTTACCATTTTTCTTAAGTACAGATAATTCTATGTCTTTTAGGCTTAAACCTTTAAGTTCTTTAGATTTAATAAAGGACTCTGCTGAAGTTATAGGGACTTCAGTAGGGAAGAGTTCAGTGATACTATGTCCTAATTTTTTAGCAAACTTATAGCCATCACCCGTTGAACCTGTTTGAGGGACACTAGTTCCACCAGTTGCAATAATGACACTTTTACTTAAAAAAATACCTTTATCAGTTATAACGTTAAAAGTCCCGTTATCTTCTACGTTAATATCATTGACGATAGTTTCCTCTTTTATGTCAACTTTATTTTGTTTTATGGTATTTACAAGTGTATCAACTACATCTTGAGATTTATTTGTGACAGGGAACATACGGCCATGGTCTTCTTCTTTTAATTTGACGCCTCTGGATTCAAAGAAGTTGATTATCGATTCATTATCAAATACTGAAAAGGGGCTATATAAAAATTTTCCATTACCAGGGATATTTTTTATTATTTCTGCGTAAGGTAAACGATTTGTAACATTGCATCTACCACCACCTGAAATTTTAAGTTTTCTACCCAGACCTTTTTTCTTCTCTAATAAGAGTACATTTTGACTTTGTTCTGATGCAGCAACCGCTGCCATAAGCCCACTAGGTCCACCACCTATAATAATCGTTTGATACATAGAGTAACCTCCATTTGTTAATCATAGTTCTCTTATTATAAATTAAAATACGTTTGAATTCTCAATAAATTTAGTTATAATTTAAGATTGGTTCATCATTAATTAATTAATTATATATCTTGATTTATTATGCGTTTAAACTTAAATTTAGTAAAACTATTAAAGTAATTAGTAAACAATTAGTATTTTGTGATATATTTTATAGTAATGCAAGCCCTTAAAAATTACAGGTTTTAAATTAAATAATTTGATTATTAAAAAGGCAGGAAGATTAAATATGAGTGAAAATAAGGAAATGGTAAGAGGTACCTTTCTTATTACATTAAGTATTCTTATTACTAAAATTTTAGGTGTACTTTTTGTAATTCCTTTTTATGCCATTATGGGTGCAAATGCGGAAGAAAAGTTAGCACCATTCAACTATGCTTATGTTCCATATAATATTGCAATTGCTGTAGCAACCGCAGGCATACCGTTAGCTGCTTCAAAATTTGTAGCTAAATATAATGCCTTAGGTGCGTATAAAGTCGGACAAAAATTGTATAAATCGAGTTTTATAGTGATGTCCATTTCTGGAATAATTGGATTTTTAATATTATTCTTCTTAGCACCAGACATTGCTGCTTTAACGTTAGGACGCAAAGAAGGCAAAGGCGGTTGGACAATCGATGATATCACATGGATTATCCGAGTTATTAGTATGGTAGTTATGTTTATACCATTACTTGCTACTTGGCGTGGAGTATTTCAAGGTTATGAATCTATGGGTCCTACAGCTGTTTCAGAAGTAACAGAACAAATTGCTAGAATAGTTTTTATTCTTATAGGTAGTTTTTTAGTATTAAATGTTTTTCATGGTTCTTATCTACAAGCAAATGGTATAGCAACATTTGCAGCTGCTATAGGTGCAATTGCTGGTTTGTTAACGCTTTGGTATTACTGGCGTAGACGTAAACCTCATATTCAAAAAATGGTAGCTTCTGATCATACCGGTTTGGACGTGCCATACACAAAAATGTATAAGGAAATTATTTCATATAGTATTCCATTTGTTATTGTGAGTTTGAATTTTCCTTTATTTAATTTAGTGGATCAATTTACACATAATAATGCATTAGATGCAGCAGGGTTTCATGCGAATAAGGACTATTTCTTTACAATTTTAAACTTTACAACAAATAAAATTGTTATGATCCCAACATCTTTAGCTGCTGGATTTGCTGTTAGTTTAATACCATTTATTACCAAAACTTTTGCAGAGGGTCGCTTAAATGAAATGCATCGCCAAATTAAAACTTCAATTGGTGTATTGATGTATATAACAGTTCCGGCAAGTCTAGGTATAATGGCATTGTCTTCACCGTTATATACAGTATTTTATCAATACAATCCAGATGGTAATAAAATATTATTTTATTATGCGCCTGTTGCAATATTAATTTCTCTATTGAGTGTTACTGCCTCAATGTTACAAGGAATAAATAAACAAAAATTAACAGTTTTTGTCATTTTAGGCTCAGTATTTGTTAAATTAATCTTAAATATTCCTTTAATTATGATATTCCATACATCAGGAGCTGTTTTAAGTACTGCAATCGCATTAACGGTTGCCAATGTTGCAAACTTAATGATTTTAAAAGTTTATGCCAAGTTCCACTTTACTGATACATTGGTTCAAGTTGCTAAAATTTTCATTTATAGTTTAATCATGATGATAAGTGTTGAAGTAGTCTACTTCTTACTAAGCTTATTTATTTCTGTAGATCGAAAATCTGGTGCATTTATAATACTGATTATAGGGGTTATAGTTGGTGGACTGATTTATGGAGCAATTACAATCAAGAACAGATTAGCTGATGAGTTTTTAGGGGATTTACCTGGTAAGATTCGTCGTAAAGTTGGATTCCTAAGATGAGATTAGATAAATTTTTAGCAAACATGGGTGTTGGAACGCGTACTGAAGTTAAACAACTTTTAAAAAAAGGAAAGGTCACAGTTAATACTTCAGTCGAGAAGTCACCTAAATCTTATATTAACCCCACAGAAGATATGGTTTGTGTAAATGAAAAGCAAGTTGAGTTCGTTAACAATGTTTATATTATGCTAAATAAGCCAAAAGGTTATATTTCAGCCACACACGATGAATCAAATCGAACAGTAATTGATTTAATTCCGGAATACCAACATCTAAATATCTTTCCAGTTGGAAGGCTAGACAAGGATACTGAAGGTTTACTACTCATTACAAATGATGGTCAATTTAGTCATAATTTAATGAGTCCCTCTAAACATGTTTCTAAGACATATGAAGTGACATCGCAAAATCCCGTTACTAAAGCTGATATTGACGCATTTAAGAAAGGCATCATCCTTTCTGACGGTCCAGTCAAACCAGCACAATTAACTAGAATAAATGAAACTACATCACAGGTTACAATTTATGAAGGTAAATATCATCAAGTTAAAAGGATGTTTCACGCCATTGAAAATGAGGTATTAGAATTAAAACGTCTTAAAATCGCTAATTTGGCGTTAGATGAAAATCTCAAATCTGGAGAGTATAAGTTACTTTCAGATAAAGAATTAAAACTTTTACAGCATTAACAAAGGAGAAGGTGTTTAATATGGCTAAAACTACAGGTTTATTTAGAATAATTGCTGGTGTTGGCGCTGCAGCTGCAGCAGTAGTATTATCTCGAAAAGAAAGTAGAGATAAATTAAAAGAACAATATAATAAATATAAAGAAGATCCAGAGGGATACAAAGAAAACGCAAGAGGTTTAGCAAGTCAATTAAGTTCTAAAGCTAATGAAACAATTCAAGAAGTTAAAAATAATCCTCAAGACTATGCTAATCGTTTAAAAAATGATCCAAAATCATTTTTAGAAGAAGAAAAATCAAAATTTACTAATTTAGATGCTAATAAAGAAGATTCATTAGAAGAAGGTAAATTTGATGATGAAGGTGGCGCAACTGTTAATAACAATTTAAGAGTTGTCACTGAAGAAGACTTAAAGAAAAATAATAATGCATTAGAAGATAAAGATTAATCTTGATTTTATCTAAGATGTTTTTGAACCTGAACATTGAAAAATGTATTAGGTTCTTTTTTATTTAATAAGAAGATACATTTGAAAACAAGTAACTATAATTATTACTAAACATGCTAACGTACAATCTTGTTAAATATAACTCCATATAAGGGTGTCAAATGTATAAATTTAATATAGTTAATAATATTTTTTATAAAATCTATAAATATTCTGACATCTTACTGTAATTTATCTCCATAGTTATGTAAAATAAAATGTATATCTATTGAAAAGGAAGTTGATCTCGAATGTGGAAAGAAAAAGTTCAAGAATATGAAGGTCAAATTATCGATGATTTGAAAGGTCTACTTTCAATTGAGAGTGTCAGAGATGATTCAAAAGCATCTGATGAAACTCCAGTTGGTCCTGGACCACGACAAGCACTCGATTATATGTACGAAATTGCACAAAGAGATGGTTTTTCTACCCATGATGTAGATCACATTGCAGGCAGAATTGAAGCGGGCAAGGGTGACGATGTATTAGGCGTTTTATGCCACGTTGACGTTGTACCCGCCGGAGATGGTTGGGATTCAGACCCATTTAACCCAGTTGTAACTGATGATGCAATTATTGCTAGAGGTACGTTAGATGATAAAGGTCCTACAATAGCTGCTTATTATGCAGTTAAAATTTTAAATGATATGAAAGTTGATTGGAAGAAACGCATTCATATCATTATAGGTACGGATGAAGAATCCGATTGGAGATGTACTGAAAGATATTTCCAAACTGAAGAAATGCCTACATTAGGATTTGCACCGGATGCAGAATTTCCAGCTATTCATGGTGAAAAAGGTATAACAACTTTCGATTTAGTCCAAAATAGCACTTCTGAAGACCAAGATGAACCAGATTATGAATTAATATCGTTTGAATCTGGACAACGTTATAATATGGTGCCAGATCATGCACAAGCTAGAGTATTTGTAAAAGAAAATATGACAGACGTTGTACAACATTTTGAACACTACTTAGACCAAAATAAATTACAGGGTGAGAGTGTTGTTGATAGTGGTGAGTTAGTTTTAACGCTAGAAGGTAAAGCTGTTCATGGTATGGACCCTTCATTAGGAGTTAATGCCGGTTTATATTTATTAGATTTCTTATCAACATTAAATTTAAATCAAACGGCAAGAGAGTTTGTAGACTTTAGTAATCGTTATCTTCATGAATCACACTTTGGTGAGAAAATGGGTATGAAATTCCATACAGACGTCATGGGTGATGTAACAACAAATGTTGGTATAATTTCTTACGACAATAAACAAGGTGGACGTTTTGGCATAAACTTACGCTATCCTCAAAAATTTGAGTTTGAAGAAGCAATACAACGATTTACAAAAGAAATTAAAGCATATGGATTTGACCTTGAATTAGGAAAAGTTCAACAACCTCATTTTGTAGACAAAAATGATCCATTTGTACAAAAATTAGTTAAAGCTTATAGAAATCAAACTGGTGATATGTCTGAACCATATACAATAGGTGGAGGAACATATGCTAGAAATCTTGATAAAGGTGTAGCGTTTGGGGCTATGTTTGAAGATTCAGAGGATTTAATGCATCAAAAGAATGAGTATATTACTAAAAAGCAATTGTTCAACGCGACAAGTATCTATTTAGAAGCAATTTATTCACTTTGTGTGGAGGGATAATCTATGACAAAAGTTTTTATTAACGGCGAATTTATCGACCAAAATGAAGCTAAAGTATCTTATGAAGACCGTGGTTATGTATTTGGTGATGGGATTTATGAATACATTAGAGCATATGATGGGAAATTATTTACAGTAACAGAACACTTTGAACGATTTTTTAGAAGTGCAAGTGAAATTCAATTAGATTTAGGCTATACTGTCGAAGAATTAATAAATGTAGTTAGAGAATTATTAAAGGTAAATAATATTCAAAATGGTGGTATCTATATTCAAGCTACGCGTGGTGTAGCACCAAGAAATCACTCGTTCCCAACTCCAGAAGTAAAGCCGGTTATTATGGCATTTGCTAAAAGTTATGATCGTCCATATGATGATTTAGAAAATGGTATTAATGCAGCTACTGTTGAAGATATTAGATGGTTACGTTGTGATATTAAAAGTTTAAACCTTCTAGGAAATGTACTTGCAAAGGAATATGCGGTTAAATACAATGCTGGTGAAGCAATTCAACATAGAGGGGAAACTGTTACAGAAGGCGCTTCTAGTAATGTATATGCGATTAAAGATGGTGCCATTTATACGCATCCTGTTAATAATTACATTTTAAATGGTATTACTCGTAAGGTTATTAAATGGATTTCTGAAGATGAAGATATTCCTTTTAAAGAAGAAACATTTACTGTTGAATTCTTAAAAAATGCTGATGAAGTCATTGTTTCTAGTACATCTGCTGAAGTGACACCAGTTGTTAAGATTGATGGTGAACAAGTTGGTGACGGTAAGGTAGGTCCTGTTACTCGTCAATTACAAGAAGGCTTTAATAAATATATTGAATCTAGAAGTAGTTAATTCATTAAAATAATTAAATTGAAGAGCGTACTAATTCTTAAAAGATAGAATTATAGTACGTTCTTTTTTATTTTTCAGTGTGAATAAATTAAATGAATTAAATTAAAAATACTCAGTTTAAAGATATGAAAATGTGTTATAATGAAACCTAAAGATTGAATCGAATTTTAGCTAGTATCGACTAGTAAAATGTATCTTTTTGTTTCTCATTTTCAGTTGAAAAAGAAGGCTAAAAATTATAAAATCAACATTGAGTGATAAAAGAGACGTATTTATTTAAATAAGTGTTAGGGGACAATAACATATTATTTAAAATTATGACTTATATGTAAAAACATAACTATTTTGAAATATATAATCTTTTTTCCAACAAATGATTATAATAAATTAGAATATATGGCTCTTGAAAACTATATTTCTCGAGCCATTTTCTAATTGAAAGTGAGGTGAACGAGTTGGAGCAGTTTTATCAATTAGGGTGGACACTTGATTCTGCAGGTGGCGCTTCAGGTGAAGCATACATGGCTGAACAAGATGGACAAAAGCTATTTTTAAAGCGTAATTCTAATCCATTTATAGCAGCGCTCTCAGCTGAGGGGATTGTACCTAAATTGGTTTGGACTAAACGTATTGAAACAGGTGAAGTAGTTACAGCGCAGCATTGGAAAAATGGCAGAGAACTAGAACCTGATGAAATGTATCAATCACGAGTTGCTGCATTATTAAAAAAGATTCATGGTTCAAAACCTTTACTCAATATGCTTAAACGAATGGAAATGGAACCAATCACACCTAATATTATGTTAAAAAAGATTAATGCTTCATTATCAAGAGAAGTATTAACACATCATATTATTCGCAAATCATTAACATATTTAGAAGAACACATACCTAACCTAGATTCTCGCTTTTTTACTGTTGTACACGGAGATGTGAATCATAATAATTGGTTATTATCTGATCGGGATGAGTTGTTCTTAGTAGATTGGGAAGGTGCAATGATTGCTGATCCTGCAATTGATATTGGAATGCTGCTTTATAACTACGTTCCCGAAAAAAACTGGTCAGACTGGTTTAAAACATACGGTGTAGAAGAGAGCATTGAATTAAACAAGCGTATGAAATGGTATACGGTAATTCAATCAATCGGAATGGTTCAGTGGTATGAAGAACAGAAAAGATTTAAAGATATGAATAATTGGTTGAAATTCTTAAATGAGGTTATGAATAGCAATTTATTTATCTAAGGGAGATTTCGTGTATGAGAGTTCGCTATAAACCATGGGCGGAAGATTATTTGAAAGAACATCCTAATTTAGTTGATATGGATGGGGTGCATGCTGGAAAAATGTCAGAGTGGTTTGATAAAGAGCAACCGATTTATATAGAAATTGGATCTGGTATGGGGCAATTTATAACTACACTAGCTTCTAAATTCCCAGAAATAAACTTTGTTTCTATGGAACGTGAAAAAAGTGTAATGTATAAAGTGTTGGATAAAGTGAAGGAACTAAACCTGACAAATTTAAAAATGATATGTAATGACGCTATAGAGTTAAATGAGTATTTTAATGATGGTGAAGTCTCTCGAATCTATTTAAATTTCTCAGATCCTTGGCCAAAAAAAAGGCATGCTAAACGTCGATTGACATATCATACTTTTTTAGCTTTATATCAACAAATTTTAAAAGAAGATGGAGAAATTCATTTTAAAACGGATAATAGAGGTTTATTCGCTTTCAGTTTAGAAAGTATGTCGCAATATGGGATGTACTTTACGAAGTTAAATCTAAATCTACATGACGAAGATGATGAAGATAATATTTTGACAGAATATGAAAAGAAATTTTCTGAAAAAGGTTCTAGAATTTATCGTATGGAAGCGAAATTTCATAAATCTATTAAACATTAGTTAGTAAAATTTCAATAATAAGTACTATTGAAATAATGTATTACAAATATTAAAATAGTGATAGAATAATGAAATTAACAACAATAAAATATACTCAGTTCTAATCACCCTACAGGAGTGGTACAATGATTCATTATGAATAATGTACCACTCCTGTTTATTTATTTTTAAAGTGGATATTGTATTGTAACTTAGATTGATATCTGAACACTTAATAGATAAAAAGACAAATGGAAGGTGTTTAATATGAAATTAGGCGCATTTAACATCAATTATTTAAATGGTGGTATGACGCAAATGGATGGTGGGGCCATATTTGGAGTAGTTCCTAAACCATTATGGACTAAACGATATGCTGTTAATGAGAAAAACCAAGTTCCAAATTTAACTTACCCAATTTTAATTCAAACAGGGGATAAAAATATTTTGATTGATGCTGGAATTGGTAATCATAAATTAACTGATAAACAACTTAAAAATTATGGTGTCATGTATGAAAGTCAAATACATGATGAACTAGAAAAATTAAATTTAAATGTTGAAGATATAGATATGGTACTTATGTCCCATATGCATTTTGATCATGCCACAGGTCTAACAGATGTTGACGGCAACTCAATTTTTTCGAAAGCTACTCATTTTGTGCAACAAGACGAGTGGCATGAATTTATAAGCCCTAACATACGTAGTAAGGCAACTTATTTGGAAATCAATAGAGGTACTTATGAAAATAAATTAATACTTTTTGATAAAAAGGTTGAAGTTTATCCAGGCATTCATATGAAGCACGTGGGTGGTCATAGTTATGGACAATCAATTATTACGATTGAAAGTGAAGGAGAGAGAGCTGTCCATATGTCTGATATTATGCCTACGAATGCACATATTAATCCATTATGGGTTATGGCATATGACGATTATCCAATGCAATCCATTCGAGAAAAAGAAAGATTAATTCCCTATTACATTTATCAAGATTATTGGTTCTTGTATTATCATGATAATGTATTCTTCGCGGCTCAGTATGAACTTGATGGCAAAACAATCAAGCAGTCAATTAAGCGTTAATGATTGACTAGTGAAATGTTGGATTTAGGCTTGCTTTAATAATTGAAATTACATGTAAAGTAAAAAATGGTAAGAGGAGTGGGCATACTTTAATTCCAACTCCTCTTACCATTTACTTTATTATAATTCTATAATATTAATGATTTCTCCCGATTTAGCATCCGCATAAAATATATATTCAACTTGCTGATTATTCTTACTTTGAGTTATGCCACCTTGAAAGATTAATCTGTTTGGATATAAATTGTCATCTACATACGGCTCATGAAGAATAAATGAACCTTTAATATTCATAAAGTAAGATTTGGCTTCTTTCAGAACATTACTAGGATTTTGGATTTTATTATTTTCTCTAAGAAAATAGATAAATATAATAGTAGCAACACTTGTAAGTAAAGCAACTGAAATTGAGATGTATTTGTAAGTTTGACGTGTCATAATCTTTACCTCTCTATTAATAGTTCTTATCATTAGTGTACCATATTCAAAATGATATAATACATTTAAGGAGTGTGTTAGTTAAGATGGACAAGAAAAAAACATTAGAGCGAATTAAAGCTTTAAGTGAATTACATGGTGCGCCAGGTTTTGAAGAAGACGTACGAAATTATATGAAAAAAGAAATGGCACCATATGTTGATGAATTTATTGTAAATCATATGGGTGGTTTCTATGGAGTCAAAAAATCTAAAAAAGCTAATGCCAAGAGGGTAATGATAGCTGCACATATGGATGAGATTGGATTTATGATTACAAATATAACAACAAATGGTATGTTACAGTTTACCAATCTTGGAGGAGTAGCAAATGATATATGGCAGGGTCAACGCCTTCAAGTTAAAAACAGAAAAGGAGACATTATTGTAGGGATTGTTTCTAATATACCTAAACACTTTAGAACTGGAAATGAAGCAGTACCTGAAATAAAAGATTTATTGTTAGATATAGGTGCAAGTTCTGATAAAGAAGTAAGGGAATTAGGTATTCAAATAGGAGATACAATAGTTCCAAATACTGAATTGACGCAGTTATCTGAATATCGATATAGTGCTAAAGCATGGGATAATCGATATGGTTGTGTCATTGCAATTGAAATACTAGAATTGTTGTGTGATGTAGAATTGGATGTCGATTTATATGTTGGTGCTAACGTTCAAGAAGAAGTAGGATTACGTGGTGCTAAGCCAGCTGCTGAATTAATTCAGCCTGACGTTGCTTTGGTTGTAGATTGTTCACCTGCGAATGATATTAAAGGTGTAAACCAATTATCAGGTGAATTAGGTGGTGGAACATTAATCCGTATTAAAGACGGCACTATGATTCTACAACCAGAATTTAGAGATTATCTAATTAAGTTAGCTGAAGACAATCATATAAAATATCAATACTACATATCTCCAGGCGGTACAGATGGTGGAGAAATACACAAAGCTAATATTGGTATTCCAACTGCAGTAATTGGTGTTTGTGCTAGATATATTCATAGTACGAATGCAGTTTTTGATATTAGAGATTACTATTCTGCAAGACAGCTACTTGAACAAGTTATATTAAATTTAAATATAGAACAAATTAACAAATTACAATTCCAAGATAAGGAGTAGATTAAATGATAAAATTAGAATCTGAATCTCAATTTAATTCACTTAAGAAAGAAAACACAGTATTTGAATTTACAGCAGGTTGGTGCCCTGACTGTCGTATTATTGAACCTGATTTACCTCGATTAGAAGAGAAGTATAAACATTTTAATTTTGTTTCAGTTGATAGAGATGAATTTATAGATTTAGCTATTGAAAATGATATTATGGGTATCCCAAGCTTTTTAGTGTATAAAAATGATAAATTAGTAGGTAGTTATATTGGAAAAGAACGAAAATCTATTGAACAAATTGATGAATTCTTGAGTAAATATGTTTAATTAAAAAGTAATTTAAAAAATAGTAGAATTTAAACTCTAACTTATTTTTTCTGTAATTGACTACAAATTTATTGTAAAATAGCATAAGGTGTGAATATAGGAGTGTTAAATATGAATGTTTTTCAAATAAGAGATAAATTAAAACAACGTTTAGCGCATCTAAATGTTGATTTTAAATTTGATCGTGAAGAGGAAACATTACGTATATATAGACAAGACAATTATAAAGGTGTAACAATCAAGTTAAACGCTATTGTCGCTAAATATGAAGTCCAAAAAGAGAAAATAATAGATGAAATTGTTTATTATGTCGAGGAAGCAATCGCTCAAATGTATGATGAAAGCATTGAAAAAATGACTAACATCCAGATTATGCCTGTCATACGTGCTACAAGTTTTGATAAAAAAACAAAAGAAGGTCATCGTTTTATCATTGAAAAGCATACAGCTGAAACCAATATTTATTACGCACTTGATTTAGGTAAATCTTACCGACTAATTGATGAAAGTATGTTGGAGTCACTTGGTTTAACTGAACAACAAGTTAAAGAAATGTCATTATTCAACATACGTAAACTCAAAAATGAATATAAAACAGATGAAGTTAAAGGAAACATTTTCTATTTTGTAAATTCAAATGATGGGTACGATGCTAGTCGCATTTTGAATACGAAATTTTTAGATGATATCTATCAACAGTGTGAAGGTGAAATGTTAGTAGCTGTTCCACATCAAGATGTCTTAATTATTGCTGATATACGTAATAAAACTGGTTATGATGTAATGGCTCATTTGACAATGGAATTCTTCACTAAGGGATTAGTTCCAATCACATCATTATCATTTGGTTATGAAAAAGGACATTTTGAACCTATATTCATTTTGGGTAAAAATAATAAACAAAAGCGAGATCCAAATGTTATTCAACGATTAGAAGCAAATCGTAAAAGATTTAATAATAAAAAATAATTGATATAGAGGAGATTTCAAATGAATTTATTTTACAATAAAGAAGGAGTAGGGGATGTAGCTTTTCTACAGATAGAACCTACTGATGGACCGTTTGAATTTAAAAAACAAGGCGATATTGTTGAAATTAGTAAAGAAGGAACAATAGTCGGTTTCAATATATTTGAATTTTCAAGATATAACAAAATAAGTGGAAACGGACATATTAAATTAACTTCTGAACTAGTGGATGCGCTTCAGAAAGCCATAAATAAATCAGGATTAGACTATCAATTAAATGCAGATCTATCTCCTAAGTTTGTAGTTGGATATGTTGAAACTAAAGAAAAACACCCAGATGCTGATAAATTAAGTGTTTTAAAAGTAAATGTTGGTAATGAGCATTTACAAATCGTATGTGGTGCACCAAATGTTGAGGCAGGCCAAAAGGTGGTTGTAGCAAAAGTAGGAGCAGTAATGCCAAGTGGTATGGTTATTAAAGATGCTGAATTACGTGGTGTAGCTTCTAGTGGAATGATTTGTTCTATGAAAGAATTAAATTTACCAAATGCACCTCAAGAAAAAGGTATAATGGTATTAAGTAATGACTATGAAATTGGTCAAGCATTTTTCGATTAAGATAGGAAGGAAGTGAATATATGAGTTGGTTTGATGATTTATTTAGTAATAAAGAGAATTCTGATGAAGAATTGCTCAGACGCAAAAGTAAACGTCGCAATGGCGATCTAACTCAAAATAAAGATGATTCATTACTTCCTGAAAACAACGATATATATGATCGTCCAAGAGGTAAGTTTCGTTTCCCTATCGATGTGGGTCAAGACGAGAATTATGAAGAAGCAATTTATCGTGACAGTAATGATGATATAGATAGTTATAGACCACATTCTACTAATGACCATAGTTTATATGATTCATTTGTTTACGATGGTCATACAAATCAATCTAATAATTATGCTAAGTATGATAGTTCAGAAGATTCAAGAAGACGACGTAGAAGAAATCATATAAATCAAGATGATACTGGTATACCTTCTATTAAATCAAGAAGTCCTAAGTCATCAAATAAATATACTGATACACGTGATACACAACGCTTTAACAAACATCAAAGCAAGTACTCTAGTACCAATGTTTCAAATTATTTAAAACCTAATTCTAATCACCAATCTAGAGTTAAGTTACAATCAGAAAGATTTAAATCAAACTATCATTTAAGTTCTGAACCTACATATCACCGTTCAAGTTTTAAAACATCGGAAGTACCATCTGCTATTTTTGGAACTAAAAAGCGTAGACCCATCGAAAACGGTGTAATACCACCTGTTAAAGATGATGAAGATTCAAAAGAGTCTACAACAAAATTTAGTTCAAGCACAGTTGAACATGTTCCCCATGAAAGTAATCATGGTATAGCTGACAATTCAAATAAGGAAGATACTAAACGTTCCTCACAAATTGATTCATCAATTAACAATGAAAATGAATCAACAATAGAATCAAGTTCTAATACCTCTAATAATAATGAGCGTACTCCAAATTATTCAAAACGTGATAACACGGTGAATATTGAAAATATTTATGCATCTCAGATTGTAGAGGAAATTAGAAAAGAAAGAGAGCGTAAAGTTCAACAAAAGCGTAAATTTAAAGAAGCCTTACAAAATAAACGACAACAAACTGATGAAGAAGATAGTATACAAAGAGCAATCGATGAAATGTATGCTAAGCAAGCAGAACAATATACTGGTGAAAGTTCACTTAATCAAGGTGACAATGTAAGCAATAAATCGAATGAAGATGAAATCGATGAAAGCAAGCATAGTTATTATAGTAAGAACAAATCATTAGCAGATGAGCACAATGGGCTAGTTCAAAATCAAACTGATGAACAAACTAATAGTGGTAATGTTGATAATCAAACGGAAGTTTCAAATGAATCTCATGAACCCTACAATTATGAAGAAATTGATTTAAATCAAGTTTCTAGCGTCCAACAAGTTAGTCAGGATGATGTACAAGTTAAAGATGTATTAGAAGAACAATCATTAAAAATTAACAATAATAAAGTGGAAAGTTATTCAAATGAAAAATTTGATGACTACTTAGAGGACACCAATAGTCATGAAGAAATGCTTCATGATGATGATTTACATGATCAAGTCATGGATGATGGAGAAAATGAAGGTATTAGTAATAAAACAATTTCTGAAAACAATGATGAAAAAATAGACGATGCTAATTATAGAGAGATTAATGAATCAGAATCACTTATGCAAGATAAAACAAATGATTTATCATTTAATGATGAAGTGAATAACTCTGAAGATCAACAAAATCCATCAGAAAATAATATCAATAATGCTGTTCGAAATGCTGTTTCTTCAGATATAGAATACGCAACTAATGAAGACGAAGAAAATGATGAAAGATTGGCACAAGATAAGAATAAAGAAAATCAAAAGTTATCACAAACAGAAGATATACAAAATGAGTCTTTTAATAACGAAGATGTATTATTAACGTCTAATACAACAGATGATTCAGAACATCTTGAAAAAGATAGTTTAAGTGAAGATAAAAAACCTGAACTATCATCTAATAAAACTAATAAAATACCTCAAAAAATGTCAATCAAGCCTGGTAGTAAACCATTTAATGTTGTAATGACACCTTCTGATAAGAAGCGTATAATGGATGCTAAAAAAAATTCAGTTTCAAGAAACAAAGTTAATGTGCCCGAATTAAAACCTGAAACAAAAAAAGAAGCACAAGATGAGAAAATGAATGCAGAATTCGACAATCATTTAAATGAGTCACAATTAAATTCTGACGAATCAACTGATTTTAATTTGGCATCTCTTGAATACAATGAAAGTTCCGAACATTCAGTTGAAAAAGACAATTTTAAAAATGACGAAAACACAAGAGAAAATGAACATCAAGATGTTGATAATAGTCAAAACAATGATATACCTAAAGGAAATCAGTTTGGAAAAGTTCAAAATTCAAATAATCAAAATGATAATAAACAAGATATTAATGAGTTTGTTTCTAAAGAGGATTATTCCGATGATACTTCAAAAAGGAATCATAAAGATGGAAATGACGCTAATCATAAGGCTCCTATAAGAAGAGGACCTAATATTAAGTTACCAACCCTTAATTTATTAGAAGATCATGAAGAACATGAAATAGATGAATCATGGATTGAAGAGAAAAAACAAGAATTAAATGACGCTTTTTATTATTTTAATGTACCTGCTGAAGTTCAAAATGTTACAGAAGGACCAAGTGTAACTCGTTTTGAATTGGCGGTAGAAAAGGGTGTCAAAGTTTCAAGAATTACAGCTTTACAAGATGATATTAAAATGGCTCTAGCTGCTAAAGATATTCGAATTGAAGCACCAATTCCTGGAACAAGTTTAGTTGGTATTGAAGTACCGAATTTAAATCCTACGAAAGTCAATTTAAAATCTATTTTAGAGAGTCCAAAATTTAAAAATGCCGAGTCTAAATTAACAGTAGCAATGGGTAATCGAATCAATAATGAACCATTATTGATGGACATAGCTAAAACACCTCACGCATTAATTGCAGGGGCGACTGGTTCAGGTAAATCTGTGTGTATCAATAGCATTTTAATGTCATTACTTTATAAAAATCATCCTGAAGAATTAAGATTATTACTTATTGACCCTAAGATGGTAGAACTTGCACCATATAACGATTTACCACATCTAGTTTCACCTGTTATTACTGATGTAAAGGCAGCTACACAAAGTTTAAAATGGGCAGTAGATGAAATGGAAAAACGTTACAAATTATTTGCGCAATTCCATGTAAGAAATATTACTGCCTTCAATAAAAAAGCACCATATGAGCAAAGAATGCCAAAAATTGTTATTGTTATTGATGAGTTAGCTGATTTAATGATGATGGCACCTCAAGAAGTAGAACAATCAATTGCTCGAATAGCTCAAAAGGCTCGTGCATGCGGTATACACATGTTAGTTGCAACACAACGACCTTCTGTGAATGTCATCACTGGTTTAATAAAAGCTAACATACCTACACGTATTGCATTTATGGTATCTTCAAGCGTTGACTCAAGAACGATTTTAGATAGTGGCGGTGCAGAACGCTTGTTAGGATATGGGGATATGCTTTATTTAGGTAGCGGAATGAATAAACCAATTCGTGTCCAAGGTACTTTTGTTTCGGATGATGAGATTGATGATGTAGTTGATTTCATAAAAGATCAAAGAGAACCTGACTATTTATTCGAAGAGAAGGAATTACTTAAAAAGAATCAAACACAAGCTCAAGATGAATTATTTGATGATGTGTGTGAATTTATGGTTAAAGAAGGACATATATCTACTTCATTAATTCAAAGACATTTCCAAATTGGTTATAACCGTGCAGCTCGAATTGTAGATCAACTTGAACAATTAGATTATATTTCAGGTGCTAATGGTTCTAAACCTAGAGATGTATTTATTACTGAAGCAGACATAAAGAAAGATTAATTTAAAGGAGTTTTATGTATATGACGCATTATCATTTTGTTGGTATTAAAGGCGCTGGAATGAGTTCGTTAGCACAGATCATGCATGATCTTGGTCATGAGGTGCAAGGGTCTGATATTGAAAAATATGTATTTACAGAAGTAGCATTGAAAAATAAAGGAATTAAAATACTACCATTCAATGCAGATAATATTGAAAAAGGGATGGTAGTAATACAAGGTAATGCGTTTCCAGATACTCATGAAGAAATTGTTAAAGCGCATGATTTAAAATTAGATGTTATTCGTTATCATGACTTCTTAGGTCACGTAATTGATCAATATACATCTGTTGCAGTTACTGGTGCTCACGGAAAAACATCAACAACGGGTTTATTATCACATGTTATGAATGGTGATAAAAAAACATCATTCTTGATTGGTGATGGAACTGGAATGGGATTACCTGCGAGCGATTATTTTGCATTTGAAGCATGTGAATATCGTCGACATTTCCTAAGTTATCATCCAGATTATGCAATTATGACAAATATTGACTTTGATCATCCTGATTACTTCAAAGATATTGATGATGTAGCAAGTGCTTTCCAAAGCATGGCGCACAATGTCAAAAAAGCAATTATTGCTTGGGGTGACGATGATCATCTAAGACAACTTAAAGCCGATGTTCCAATTTATTACTATGGATTAAATAAAAATGATGATATCTACGCAGATAACATTCAAATCACGGATAAAGGCACTCAATTTGATGTTTATGTTAATGGTGAATATTATGATCAATTTTTATCACCTCAGTACGGTGATCATAATATCCAAAATGCATTAGCTGTAATCGCAATTAGTTACCTAGAAAAGATGGACGTTAACAACATTAAAGAGGCATTAGAAACATTTGGTGGTGTAAAACGTCGTTTTAATGAAACAAATGTTTCTAATCAAGTATTAGTAGACGATTATGCTCACCATCCAAGAGAAATTAGTGCTACAATTGAAACAGCACGTAAAAAATATCCAAATAAAGATATTGTGGCAGTTTTCCAACCACATACTTTCTCAAGAACACAAGCCTTCTTAGATGAATTTGCAACATCATTAAGTAAAGCGGACCATGTTTATTTATGTGAAATATTTGGTTCCATTCGTGAAAATACTGGCGATTTAACGATTCTAGATTTGATAAATCGTATTGACGGATCTGCACTTATCGAAGAAAATAATATTGACGTATTAGATCAATTTGATAATGCAGTCATCTTATTCATGGGTGCAGGTGACATTCAAAAGTTACAACGTGCATATGAAGAACATGTCGGCATGACAAATGAATTTTAATATGTTTATATATAATTATGTTGGGTATTTATAATTAATAGCTTTTATTTAAAAGTAAATGGTAATTAGGAGGCGTTTTTAATGGATTGGATTTTACCAATTGCTGGAATTATCGCTGCGATTGCATTCTTAGTATTATGTATTGGAATCGTTGTTGTTTTAATTTCAGTTAAAAAGAATTTAGATCACGTTGCTAAAACACTTGATGGTGTTGAAGGCCAAGTTCAAGGTATTACTCGTGAGACAACTGATTTACTTCACAAAGCTAATCGCTTAACTGAAGATATTCAAGGAAAAGTTGAACGTTTAAACTCTGTTGTCGACGGTGTTAAAGGCATCGGTGATTCAGTTCAAAACTTAAATGGTTCAGTTGATCGTGTAACAAACTCAATTACACATAATATTTCTCAAAATGAAGATAAAATTTCTCAAGTAGTTCAATGGTCAAATGTTGCAATGGAAATTGCTGACAAATGGCAAAATAGACACTACCGTAGAGGAAGTGCAAACTACAGAAACACATCTGTAGGTAATGATGCAAATCATTCTAACGAAAATTACACTACTAACGTTGAGAAAAACTTTTAATATGATTCAATCAAATGCACTTAAATGAGGTTTTTACTTATTTAAGTGCTTTTCTTATAGGAGGAGTTAATATGAGCAAGAAATATAATCGTGACGCATTTGAAGTTACAAATTCTGGTAATGATTTACACGGAAAAGGTGCTAATCAACAAGACAACACATCACAATCAAATGCAACAAAGCATTATGACAGAGATTCATTTGCAACATCTAATACAGGCAGTGATTTGCATGGACAAGGTGCTAATCAACAAGATAGTGCTGCACAGTCAAATGCGACAAAACATTACAACAGAGATGAATTTGAAAAAAATAATTTTGGTCATGATTTACATGATAATGGACCAAACCAAAAAAATGGTAAATCTAGGCAAGGTTCAAATACAGAACATTATAATAGAGACGAGTTTGCGACTAACAACACTGGTAAAGATTTACACGGACAAGGTGAAAATCAGAATTCTAATAATTATGATGTATCAAATTCTGAATATGGTCACAACAAGTTCAGTTCTCATCCTTCACGTAAGGACTTTGTAATTAGTTTTATTACAGGTGCTTTAATCGGTTCAGCTGTAGGGTTATTTTATAAAAATAAAGCTGAAGAAAAAATCGATGGTGCGAAGACTAAAGAAAAAGAATTGAGAAATCGTTACCAAAATATTAAGCAACAAACTGAAAGTAATATCGAAAATGTTAAACAAAAAATTGATGACTTTAAAAACAGAGACAATTCAGAAGTTAGCAATGATGAACTTGTAGCTCAACAAAATGCAATCAAAGCTGAAACGTCGAATAATTTAGCAGATCAATCACCACAAGCGCAAGAAATACAAGAAGCTAAGGCTGAAGCTAAAAAAGATTCAAAATCAAAAGAAATTAGTGCTACAGAATTAGCTGCACAACAAAATGCAATCAAAGCTGAAACGTCAGATGATTTATCAGACCAATCACCTCAAGCACAAGAAATACAAGAAGCTAAAGCTGAAACAGAGAAAGAAGAAAATGAAACTAAAGAGGTTAGTGCTACTGAATTAACAGCACAACAAAATGCAGTAAAAGTTGAATCATCAAATAATAATTTATCAGATCCTTCAATTAAGGATGATGCTAGCCATAATAAAAATGTTACTGCGAAAAATCTAGCATCAGCTGCTAAAACAAAAAAAAGTAAATTAGATAATGACTCAAGCGTAGCCAATAAAACAAAAACTTTATTAGAAGAGCCTTCTGTTGCTAAATCAAAAGGTATTAATACTGTTCCTAATTTAGTTACAAAAGAAGACAAAACAATTAACACCAATGAAGACCAAGTAAAAAATAATCAAGCTCACGCTACTTCTAAATTTGAAAATGGTGTTATCACACACGATACAAAATCAAACAATGAAAAATCAACAGGGAATAGCAAGCAATCACAAAACGAACCAAAAGCTAAAAATAAAACACCTAAACAACAACAAAGAGCTAAAAAAACTAAAAGTAAAATAGATAAACGTACTTTTAATGATTAATGAAACTTTAACTTACTGATTAAGTTAATATTCATTCATTAAATGGAGCGGATTCATAAATCTATATATATATTAGATTTTTGATTCGCTCCATTTTTTATATCGAAAACGATTAATTAAACATTTCACAATAGTAATTAGATAATTCATAAATTTTAGAAAATTTTTAGACTTCTAAGGTTGAACTATTATTTTTAAATTGTTAGAATATTATCTAACTAATATTATTTTATCGCTTTAAAGTAATATAATTAATTAAGTAACTTTTATTGAGGTGAGTAGTAATGTCAACGAAATTAGAACAATACAGAGAAGAAATTGTTTCGATTAATAATCAAATTTTAGAATTATTATCTAAACGTGGTGAGTTAGCTCAAAAGATTGGTGAAGAAAAAATAAAACAAGGCACAAAAGTTTATGATCCACAGCGCGAAAAGGAAATGATTAATGAATTAATGGATCGTAACCAAGGACCTTTTAATGATAATGTTATTAAGCAATTATTCAAAGAAATCTTCAAAGCGTCAACTGACTTGCAAAAATCTGAGAATGAGAAACATCTTTATGTATCACGTAAATTAAAACCTGAAGATACAATTGTTAAATTTGACAACGGTGGCATTATTGGCGATGGGAATAAATCATTTGTATTTGGACCTTGTTCTGTAGAATCTCAAGAACAGGTAGATGCAGTCGCAAAAGATTTGCAAGCTAGGGGAGAGAAATTCATTCGTGGTGGCGCATTTAAACCTCGTACATCGCCTTATGATTTCCAAGGTTTAGGCGTTGAAGGGCTTAAAATTTTAAAAAATGTTAAAGATAAATTTGGTCTTAATGTTGTTAGTGAAATTGTAAATCCTGCTGATTTTGAAGTTGCTGATGAATACCTAGATGTATTTCAAATTGGCGCGCGTAACATGCAAAACTTTGAATTACTGAAAGAAGCTGGCAGAACTAATAAACCTATCCTATTAAAAAGAGGATTGTCTGCGACTATTGAGGAATTTACCTTTGCAGCCGAGTATATTGCTTCACAAGGAAATAAAAATATTATCCTGTGTGAACGTGGTATCCGTACTTATGAAAAAGCAACACGTAATACTCTAGATATATCTGCTGTTCCAATTTTAAAACAAGGAACGCATTTACCTGTAATGGTAGATGTAACGCATAGCACAGGACGCAAAGATATTATGTTACCAACTGCAAAAGCTGCTTTAGCTGTTGGTGCAGATGGTGTAATGGCAGAAGTTCATCCAGACCCATCTGTTGCACTAAGTGATAGTGGTCAACAAATGGATTTAAATGAATTTGATCAATTTTACAATGAATTGAAACCATTAGCTGAATTATATAATTCAAAAAAATTAAAATAATAAGTTTATCTAATTAGATAATTGATATACATGAGCTATTCGTTTTACTGAATTATAAGTATGTTTTATAATACTAATTCTGGTAATAATGAACAGCTCTTTAAATTGTCATTCTTTAGCTATTCTATTTATTAATCAACGATTTCATTTTATTGAATAATATGGCAAATTACTCTTTTGTAAATAAAATAATATAAAATTTGACATAAATGTGAAATTATTACCAATAGGTTTGAATGAAAGCGATTTTGTGGTAAACTTTGAAAATGAAATGAAAACACGTTATAATAACAAATAAAACGCTTACAAGGAGGAAATTATGACAGTAACTATATATGATGTTGCTAGAGAGGCCCGAGTATCTATGGCAACCGTTTCACGAGTAGTGAATGGTAATCAAAATGTTAAACCTGAAACTAGAAAAAAAGTTAATGAAGTAATCAAAAGATTAAATTATCGACCAAACGCTGTTGCAAGAGGACTAGCTAGTAAACGAACAACAACAGTAGGCGTTATCATTCCTGACATATCCAATATCTATTATTCTCAATTAGCTCGTGGTATTGAGGATATAGCAACAATGTACAAATATCATTCTATAATTTCTAACTCAGATAATGATTCTGAAAAAGAAAAAGAAATATTTAATAATTTATTAAGTAAACAAGTAGATGGTATTATCTTTTTAGGTGGAACGATTTCTGAAGAAATTAAAGATTTAATTAATCAATCATCTGTTCCAGTCGTCGTATCAGGTACGAATGGAAAAGATGACAATATCGCTTCTGTTAATATTGATTTCAAAACTGCAGCAATGGAAATTACTGAGCAACTAATTCAATCAGGTGCTAAAGAATTTGCATTAGTAAGCGGTGATTACTCTAAAAAAGCTCAAGAAGATGTATTTAATGGTCTTAAAGAAGTAGTGGATCGTCATCAATTAAATTTAAATGAAACTGTGCAATTCTCTGGATCTGAAAGTTATAAAGACGGTATTAAAGTATTCGAGGATTTGAAAGGTGATTTACCTGATGCCATTTTATCAATAAGTGATGAACAGGCAATAGGTATTATGCATAGTGCATTAGATGCTGGTATTAGAGTACCAGAAGATTTACAAATTGTTAGTTTCAACAATACACGATTAGTAGAGATGGTAAGACCAAAACTATCTAGTGTTATTCAACCATTATATGATATCGGTGCTGTAGGCATGCGTTTATTAACAAAATATATGAACGAAGAAGAAATTGAAGAACCTAATGTTATTTTACCTCACCGTATTGAGTATAGAGGTACAACCAAAGACTAGTAGTAAAAAAATAATTTATTATTAATAGTTACAATTTCAACACATATCAACTGACAAACTGAGAATATATGTTATAAACTTTCCAATTATAATTGCTTTAAGGGAGCGGTACGATGATTTTAAAATTAAATCATCATACCGCTCCCTTAGTGTGTATACCAATGAACGATTCTACTTGCTCGTTCGTTGTTTTTCTGTGAGATTTCATATGTTCTGGGTATTGTTTGATAGTCGCGATAATCTTCTGTCCAATGTTTAGGTAGGTTTACTGGTGAGTACGCACGCCATTTTTTAATCCATTGTTCTGGTAAAGGTCCTTCTTGAATGGGTTTATTAATTAATGCTAAAAATATATGGCTCCACGCTCTTGGAACTACTTGCCAAATATTATAACCTCCACCACCAAACATTAAAACTTTTCCATCTGTATATTTGTGCGCTAATTTATTAATTATATATGGAATCTCGTATAAAGTTTCTAATGAACAACTCATGTGTGTTAAAGGATCTAAGTAATGAATATCCACACCATGTACACTAAGTAGGATATCAGGTTTATAAGCCTCAATAACACTTGTCACGGATTCTTCAAAGACTTTTAAATAATTATCATGTTCAGTATAAGGTTCTAACGGTAAATTTACTGTATAACCATAGCCTAAATCTTCGCCACGTTCAGTGTAATGTCCTGAACCTGGAAATAAAAATTTCCCTGTTTCATGGATGGAATAACACATGATCGTATTATCAGTATAAAGGCTCCATTGAGTCCCATCACCGTGATGCGCATCTGTATCAATGACCATCACACGTTGCTTATATTTAGTAGCAAGATATTTTGCTGTAATGGCAACATCATTATAAATGCAAAATCCATTGGCACGTCCGGGTAAACTATGATGTAATCCGCCACCTAAGTGACAACCATTTAATATATTTTCATTCATTATTTCATCTGCCAAATTAAGTGCACCGCCAACAATCCTTGCACTATGCCTGTGCATATGTTGAAATTGGAATGTATCATCTGTATTTAATCCATATTTATTAGCCTCCGATGGACTTAAAATTCCATGAGACGCATGTTTAATTGCTTGTATATAATCATATTTATGAATTAAAGCCAATTCCTCTTCAGTGGCTATTCTAGGATTAATGATTTGATCATCCTTCAACAATTTCATCATTTGGAGTAATTCTGTAGTTAATTTTAATCGCATTTGATTAAAAGGGTGGTTATCATTAAAACGATATTTTAATAGTTCATCTGAATAGACATAACCCGTTCTTAAATTATTTTGCATAAATATCATACCCCTTAAATTTTTAACAGAAATCTTAAAATAAAAATCGATTCTTATAACGTAAATCATCAAAAGACTGTTGCTGGTCTAATGTAATTCTGTTACCAATTCTCGCCATTAAACAATTAGCTGGATGACAGGTAATTTCTGTATCATCAGTAGCAAATACTTCTAATCCACCTTTAGACATTAATTTTTGCATCATTTTTTTATATTCAAAAACATCTAATTTAGCTGATTTCAAATCCCAATGCCAATAATACTCAGTTGTCAAAACAATATAGTCTTCAAACTCATCTTGAGAAAGACTTAATGAAATAAGCTCACCACCTAGATGAAACTGTCTAAAATCACGATGCACTTCTATAGCACCTAACTCAATTAAATAGGGTAGCTGTCCCTCAGCCCATCTTTCAAATTCATCGGGATAGTGATATGTTACATACCCTATGACATGTTTGTTTTCTCGAGCAATATAAATACGACCTTCAGGTAATTGCGTAATTTCTTTCAAAGCGTCAAATTGATCTTTTGCCGGTCTAAAGGCATTTAAGGACTCATCGAAAGAAAGCGTTTTCAAATAATTGCATGAAACAGGGCCTTCAATAATGAAATGCTTATTGTTAATTGTTAGGTGCTTGGTTACGTTTGTTTTAATGTGTTTCATTCATCTCACTCCCAATACGAACTACTATTATAGTTATTTTATATTTATTTAGAGAAATAAACAAATTAAATTGTAATAATTATCTAAAAATTTTGAATAACACAAAAATTAATGTATAATACTTTTTAAAGAAAGCGATTTCATTAAATGAGGGGGAGTTTATAATGAAAGTAGAAGTATTTGAAAGCGAGCAAGGTAATTATAATTTACAAGATTATGAAAAGACATATCAGGACTTTGATTGGGATGAAGTGAAAAAAGCTTTCTCATGGAATGAAACAGGAAAAATAAACATGGCTTACGAGTGTATTGATCGTCATGTTGATAATGGTAAAGGCGATAAAATTGCACTTAATTATAGAGATGAAAAACGTAAGGAACAATATAGTTTTAAAGAATTAAAAGTGCTATCAAATAAGGCTGCCAACGTTTTAGTAGATAAAGCGAATGTTCAAAAAGGGGATCGCGTATTTATCTTTATGCCAAGAACGCCTGAACTATATTTTGCCTTTCTTGGTATTCTAAAAATTGGTGCTATCGTTGGTCCATTATTTGAAGCTTTTATGGAAAAAGCGGTAACTGATAGATTAGAAAATAGTGAAGCAAAAGTCATTGTTACTACAAATAGTTTACTAGGCAGAATTCCTAAGGATAAATTACCTCACTTAGAAACAATAGTAGTTGTTGACGATGAAGTTGATGAACAATATGTTGATTTCAATAAAGAATTGAATCAAGCAAATGAAGAATTTGATATTGAGTGGTTAAAAGAAGATGATGGTTTAATCTTACACTACACATCAGGTTCTACTGGTCAACCTAAAGGGGTATTACACGTTCAAAAAGCAATGTTACTTCATTATATTTCAGGTAAATATGTATTAGATTTAAAAGAAGGTGACATTTACTGGTGTACAGCTGATCCTGGTTGGGTTACAGGTACATCTTATGGTGTGTTTGCACCTTGGTTAAATGGTGTTACAAATTGCATAGCGGGTGGTCGATTCTCTCCTGAACAATGGTATAGCATGATTGAAACATTTAAAGTAACAATTTGGTATACTGCGCCTACAGCATTAAGAATGTTAATGAGCGCAGGTGATGATGTAGTAGAAAAATATGATTTATCATCATTACGATCAATTTTATCTGTTGGTGAGCCACTTAACCCTGAAGTTATTAAATGGTCTAAAGATGTATATGATAAAAGTGTATTAGATACATGGTGGATGACAGAAACAGGGGGGCATATGATTGTGAATTATCCTGCAGTTAACGTTAAATTAGGTTCAATGGGTAAACCATTACCGGGAATAGAGGCTGCTATTATAGATGACTCAGGTAATGTATTACCACCGAACAGAATGGGGAATTTAGCTATTAAAAAAGGTTGGCCATCTATGATGTATTCAATTTGGAAAAACCCTGAAAAATATAATTCTTATTTTATTGGAGATTGGTACGTTTCAGGTGATTCAGCATATCAAGATGAAGAGGGTTATTTCTGGTTCCAAGGCCGTGTTGATGACGTAATTATGACTGCTGGTGAGCGTGTAGGTCCATTTGAAGTAGAATCGAAATTAGTTGAGCATGAAGCAGTAGCTGAAGCGGGTGTTATCGGTAAACCAGATCCTGTCAGAGGCGAAATTATCAAAGCCTTTATTTCATTACGCCAAGGCTATGAACCTTCAGATGAGCTAAAAGCAGATATTCGTAAATTTGTTAAAGAGGGGCTATCAGGTCATGCAGCACCAAGAGAAATAGAATTTAAAGATAAATTACCTAAAACACGCTCTGGTAAGATTATGAGACGTGTGTTAAAAGCTTGGGAGCTTAATTTAGATGCAGGCGATTTAAGTACGATGGAAGATTAAACTTTAATGAATGTAACTAAGCTAGGACAATTATTGGTCCTAGCTTTTATAATGATTATAGTTGACCTAAGTCGAAATAAAGGTTTTTGAATTCATACTATGATGTATTTTTACTTTAAATGTTTAGATTTATAAAAAAATTTATTTAAATTAGCAGATTTATCATAAAATTAAGTTGAATTTTACACAAATCATTGGAAACGCTCTCAAAAATTCGACATCGCTTACATTGTTAGTTATTATTAATATGTAAGATTAAAAGAAACCTTAAGCAACTGATTTGAGGTATTCTTACATAAATCAAATTATAATTAACAAGGGGTTGAAATAAGTTGGCACATTTATCAGATTTAGATATTGCTAATCAATCAGAACTAAAACCTATTGGAGAAATCGCTGAAAAAGCTGGAATCCCAGCAGACGCTTTAGAACAATATGGTCACTATAAAGCTAAGATTGATATCAATCAAATCAAACCAAAAGACAACAAAGGGAAAGTCGTTTTAGTAACTGCAATGAGTCCAACACCAGCAGGTGAAGGTAAATCTACAGTTACTGTTGGATTATCTGATGCGTTCAACGAATTAAAGAAAAATGTAATGGTAGCTTTACGTGAACCAGCATTAGGACCTACATTTGGTATTAAAGGTGGGGCAACTGGTGGAGGTTATGCGCAAGTATTACCAATGGAAGATATTAACTTACACTTCAATGGTGACTTCCACGCGATTACTACTGCAAATAATGCTTTATCTGCATTTATCGATAATCACATCCATCAAGGTAATGAATTAGGCATTGATGTACGTCGTGTTGAATGGAAACGTGTATTAGACATGAACGACCGTGCATTACGTCATGTAAATGTTGGTTTAGGTGGACCTACTAACGGTGTACCTCGTGAAGATGGTTTCAATATTACAGTTGCCTCAGAAGTAATGGCAATCTTATGTTTGGCTCGTAATATTAATGACTTAAAAGAAAAAATTAGCCGTATTACTATTGGTTACACTCGTGATCGTAAACCAGTTACAGTTGCAGACTTAAAAGTTGAAGGCGCATTAGCAATGATTCTTAAAGATGCTATTAAACCTAACTTAGTTCAAACTATTGAAGGTACACCTGCATTAGTTCATGGTGGACCATTCGCTAACATTGCACATGGTTGTAACTCAATTTTAGCTACTGAAACAGCACGTGATCTTGCAGACATCGTTGTAACAGAAGCAGGATTCGGTTCAGACCTTGGTGCTGAAAAATTCATCGACATTAAAGCTAGAGAAGCTGGCTTTGAACCTTCAGCAGTAGTTTTAGTTGCAACAGTTCGTGCCCTTAAAATGCATGGTGGCGTAGCTAAAGATGACTTAAAAGAAGAAAATGTTGAAGCAGTTAAAGCAGGTATTGTTAACTTAGAACGTCATGTTAACAATATCCGTAAATTTGGTGTTGAACCAGTTATCGCATTAAATGCATTTATTCATGATACAGATGCTGAAACTGAAGCAGTAAAAGCTTGGGCTAAAGAAAATAACGTTAGAATCGCTTTAACTGAAGTATGGGAAAAAGGCGGTAAAGGTGGCGTTGAATTAGCTAACCAAGTACTTGAAGTTATTGAACAACCAAATGATTTCAAATTCTTATATGATTTAGATCAATCATTAGAAGAAAAAATTGAAACAATCGTTAAAGATATCTATGGTGGTTCTTCAGTTACATTTAGTAAAAAAGCTAAAAAACAACTAAAAGAATTTACTGACAATGGTTGGGGTCAATATCCAATCTGTATGGCTAAAACTCAATATTCATTCAGTGATGATGCAACTTCTTTAGGTGCTCCAACTGATTTTGATATTACTATTAGAGAATTAGAGGCTAAAACAGGTGCAGGATTTATTGTTGCATTAACAGGTGCAATCATGACTATGCCTGGATTACCTAAAAAACCAGCTGCATTAAATATGGACGTTACAGAAGACGGCCATGCAGTAGGCTTATTCTAGTAGACTGAAGTACCGACTATCATAATGTATTATTATGTTACGTTGAAAACTGCCGACAAAGCGCAAAACTTTGTCGGCAGTTTTTTTATGAATTTGTTTTTGAAACAAAATATAAATTTAATTAAATAAGACATTTTATCAATTATGCAGATTGATTATTATTCAATTGCGGTTTTGTAAGTAAATGGTCATAGATATGATAACGTTTAGCGTGTCGGTATTCCTCTTTATCGATTACACCTTCAACAAGCATTCGTTTTAATACATAGTGTTGACGATCAACACTGATTTTGACTTCTTTATAAGTTTTTAATTCACCATTTTCTTCATACGGTGTATACATATACGGGCTTTGTAATAAACCAATTAGGTAAGCAGACTGTGCAATATTTAAATCTTTCGGTGGAATACCGAATAAACTATAAGACGCTGACGCAATACCTGTAATATTGTTACCTTCATAATCTCTACCGAAAGGTACAATATTTAAATATGTATAGATGATTTCATTTTTTGACAATAAATTTTCAAGACGCATTGCTAAAATAAGCTCATTTGCTTTTCGACTATATGTTTTTTTACTTGAAAGCACTTGGTTTTTTACTAGTTGTTGAGTAATTGTACTACCACCAGTACTTTGATCAAGATTAAATATATCTTGTATCATTGCTCGTACGAGTGCTTTTGGAAGAATACCTTTATGTTTATAAAACATGGTATCCTCGGAAGAGGTAAGGGCTTTAATGACATTTGGATTGACGTGTTTAGGACCTACTATTAGAGAGTTCTCAGATTTATCATATTCACTTAAGACATCAGAATTTTCATGATTTATTAAATCGTCACCTGCAAAATGCAAGACTTTCTGTTTTAATTCACGATCGCTTATTTTAGACGATTCATGCGTTAAATGATTGAAATAAATAACTGTACCTATAAATCCTATTAAACATATAAATAACCCAACACTAAATAATCCTACAATTGCATGTTTCTTTTTTTTGTAGGACTTTTCAAATGAATTAAACTTAGTATCTCTATTAATGTTGGTTAACATTTCTTTCACCTTAAGCCTCTTGAAATTTAAATATAGTATACCATAATCACTGATTTGACTTTTATATTTTTAATACTTATAATTAATTACAATTCAATATATTTTGGATAAGAGGACAAGTAATATATTTGTGATTTCCAGAGAGTTAGTGGTAGCTGTGAACTAATAGTTGCACTTATATGAATACACCTCATTATGAATTGTCCAACGTTTATTAATGAACGTATCATTGATAGAGTGAATAGCAATATGCTATTTAAGTATGGTGGTAACGTGCTCAAGCGCCCTTACATTTAACGATGTATGGGTGCTTTTTATTTTTCATAAATAGAGTATAGATTACTAAATATTAAAAATAAAATCTTTGTTTAGGAGGAATATTGATGTCAAACGCTTTAATTGAAGAGTTACAATGGAGAGGTTTAATTTATCAACAAACAGATGAAAGTAGCATTGAAGAATTATTAAATAAGGAACAAATTTCTTTATATTGTGGTGCTGACCCTACTGCTGATAGTCTGCATATTGGTCATTTGCTTCCCTTTATGACTCTAAGACGTTTCCAAGAACATGGTCATCGACCTATCGTTCTAATTGGTGGGGGAACTGGTATGATTGGTGATCCATCCGGTAAATCTGAAGAACGTATACTACAAACAGAAGACCAAGTAGAGGCTAACGTTGAGGGTATTAGTGCTCAAATGCATAAATTATTTGAATTTGGTACGGATAAAGGTGCCATTTTAGTTAATAACAAAGATTGGTTGAGTCAAATCTCATTAATTAGTTTCCTAAGAGATTATGGTAAACATGTTGGTGTGAACTACATGTTAGGTAAAGATTCTATTCAATCTCGCCTTGAGAATGGCATATCTTACACTGAATTCACTTATACTATACTTCAAGCTATCGACTTTGGTCATTTAAACCGTGAATTAAATTGTAAATTACAAGTTGGTGGTTCAGATCAATGGGGTAATATCACTAGTGGTATTGAATTAATGCGACGTATGTATGGACAAACTGAAGCATATGGTTTAACAATTCCTTTAGTTACGAAATCGGATGGTAAGAAATTTGGTAAATCAGAATCAGGTGCTGTATGGTTAGACGCTGACAAAACAAGTCCTTATGAATTTTACCAATTTTGGATTAATCAATCAGATGATGATGTCATTAAATTCTTGAAATACTTCACATTTTTAGATAAAGATGAAATTAATCGTCTCGAAGAATTTAAAAATCAAGAACCTCATTTAAGAGAAGCGCAAAAAGCCTTAGCGGAGAATGTTACAGAATTTATTCATGGTAAAGAGGCATTAGATGATGCCATTCGTATTTCTAAAGCTTTGTTTAGCGGCGATTTAAAATCATTATCAGGCAAAGAATTAAAAGAAGGTTTCAAAGATGTTCCTCAAGTTGAATTATCAACTGAAACTTCAAATATTATTGATGTCTTAATTGAAACAGGCATTGCGACGTCTAAACGCCAAGCACGTGAGGATGTTAATAACGGTGCTATTTATATTAATGGGGAAAGACAACAATCAGTAGACTACGAATTAAGCAATGAGGATAAAATAGATGATGAATTTACAATCATTCGTCGTGGTAAGAAAAAATATTTCATGGTTAACTATAAATAATAAGTTTAATTTTATTGGCAATGTAGCGAAATCTTATAGACTTTGCGCATTGCCCTTTTTATGAAAATAAATAAAGTACGGGTATAATAAATGTGTTATAAAGATTAAAAAGAAGTGATGAAATGACTAATAATAAAGAAGAAATTTTAATGAGTAGCTTTAGAGATTTGTTTAATAAAATAGGTTAGCTAAATAAAGATAAAATGGAACGAGCACTTAATGTGTTCAAATCATCTGAAGTTCATTGCGTTGAAGTGATTAAAGAATATCAGAATCCCAATGTACAATATTTAGCGAATAAGCTATTTATGACAAGAGGTGCAATTAGTAAATTAACAAAACGTTTGCAGCAAAAAAGTTTAATTGAAAGTTTTAAAAGTAAAGACAATAAAAAAGCAATATATTTTAAGTTAACTGCACAGGGTGAAAGCGTTTATCAAATTCACTCTGAATTACATGAATCGTTTCAAAATAGAGATCAAAGTGTTTTTGACAGCATGACAGAAGATGAATTTAATAATATGATGACCTTCATTAATAGGTATCATCAACATTTGGATCAACTAATCGAACAAGAGAAAAGATCATTATAAGAGATTAAACTAAAAAACTCGCTTACAGGTTAAGCGAGTTTTTTTGTTATATATTGTTGACAAGGAAACAAAAAGAGAGTGTATATTGTTGACGTGGAAACAATATGTAGGAGGAATGTATGTCAAAATTAAATGATAGTCAAGTATCGAGAGAAATTATGATAGCTGCTTGGGCAATAGCATTAGGGGCTATAGCACCTATGTTAGATTCAACAATGATTAATATAGCAATCAAACAACTTAACAACGCATTTAATACTACTATTGAAATCACTCAGTGGGGTATAACAGGATATGTCCTTGCTTTAGCGCTAGTTATTCCAATTGCAGGATGGCTGGTCAATCAATTTAATCGGAAGTATGTATTTATAGGAGCCTCAATTCTATTTGGAATTACATCTGTATTAGCTGGTATTAGTTGGAATGTAGAGAGTTTTATTGTGTTCAGAATTATTCAAGGATTGTCTGCGGGCATAATTACAACGTTAATGTTCACGCTATTGATTAAGACAACGGGTCAAGACCATATTGGGAAAGTCATGGCTGTCGTAAGTGCACCTATGATATTCGGGCCCATCATGGGACCAGTCATTGGTGGATTTGTAATTCATATTGTGTCTTGACGCTGGATGTTCTTTATTAATGTCTTAGTCGTAATCATCGCCATATTATTGCAAATAAAATATTTACCGAACTTTGTCCCTTTTAATAAAAGTAAGTCTATTGACATGTTAGGAATCATATTGCTAGGTCTTATCAGTATATCAACCATATACGGTTTAACAAAAGCAAGTGATTACCATAGTTTTTATAATAGAACTACTATTCTTCTTCTGATTATTGGTTGTATTATGATACTTATGTATTATATTCATAATAAAGTTAAAAATGATAATACCATTATGTCGTTATCACTCTTTAGTAAGGGAAATTATACAGCACCATTTATAGGTTTATTTCTCTCGAACATAGGTATCAAGGAACCTATGGTCATAATACCATTATATTTTCAGACATTTAAGCATTACACTCCTATTGAAGCAGTTCTAGCACTTATACCACAGGGAATTGGAATGCTTATTACAAGACCATACATGGGGAAATTGATCGATCAATATGGAGCGAAATGGGTGGTTTTAGTCAGTGTTATAATCTCGATGTTTGGATCAATACCTTTATTATTTATTACAGATCATACTAGTATCATTGCTCTATCTATTATCTTGTTTTTAAGAGGATGTAGTGTTGGAGGCATTAATTTAGGTTTAACTACTGATGCATATATGGGCATTAAAGAAAGCGTATTAGCTGAAGCGGCTGTGGGAATTAATATGATTGAAAATATTGGTTCAAGTTTTGGAACAGCTTTTAGTTGTAATAAATCAATTAGGTAATTCCTTGACACACAGTATTATCGCTTATCATGCTGGATTCTTAGTATCAGTCATTACATTAATTTTAATTATTGTTCTAGCTTTATTTCTTACTAATAAGTCAAAGGCGACAATATAAGCAATAATACGGCCAGTAATTGATTTTGATTAATCATATACTGGCTGTATTTGTGTATTATGTTCTTTTGTTAGAAAAACTATTGTATAAATTGACTGTTTCGACTATTTCGTCTATTGTCTGATTCAGAGTCAGATGATTGAGTAGATGATATATCGGACTGGCTTTTTAGCTTAACATTAACTGTTAGCGTTTTTCCATCTCGTATAACAGTTAGTTTAGCAGTCTCACCAGGCTTTTTATTTTGATACAGATAAGTTCTTAAATCAGTATCTTCTTTTACAGTTTTATTATCTATTTTAGTAATGATATCGCCTGTTTTTAATTCACTTGAGCGACTTACTTTAGCAACATAAATACCATCATCACGATCTGTGTTTAATTCTTTTTTATAAGAATCAGGAATATCACTTAAATTTAGTAAACCAATTCCTATAGAAGGGCGTTCAATTTTACCGTTTTTAACAAGTTGTTCAATAGTTACTTTAACTTCATTACTTGGAATAGCAAAACCAATACCTTCTACTTGCTCAGCGGCTATCTTCATAGAGTTGATACCAATCAAGTTACCATTAATATCTACTAATGCACCACCAGAGTTACCAGGGTTTATTGCAGCATCAGTTTGCAAGACGTTAACTTTAGTACCTCCAGAAGTAGTATCTGACTCAATTGTACGCTCATTTGCTGAAATAATTCCAGAAGTAACTGAATTAGCAAATTCCAAACCTAGAGGATTACCCATAGCGAATACACTATCCCCAGTTTGCACTTTTGAAGAATTTGCAAATTTAATTGATTTGATACCCTTAGTATTATCTATTTTTAAGACAGCTATATCTGATACAGTATCCTTCCCAATTAACTTCGCTTTAACTTGTTTACCACTATGCAATTGCACTTTAATCTCGGATGCACCACTTATTACATGGGTGTTTGTCACAATGTAAGCAGAATTATTATTAATTTGATAGATTACACCTGAACCAATACCTGCTTCTTCAGATTCGGATGACGATTTACCTTGTAAAAAATCTTCTAGACCATTAGCTTTTTGCATATTAATGACACCAACTATCGCAGGTGATACATCTTTAATCATTGCATTAACAGATTTATATTTATCACTTTTTCCGTCTAATACATTTCCACCTTTACTATTATTGGCTTCTTGAACTTGGGCACCACCATTATCTATTCCAACTAATCCCATTATTTTACTTGCACCTAAGACAAGTAAAGCACCTATCACACCAGCAATTAATGCAACGATAATTGTTTTAAACCATGGGAATTTAGGTTTTCCAGGTTGAGGTTGCTGATAGTTGTTATAATTTGATTGATTCTCTTGATTGAATTCAGACATTTTTAACCTCCATTATAATATTAACCCTTTATTTAATTATGAAAGGTTTAATCAAATATTGCCAGTAATCCACTATCAGACTTTAGATGTATCTTTTGATAAGTTGTTCATATATAAGGATAATGATAAAATCAATAAAGTATAGAAATCAATAAGCAGGTGACATAATGTATCAATTTATAAGTAGACTATTAGATTTTATATTAGTTAAAATGGCTAAATCATTATATGTTATTGGAAAGGAGAACATTCCTAAAGATAACAAATACGTAGTAACATGTACTCATGAAAGTTATAATGAAGTGATCATGTTAGGTATGGCATTAGTTCCTAATGAAATTCATTACATGGCTAAAAAAGAATTGTTTAATAATAAATGGTTTGGTCAATTTTTAACTTCATTGAATGCTTTTCCTGTTGACCGTGAAAATCCAGGACCAAGTACATTGAAAAGACCAGTTAATTTGTTAAAAGAAAATAAAACTGTTGGTATCTTCCCAACGGGACATCGTACATCAGCTGAAGGGGCTCCATTAAAAAGAGGCGCTTCAACTATTGCAATGTTAGGCAAAGCGCCAATTTTACCAGCAGCCTATGTTGGACCTAAAAAATTACTTGGTTTAATTACAGGTCAGGCACTTATTAAATTTGGTGAGCCAATTTATCAATCAGATATTCCTAAAAATTTAAAAAGAAATGAAAAAATAGATTATTTAACACATGAAATTGAAAGACGTACAGCCCAATTACAAAAAGAACTACACTTAATTCAAGGTAGTCTAGATAAATAAATTATAGTAACTAATTAACAATAAACACTCTATTTAATGACTCAAATAGTTATTTTAATAGGGTGTTTTTGTTTTTAAATATACACTTAATTAATCTCAGTGAATTTAATACGAGACTTTTATTCTTATAAATTTATTTAAAATTAAAATTTTACATTTATAGGTTGAAGAGCTTTAGCGTGTTAGATACCTGTATGCTTATTATATTTTTAAAATGATTTAAAATTGACACATCAAAAGCGCTTACATATATGGTAAATTAGTTAAGGAACTATATACATATCTTAGTTATATTTAAATTATTTGAATAATATCTGTTTTGGGAGTGAGTGAAATGTTTAAATTTTTTCAAAATTTAGGGAGATCCTTAATGCTACCAGTAGCTGTTTTACCCGCTGGCGCAATAATCGTTGGAATTGGTAATTTGCTTAAAGCATTAAATATATTACCAACAGTGTCATTATTCTTCACTACGGTAGGGAATGCAATACTAGGCCAACTAGGGCTTATCTTTGCAATTGGCGTTGCGATTGGTATGGCAAAGAAAAATGATGGTGCAGTCGCATTAGCGAGTGCTTTGGGATTTGCACTGGTCGTTAAAGTATTATCTCCTGAGTTAGTAGCACCATTATTTAATATAAAAGAGAGTGCTGTAAACGACGGATTTAGTAAGATGGATAATTCAAATGTGTTTATTGGTATTATAATAGGACTAATTGCAGCATACTGTTATAACAAATTCAGTGATGTGGAATTACCTACAGCGTTATCATTCTTTAGTGGTAAGCGATTAGTTCCAATTATGACAGTATTCTATTGTACTTTTTTAATTGTGATTTTATTATTCGCATGGCCATTTATATATTCAGCTATAGTGGCATTTGGTGAATGGTTAGTTGGTTTTGGACCATTCGGTGCATTCCTATACGGCTTCTTTAACCGACTATTAATTCCTACTGGGCTTCACCATGCATTAAATGCTGTGTTCTGGTTTGATACAACAGGAATTAACGATATCGGTAAATTCCAAACTGGACAAGATGCAATCAAAGGTATTACTGGTCGATATCAAGCAGGGTTCTTCCCAATTATGATGTTTGGTATGCCAGCTGCAGCGTTGGCGATGTATCACACCGCTGAATCTGCTCAGAAAAAACAAGTATATGGTTGGTTTATAGCAAGTTCCATTTCTGCATTTATGGTTGGTGTAACTGAACCGATTGAATTTGCATTTATGTTTGTTGCACCGGTATTATTTGTAATCCATGCATTATTAACCGGTTTGTCATTATTTATAGCTGCACTATTTCATTGGACAGCAGGATTCTCATTTAGTGCAGGTTTAATTGATTACGCATTATCACTAATTAATCCAGTGGCTAATCATCCGTTAATGATTTTAGTTCAAGGCATTGTATTCTTCGTTTTATATTACTTTATCTTTAGATTTGTCATTAAAATCTTTAACCTCAACACAATTGGTCGTGGTGACAATTTATTAGCTGATCCAACTGCTAATACAACTGAGAAAGATGGGGCTGAAACTACAAGTAAAAGCAAATATCATCACACAGCAAGTCAAATCTTAGAAGGATTAGGTGATAGTGAAAATATTACTACATTGACCAATTGTGCTACTAGATTAAGAATGGAATTAAAGGATAATTCTATTATTGACGAACAAAAAATTAGAAATGCAGGAGCGGTTGGGGTAACCAAAAATGGTCAACACTCAGCACAAGTTATAATTGGCACTCATGTACAGCAGGTCGCAGATGAAATTGAAAAGCAAATGTAAAATTTATAATTTCATTTTTTAAATGTATTAAGACAGACAAAATATGTCTTACTGATTTGATAAGATATAACCATATTGATAAATATGTGTTGTTCAATTAGCTGATGAATTTTAGGAGGCTACCTAGAATTCATCAGTTTTTTATTATAGTTTTATTGACATTGAGATATAAGACGTTAAGATTATAAGTATCAGAATATTCAAAAATAATGGAGCGAAAAGTCATGAAATCAATTTTATTTGATGTAGACGGTGTATTCTTAAGTGAGGAACGTTGTTTCGATACGTCAGCTTTAACTATAGATGCGTTACTTAAAAGTGAACATTTTTTAGGTTTAGATAAATCATTTAAATTAAATACATTAAGTTACGAAACTATAAATAATATTCGCAGTAAAGTATTTAATAATGATATAATTCTTAATCGATTAAAATCAATGGGATTAAATTCAAATTGGGATATGTTATTTGTCGTTTTTTGCATACATTTTATCCATTTAATGAAGCAATTTACCTTTCAACAAATTAAAGACATTATAGAAGATAATCAATTTTCAGCTAGAAGTATTCAAGACATTCAGTCATTGATCAATAAAGATTTTAAAATCGATTATGAACTTCCTATGAATTTTATTAATCATAGTCAAGGTGGTAAAAATAATATTTATGCTGAGTTAGAACAATATGCTAAGAAAGAATTAAATGTTAATGATGCGCGTTTGTTTAAACTTAAAGGACCTCTATGGTTTGTTGCAAGAGATTTATACCAAGAATTATACTTGGGTTCTGAATTATTTGAACAAGTTGAAGAAAAGCCTTCTATTCTTGATGGCATTAATGGTTTTATTTATCACGAAACTGTTCTTAGACCTATTGAAGAGATAAAGTCATTACTTAAATCTCTTAAAGAGAGAGGTTATCATCTTGCAATAGCTACAGGTAGACCTAGAACTGAGACATTAGTTCCATTTGAATCTTTAGGTTTAAAAGCGTTCTTTTCAGATAATCACATTGTTACTGCAAGTGATGTTATGGAAGCTGAAAATGAATATCCTGAATTTATACCTCTAGGTAAGCCTAATCCTTTTTGCTATATAGCTACTCTATATGGAAATAACAAGGAGAATTATAAACAATTCATTACTCAACAAGATCAAATTGTAAATAAAGAAGATGTAATCATTGTTGGTGACTCACTGGCTGATTTATTCTGTGCTAAACAAATAGGTGCTACTTTTATAGGTACATTAACAGGATTAAAAGGGCAAGAGGCTCATAAAGAATTGAAGCATCATGAAGCAGATTATATTGTTGATCATATAGGTTTAATTAAAAGTATTTTATTGTAAGGTTAATTCACCATAAATTGATATTAAATCATTAGTATTAATACGCCCCTCAATGATGAAGTAAAATTCATCATTGAGGGGCATTATTATTTCAAGTAGTTATAGTAGTGAATCTTTAAAAAGATTAGTTATTTGACTGAAAGTGTAGTTCCATATATTTTATCGAAACCACCCACATCATATAGTTCATTGATAATATCCTCAGTAACAGGTTGATCAATTGATAATACCATCATCGCTTGGCCTCCTTGTACATTTCTGCCAAGTGACATTGATGCAATATTAATATTATGATTACCTAGTAGCTGACCAGTTAAACCGACCATACCAGGCTTGTCACCATGATAAGAAACAAGTTGGTAGGAATTAGGTTTAAAGTCAACAGAGTAATCATTAATACGTACAATACGAGCACCAAAGCCAGCTATGACAGTGGCACCAATTTTTACTTCTTCCGTATCACTAACTAAATGAACTTGAATATAATTACTAAAAGTACCTTGTGATGCTCTTTTTTCAACGTTACGTGTTACACCTTGTTCATTTAAAAGTGCAAAAGCATTAATGATATTAATACGATCTCCTAAATCCTGTTGCAAAATTTGTTTTACAATTGAGCGTGTAATTAAGTCAGTTTCTTGTTTAGCGACATCACCATTAAAAGTCACCTTGATTTCTCTTGGTGCACCTTCAATTAATTGAATTGCTAATTCACCAGATAACTCACCTATTTCAATCCATTGTTGTGTTATTTCATCTATATCATTGAAACTAATTTTTGGGGCATTGACTGCGTGCGTTACATTACCGTTTTCCAGTATATCTATAATTTCTTCTGACACTGATACTGCAACTTTCTCTTGAGCCTCAATAGTTGATGCACCTAAGTGTGGCGTAACAATGATTTTATCATGCTCAATTAATGGTGAATTGGTAGGGGGTTCATGTTCAAATACGTCTAATGCAGCACGTGCGATCTGATTGTTATTTAGTGCATTTAATAAATCATCTTCATTGATGATACCGCCTCTTGCGACGTTAATAATTTGCAATGTTGGCTTTGCTTTTGAAAAGAAATCAGCATTCACAATACCTCTTGTTTTAGGTGTTAATGGCGTATGAACTGTTACAAAATCAGCTTGTCTAGCTATTTCATCTATAGTAGCAAGTTTAACGCCTAATTGCTGTGCTTTATCTTCCGTAAGATAAGGGTCATAAGCTAACACTTTCATACCGAAACTTTGAAGTCGTTGTGCTACACCAATACCTATTCGTCCTGCACCTATGACACCTAATGTTTTGTGATAAAGTTCGACACCCTTAAATGCTTTTCTATTCCATTCCTTATTTTTTAAAGATGCATGCGCTTGAGGAATATTTCTAGCCATAGCTAAAATCATAGCTACTGAATGTTCAGTTGCAGAAATAGTATTACCATCAGGTGCATTAATAACTAAAATACCTTGGAGAGTAGCAGCATCAATATCAATATTGTCAACACCAACACCAGCACGAGCGATAACTTTCAATTTATTAGCCTTTTCAATGATTTGTTGAGTCACTTGCGTCTGACTACGAACAATTAAACCCTCGTAATTATCTATAATATCTAATAATGATTGTTCATCCAAATTAGTTTTAATATCGACGTTAAAATCAGAATGGTTTAATAAACTTTGTAATCCATCTGTTGAAATAGGGTCTGACACTAGAATATTATGCTTCACTATGAATCACCTCTGAAAATTTTGTTAAGCCTTTCCCAATATAATTCGTTTGACGGTAATCTGTAAGTATAATCTCTAAAGCACTTATAACTGAGAGCATATCGAAAGGTGAGACTTTACCCATATGTCCGATACGTAAAATCTTTCCTTTCAATTTACCTTGACCACCAGCAATTGTAATATTAAATCTTGTTTTTAAAGTTGATTTAATATGAGTTAATTCATCTTTGGATGTTGGTATGAACGATGTTACCGTTGGGGAAGCGAAATCATCTTCTACTAGAAGTTCCAAATCTAATGCATTTAAAGCTGATCTTAGACCGTCTCTAATAATATAGTGACGTTTGATGGTATTTTCAAACCCTTCAGAATGAATTAATTCGGCATAAGCGTTTACAGCTCTAAATAACCCGACATTTGGTGTAAAAGGAGTAGAATCTTGTTGAAGTGAGTCAAAGTATTTATTTAAATTTAAGTAAAAGCGTGGTGTAGTCACTTCCTTAAAACGTTTCAACGCACGATCATTAAAAGCAACGAATGCTAGTCCAGGTGGCAACATAATTGCTTTTTGACTTCCAGAAACTAACACATCTATGTTGTCACGTTCTAAATTAACATCTACAGCACCAATACAACTCACACCGTCTACAACAAAGTAGATATCTTGATCGAATGTTTTCAATGCTTTACCAAGTTCACCTACAGGATGTAGGACAGCTGTTGACGTTTCGCAGAATTGAGTAAATACAGCACTGATTTGATGATTTAAATTGTTAAGATATGTTATGAATTCTTTAACATCAATGGGTTGTCCCCATTCCACATTATATATGTATACATTTTCATAGTATGTTTCAGCAATTTGTTTAAAGCGTTTGCCAAAGGCGCCTGACACTATAACGACAAAATGATCATCAGGATTAACTATATTTAACATACTTGCTTCTAAGACACTAGTGCCACTTGATGTTAAAATCATAACTTCATTTTCTGTACCAAAAATGGGTTTTAAATTGTTAAATGCTTTTTTAGCTATAGATTCAAAATCTGGTGAACGGTGACCAACCATAGGTAAACCTAAAGCATGATTGATTTCCTTTGGAACTGGAGTAGGTCCTGGTGTTAATAAAAGTGGTTCATAATAATTCATTAAATTTCCTCCCACGGTATAAGATTTAATCATTTTACCAAATATTCTGATAATTTAAAAGAGCAATCACCATGTTTATATGAGATTCATGGTGAAACTAGCGCAATTTTAACAATTATTGAATTGACGCTTGAATTTTAATTTCTACATTATTACGTATAGAATTCGAAATCATACAATTATTATCGGCTATTTCTAATAATTTAGGAAGTCGTTTCTCAAGACTTTCTTTGTGTTCTGCAGTCACTGAAATTTTAGGATAATGTGTTATTGTTGCCATTTTAAACTTACCATTCTCGAATAGGGCAGTACCCACTGAATCATTTATCAGATCGATGTCGGTAAATTTTGCTCTTTCTAATGTTGCTGCCAATGAGATGATATAACAAGACGATGCTGCTGATACTAATAATTCATCAGGATTTGTACCTACTCCATTACCACCAAGCGGTGCAGGTATAGAAATTTGTTCGGAAATAATGTCTCCATTAACAGTTCCAACTTCTTCTCTTCCACCACGCCATTTTGTTTGTACTTTAAAATCATGCTTAACCATTTATGTTTAACCTCCACTTATAATATGGTAATTTAAGTGTAGTTTAAAGTGTGACATAATTAAAGAAAGGTGACTTTTATGAAAATTAATAAACCTAATCAAGCATTTCAAATAGTTGCTCATCGTGGTTTATCGAATCAATTTCCAGAAAATACTCTTGTTGGTTTTAAGGCGGCTTTAATGCAACATGTTGATATGTTAGAAATAGATGTACATTTCAGCAAAGACAATCATTTAGTTGTTATACATGATGACACTATTAATCGAACTTCAAATGGTGAAGGAAAAGTAAAAGACTATACACTTGAAGAATTGTTAACATTTGATTTTGGAGTAAAACATGATAAATCCTTTCAAAATACTAAGATTTCGACATTTGAAGAGGTGTTATCCTTAATTAAAAATTTTTCAAAAAAGTTACTTATTGAGATTAAAGTTCCACATCAATATCCCGGAATAGAAACAGCTGTATTGAATGCTTTAGAAATATATAAAGTTCCTAAACATAAGGCAATCATTCAATCTTTTGATGAAGATTGTGTGAAACGTTTAAACTCAATGGATAGTGAGTATCAATTGGGGTTGCTTATTAGTAGAAAGAAATATTGGTATAAATCTCCAAACTTTGAAGAAATATCTGATTATGCAAATTTTATTAATCCTAATTACAAATTAGTTAATTCTAAATTTATAAAAAATGCACATAGTCAATCATTGAAGGTTATTCCATATACTGTGAATAAACCGAAAGATGTTAAAAAACTTATCAATCTTGGCGTAGATGGCATTATTTCTGATCTACCAGAGGATATCTTTAGAATATAAAATCACTTTGATCATCTATGAATAAAAAACCACCCATTCTATAAGGAAGGGTGGTTGTTCATTATCATGAACTTATCTTGAGTAGTACTCAACGATTAATTGTTCATTAATTTCAGCTGGTAATTCGCTACGTTCAGGGAAGCGTACGAAAGTACCTTTTAAGCTATCTGCATCAAAGTCTAAGTATTCTGGTACGAAATTATTAATTTCAACAGATTCTTTGATGATGTCTAAGTTTTGTGATTTTTCACGTACAGTGATAACTTGACCAGGTTTTAATGAATATGATGGAATATCAACACGACGACCATCAACTTCAACGTGACCGTGACCAACTAATTGACGTGCTTGACGACGAGTACGAGCTAAACCTAATGAATAAACAACTGCGTCTAAACGACTAGCTAATAAAATCATGAAGTTTTCACCATGTACACCGTGTTGTTTACCAGCGATGTCAAATGTGTTACGGAATTGTCTTTCAGTCATTCCATATAAATAACGTAATTTTTGTTTTTCACGTAATTGTAAACCATATTCTGATAATTTTTTACGTTGGTTTGGACCGTGTTGTCCTGGTGCGTAAGGACGTTTTTCTAATTCTTTACCAGTACCGCTTAATGAGATACCTAAACGACGAGATTTTTTCCAGTTTGAACCTCTGAATCGAGCCATATTAAGACTCCTCCTTTTTCTTTTTTGTTGTTATGAATAAACAAAAAAGAGTGTTGCATGCCCAATAGGATATGTTGTTTTATGTGTCTTCACCTTATAGCGTCAGTTACGCGACACGTCCTCATCGGGAACAACATAGAGCTCATTGATATGCAACTGCTATTTTCGTTAATTCACACAGAGTTCATTGTAACAGTATTTTACAAAGTGTCAATACTTTTTAGTTATTTAGTTAGCTGTTTTTCAAGAACTTTGACAATAACTTCTAAACCTTCCTTGTCTTCATTAGTAAATCGATCTGTGATAGGTGCATCAATATCTAGAACCCCAATTATTTCATCATTGACATGAATTGGAATAACTATTTCTGATTTACTGTTTGCATCGCAAGCAATGTGTCCTGGGAACGCGTGTACATCTTTAACTAACTGAGTTTTATCTTCTGCAACTGCAGTACCACAGACACCTTTGCCAATTGCAATATGAACGCAAGCTGGATGACCTTGAAAGGGTCCAAGAATAAGTTCTTCATTTTCAATAAGATAAAAACCAACCCAATTAATTTGATCTAAATTATCATTTAATATAGCTGATGTATTGCTTAGAATTGCGATAAGGTTCTGTTCGTCTTCGATTAAACTTTGAAGCTGTTTCGTTAATAAATTATAATTTGTTTCTTTTATTATTGGCATATGCTTACCTCATTTTGTTATTTTTAATAAATTATAAATGGAAAAATTTATTCTATCAATTCATTCATTTACTAGTTTAATGAAAGCGGTATTTGCGTTATAATAATGATAACATAGGAGGAGAATGAGATGGTTTTATACACAATATTAGCAATAATTATCATTGTTTTAATCATTGTAGGAATCATGTTTTATTTACGTTCTAACAAACGAAAAATTGTTGAAGAAGCTGAAGAACGTAAGTTAAAAGTTCAAAGATTACCTTTTGAAGAAAATTTAAAACAACTTTCTGAATTAAATTTAAAAGGGGAAACTAGAACAAAATATGATGCCTTTAAGAGAGACACCTTAGACTATACAAATAACTATTTAGCACCCGTAGAGGAAAAAATCCACGATGCTGAAATTCAACTTGATAAGTTTCAATTTTCTGGAGCTCAAAGTGATATTGACGATGCACATGAATTAATGGATAAATATGAAGCTGGGTATCAACAACAAGTTGAAGATGTTAATGAAATTGTATCTTTACATAAGGAAAATGAACAAGTTTATGAAAAGTGCAAGACTAATTATCGAGAAATGAAGCGTGATGTGTTAGCTAACAGACATCAGTTCGGCGATGCAGCTTCACCACTTGAAAAAAGAATTGAATCATTTGAGCCAGAACTTGTACAGTATGAAGAACTTAAAGAAGAAGGTAATTACGTTCAAGCACATAACCACATTATGGGTCTAAATGAATCTATGAATGAAGTCCAAAAGTATATGGATGAAATTCCAGAATTAATTAGAGAAGCTCAAAAAGAACTACCTGGGCAATTTCAAGATTTAAAATATGGTTGTCGTGACTTAAAGATGAACGGTTATGATCTAGATCACGTTAAAATCGATGGTACGCTACAAAGCTTAAAGACAGAGTTGAATTTTGTAGAACCTATGATCAGTCGTCTTGAGTTAGATAATGCAAACGATAAACTTGAACAAATTAATGATAAGCTTGATGAAATGTATGATTTGATTGAGCATGAAGTTAAAGCTAAAAATGAAGTGGAAGAAACTAAAGAACAAATTACTGATGAATTGTTCAAAGCACGAGAGATGAATTACACATTACGTACAGAAATTGACTATATTCGTGAAAATTATTTCATTAATGAAAGCGATGTTCATAGCATTAGACAACATGAGAACGAAATTCAAAATTTAGTAGCAGTATATGATGAAATTCTTAAAGAAATGGCTAAATCTGCTGTACGTTACAGCGAAGTTAAAGACAACTTAGAATATTTAGACGATCACGTTAAAGTAATTAATGAGAACCAAGAAAAATTACAAAATCATCTTATTCAATTGAGAGAGGATGAAGCTGAGGCAGAAGATAATCTGTTAAGAATTCAATCTAAAAAAGAAGAAGTTTATCGCCGACTTTTAGCTTCAAATTTAACAAGTGTACCTGAAAGATTCATTATTATGAAAAATGAAATTGACCATGAAGTTCGTGAAACTAATGATCAATTTAGTGAACGTCCAATTCACGTTAAACAACTTAAAGATAAAGTTGCCAAAATTGTTATTCAAATGAATACTTTTGAAGATGAAGCAAATGATGTATTGGTGAATGCCGTATACGCAGAACGTTTAATTCAATATGGTAACCGTTATCGTAAAGATCATAATAATGTAGATAAGAGTTTAAACGAAGCAGAACGCTTGTTTAAAAATAATCGTTACAAACGATCAATTGAAATTTCAGAACAAGCACTTGAAAGTGTAGAACCTGGAATTACTAAATATATTGAAGATGAGGTAGCCAAAGGTTAATTTCGCTTGTCATATTGACAATAAACATTTATAACTTTGGTAAGTAATAAATGTTAGGTTAAAGCAAATAAATAGTAGTCTATTTTGAGGTGGGACAATGAATTCGTAATGAATTCTGTCCCATCTTTTTTGATTTATTTAAACTTATATAAAGTTATTGAAATTAAGGGGGGTTACTCAAATTCGGAACGCTTAATAAATAATGCTAAATAAGTTTTCAACTCAAAATCATTTAATTTGAGTCCGACGCCTTTTATTTTTATTTAAAAATAGTATAATGCTTTAGTATCTATTTTTGAATAATATGTCTATAAACGATAAATTTACAAAGGGTAAATAATTTAATAGTGAATGAAAGAGAGTGTTTTAAGTGATCTATTTTGATAATGCAGCCACTACTAAGCCTCATAAAGATGTACTCGATTCATTTAATAAAGTAAATGAAACTGTTTATTTCAATCCAAATAGTCCTCACAAGTGGGGCTTGCAAGCGGAGAAGGTGCTTCTACAAGCAAAGGAACGTATATCTTCAATGTTATCTATAGGACAAAATACAGATGTTATTTTCACAAGTGGTGCCACTGAATCGAATAATATAGCTTTAAAAGGTATTGCTTATCGTAAAAAGCAATTTGCAAATGAAATTATTACTTCCGTTTTAGAACATCCATCCGTCTTAGAAGTGATGAGATATTTAGAAGAAGATGGGTTTGTCTTAAAATATGTTGATGTTAATGCGAATGGTCGTGTTGATATTGAACATTTAGCTTCATTGATGAATGATAAGGTCGGCCTTGTTTCTTGTATGTATGTGAATAATATTATGGGACAAATTCAACCTATTGATGAAATAGTGAACATATTAAAAGAATATCCTAAAGCACATTTACACGTTGATGCAGTTCAAGCTTTGGGAAAGGTAACAATGAACCTTGAAGGTGTTAATAGTGTAAGCTTTAGTGGCCATAAATTTAATGGACTTAAAGGACAAGGTCTCCTATTAATTGACAATAAAGATAAATTAGAGCCTATTGTTCATGGCGGAGGACAAGAATACGGCGTAAGAAGTGGAACAGTGAACTTGCCAATGAATGTGTCACTAGTGAAAGCAATAACTTTAGCAATGGATAATTTAAATGAACGTAATCAACGATTAAGTGATTATAACCATGAATTACGTGAATTTTTAAAAGAGTTTAGAGGTGTATATATCAATTCTCCTATGGATTGTGCACCGCAAATATTAAATATTGCGTTTCCAGGTGTGAAAGGTGAGGTCTTAGTTAATGCATTTTCTAAATTGGATATCATGGTTTCAACTACAAGCGCTTGCTCATCTAAAAGAGGGAAACTAAATGAAGTTTTAATGTCAATGGGACTTCCGGATAATAAAATTGAAGGAAGTATTAGATTATCCTTAGGAGATATGACTACTCAAGAAGATATTGATCAATTTAAAGTGAAATTTGGAACAATATACAAAGAAATTAAGGAGCTGTTAAAGTAAATGGAGTTTGATCATTTATTAGTTAGATATGGTGAACTGACTTTAAAAGGAACAAATCGGAAAAAGTTTGTAAATGCTTTGAAAGATAACGTTATTAAGTCTTTACAAACTATAGAAGGAACGCATGTTAAAGGTAAGAGAGATAGAATGTATATCTCATTAACTGAAAAAGCGGATGCACAAGAGGTAATCAATCGCTTAACTAAAATATTTGGTATTAAATCTATTAGTCCTGTTCATAAAACATCTCAAGAATTAGATGAAATAAAAAAATTATGTGTTGATTTAGCTCAAGATTTTAAACCGGGAGAGACATTCAAAATTGATGTTAAACGTGTAGATAAGTCATTTCCAATGGACACATATGCTTTACAACGTGAACTTGGAGGTGCGATTTTACAAGCAACTGAAGATATATCGGTTGATGTGAAACAACCGGATTATAACGTAAGAGTTGAAGTAAGAATGGATGGTGTGTATGTATTCACACAAATTTATGAAGGTGCTGGTGGTTTACCAGTTGGCACTGGCGGTAAAACACTCTTAATGTTGTCAGGAGGCATAGACTCTCCAGTAGCTGGAATGGAAATTATGAAACGTGGTGTTTATATAGAAGCGATTCATTTCCATAGTCCACCTTTCACTAGTGAAAAAGCTAAAGACAAAGTGATTGAACTTACACGTATCCTCTCTGAAAGAGTGGGGCCAATAAAATTGCATATAGTGCCATTTACAGAATTACAAAAACAAATAAATAAAGTAGTTCATCCTAGATACACAATGACATCTACACGTCGCATGATGTTACGTGTAGCGGATATTGTATTAGAAAAAGTTGGGGCTAATGCGATTGTTAACGGTGAAAATTTAGGACAAGTGGCAAGTCAAACATTAAAGAGTATGTACGCAATTAATGATGTGACTTCTACTCCGATTTTAAGACCACTTGTTTCGCTTGATAAGGAAGATATTGTCAAGAAAGCACGAGAGATTGGTACATTTGATGTTTCGATTCAACCTTATGAAGACTGTTGTACTATTTTCACTCCTAAAAATCCTGTAACTGAACCAGATTTTGATAAAGTAATTAAATATGAAAGTGTATTTAACTTCGATGAAATGGTTCAACGTGCAGCAGATAATATTGAAACATTAACGATTAACAAAGATTATAAAAGCGAAAAAGACCAAAACACTGATGCATTAATTGATGAGTTATTCTAAAATGGAGTAATCAAGTATTAAAAACAAAGGGGATATGCATCATGGAGATAACGCTAAATATTATATTGATTATTATAGCATTTGGATTTTTAGCTGCTTTTATCGATGCAGTAGTAGGTGGTGGGGGCCTAATTTCAACACCAGCTCTATTAGCTATAGGAATGCCACCTTCATTGGCCATTGGTACTAACAAATTAGCCAGTTCATTTGGATCGCTTACAAGTGCAATTAAGTTTATACGTTCAGGCAAAGTAGATTTAAATATTGTACTTAAGTTATTTCCATTTGTGTTTATATTTGCAGCAGGCGGTGCTAGTTTAGCTACTATGTTGCCTGCACAAGTTTTAATGCCTTTAATTATCATTATATTGAGCCTTGTACTGATATATACAATTACGAAAAAAGATTGGGGAAATGTGCGCACATTTTCTAAGCTAACAATTGGTAAAGCTGTCATTTTTGTATCTTTAATGTTAATGATTGGCTTTTATGATGGTTTCTTAGGTGGAGGCACTGGCTCTTTTATGTTATTTGTTTTGCTTATGTTTGGATTTGATTTTTTAAGTGCAGCAGGTAATGCGAAAGTCTTAAACTTTGCTTCTAATTTAGGTGCATTAGTTCTGTTTATTATCTTAGGTCAGGTTGATTTTGTGTATGGCTTAATTATGGCTGTAAGTATGATAATTGGTTCATATGTAGGTGCACAATTTGCCATAAGTAATGGTGTTGGTTATGTAAAGATACTTTTTATCATCGTTACAACAGTTCTAATATTGAAAAACACATATGACTACATTTTACAACTACTTCAACATTAGATATGATTTAGTTTTAAATGATTGATTTAAGTTTTACGACTGTCGTATGATAGCAATATAATGATAAATACTATAGGAGGTCATTTCATCATGACACAAATCACTTTTAAAAATAATCCAATTCATTTAGCTGGTTCTGAAGTATCAGAAGGGCAACATGCTCCTGACTTTAAAGTATTAGATAACGATTTAAATGAAGTTAGTTTAGAAAATTATAAAGGTCAAAAGAAATTAATCAGCGTTGTACCTTCTATTGATACAGGTGTGTGTGACCAACAAACTCGTAAATTTAATGAAGAAGCGGCGCAAGAAGACGGTGTTGTTTTAACGATTTCTACAGATTTACCATTTGCTCAAAAAAGATGGTGTGCATCAAATGGTTTAGACAACGTTATTACTTTAAGTGACCATAAAGACTTATCATTTGGTCAACAATATGGTGTTGTTATGGAAGAGTTAAGATTATTAGCTCGTTCTGTTTTTGTATTAGATAGCAATGACAAAGTTGTATATAAAGAATTAGTTAGTGAAGGTACTGATTTCCCTAACTTTGATGCTGCATTAGAAGCATATCGCAACATTTAATATCAATTTTTAGAAGATAGATATAACGTAAAAGTGTCCATATTTATTTCAGAAATGCTACTTTAAATTAGCGTTGATTATTATTAAGAAATAAACCGAATGGACACTTTTTTAATGGAGAGGATTAAGTTTATGAGTGAAGAACAAACAATCATGGAAAAGCTTTTCAAAACATTAGATGAAAAAGCTAAAGCTTTAAATGAACAAAATGGTCAAAGTTTTATTGAGAATTTAGGATTAGCGATGGAAGATGTTTATAGTAATAAACGTGAATTATTGGAACAAGCCACATTACAAGATCGTAGAAAAGCATTTCAGTTCGCTTATTTAAGTTTAATGCAAGAAGAAACGATTCAAGCCAATCACCAAATAACACCCGATTCTATTGGTTTAATTCTCGGATTTTTAGTTCAAAAATTTACTGAAAACAACGAAGAATTACATGTTGTAGATATCGCTAGTGGTGCAGGCCATTTAAGTGCATCTGTTAATGAAGTGCTTAAGGATACTACAATTATGCATCATCTTATTGAAGTTGATCCGGTACTTTCAAGAGTTAGTGTACATTTAGCAAATTTCTTGGAGATACCGTTTGATGTTTATCCTCAGGATGCAATTATGCCGTTACCATTAGAAGAAGCGGATATTGTTATTGGTGATTTACCGATAGGATATTATCCTCTAGATGAACGAAGTCATGAAATGCAATTAGGTTTTAAAGAAGGGCATAGCTATTCTCACTATTTACTAATTGAACAAGCAATTACTGCCTTGAAACAATCTGGTTTCGCATTTTTAGTAGTTCCAAGTAATATTTTTGAAGATGACAATGTAAAACAGTTGGAAAATTTCATTGCTACAGAAACAGAAATGCAAGCATTTCTAAATTTACCTAAGACGCTATTTAAGAACGAAAATGCGCGTAAATCAATATTGATTTTACAAAAGAAAAAATCGAATGAGACTAAGCCAGTTGAAGTGTTATTAGCAAATATTCCTGATTTTAAAAATCCTAATCAATTCCAAGGATTTATTGGTGAATTAAATACTTGGATGAAAGACAATCATCCTCAAAAATAAACTGTGATATTCTTGAATTATGGCTGTATTAATGGTTAAATAAATATGGATATTAATTAATAAATTGGAGGACAATAATATATGTCTAGTTTAGTTTTAGCGATTAACGCTGGTAGTTCTTCTTTAAAATTCCAACTAATAAGAATGCCTGAAGAAACTCTAGTAACAAAAGGTTTAATCGAACGTATCGGTATTAAAGATTCAATCTTCACAATTGAAGTGAATGGTGAAAAAATTAAAGATGTTAAAGATATCAAGGATCATGAAGAAGCAATTAACATCATGTTAGACAGTTGCAAACAACATGGCATCATTGATGACATTAATGATATTGCTGGTACAGGACATCGTGTCGTGCACGGTGGTGAGTTATTCCCAACGTCAGCATTAGTTACAGATAAAGTGGAAGAACAAATTGAGTCATTAAGTGAATTAGCACCATTACATAACCCTGCTAACTTAATGGGTATCCGTGCATTCAGAAAATTATTACCAAACATTCCTCATGTAGCAGTGTTTGATACTTCATTCCACCAATCAATGCCAGAACAATCATATTTATATAGCTTACCTTACCAATACTATAAAGATTATGGTATTCGCAAATATGGTTTCCATGGTACAAGTCACAAATATGTATCACAACGTGCTGCTGAAATCATGAATAAACCAATTGAAGAGTTACGTATTATCTCTTGTCATATTGGTAATGGTGCATCAATTGCTGCCATCGATGGTGGTGAATCAATCGATACATCAATGGGATTCACTCCATTAGCGGGTGTTACAATGGGGACACGTTCAGGTAATATCGACCCTGCATTAATTCCTTTCATTATGCAAAAGACTGGTCAAAACGCCGAAGAAGTTCTTAATGTGTTAAACAAAGAATCAGGTTTACTTGGTATTTCAGGTACATCAAGTGACTTACGTGACCTTGAAAGTGATGCAGAAGAAGGTAAAGAACGTGCACAATTAGCACTAGACGTATTTGCTTCAAGAATTCATAAATATATTGGTTCTTATGCTACAAGAATGCATGGCGTGGATGTCATTGTATTTACAGCTGGTGTAGGAGAAAACTCTTCAACAGTTCGTGCTAAAGTATTAGAAGGCTTAGAATTCATGGGCATCTATTGGGATCCTAAGAAAAATGAAGCAATGCGTGGTGAAGAAGGATTTATCAATTACCCACACTCACCAGTTAAAGTTATTGTTATTCCAACAAATGAAGAAGTTATGATTGCTAGAGATACAGTTAAATTTGGCGAATTATAATTTATTAATACTGATAACATGCATTGTAATTAGACAATGTATGTTATCTTTTTTAAATAAAATTGTGACAAATAAATAATGACGATAAAGTCAAAGACCTTATCGCCATATTAAACTCACTTTGTAAATGAATAATTAGATATAACTTTTATGAATATTGTTTTCTAAATTCTGGCGTTGCAACTTCAGGTTGGAAATCTTCAGGGATTTCTTCTGTACGTACTACTAATACATCACATGGTGCGTGACGTACAATTGCTTCAGATACAGAACCGACAATAAATCTTTCAACGGCATTTAAACCTGAAGTACCACACATAATTAAATCTACACCTAATTCACTTGCTAACCTTTTAGGTATAATTGCTTTAGGAGAACCAAATTCTAAACGAGTTTCAACGTTAGTAACTCCAGCACGTGTTGCAACTTCTTGATAACCTTTTAACAATTCTTCAGAGAAACTCCTAGACTTCTCAGTGAATTGTGCATCGTATACTTCATAAGAAGAATACGTTCTTGAATCGATAATGTTCACTATAGTTAATTTAGCGTCATTACGTTTAGCTACGTCTACTGCTTTGTTGAAAGCCCACTCAGCTTCGTGTGAACCATCAACTGCGATTAAAATGTTTTTGTATGTTAACATCTTAATAACCCCCTTAGCTTTTCTTACTTATATATTACCACAAATTTCAGAATTTTTTTGCTCTTTATATTTTAACAATAATGTGTACTTTTTCTGATTGCGCTTTCATTGGTTTAGCGTTACGATAGTGATGGAGGTGGATGGAATGAAAATTGGTATTCCAAAAGAGATAAAAAATAACGAAAACAGAGTTGGTTTGTCACCAAGTGGTGTACATGCATTAGTTGAGCAAGGACATACAGTACTTGTTGAGAAAGATGCTGGTTTAGGTTCATTCTTTGAAGATAAAGATTACAAAGATGCAGGTGCTAACATTGTATCTGAACAGTCATCTGTTTGGGATGTAGAAATGGTTATTAAAGTTAAAGAACCATTGGAAGAAGAGTATAAATATTTCAAAGAAGGACTCATCTTATTTACATACCTACATCTAGCAAATGAAGAAAAATTAACTCAAGCGTTAGTTGAAAATAAAGTCGTAGGTATTGCCTATGAAACGGTTCAATTACCTGACCGTTCATTACCATTATTAACACCAATGAGTGAAGTTGCTGGACGTATGTCTGCTCAAGTTGGCTCACAATTCCTACAAAAATTTAACGGTGGAATGGGTATTTTACTTGGAGGCGTTCCTGGAGTACCAAAAGGTAAAGTATCTATCATCGGTGGCGGTCAAGCTGGTACAAATGCGGCTAAAATCGCACTAGGTTTAGGTGCTAATGTTACAATCTTAGATGTAAACCCTAAACGATTAGCTGAATTAGATGATTTATTTGATGGCCGTGTGAACACAATTATGTCTAACCCATTAAATATTGAAAATGCAGTAAAAGAAAGTGATTTAGTTATTGGTGCCGTATTAATCCCTGGTGCAAAAGCACCTAGCTTGGTAACTGAAGATATGATTAAACAAATGAAAGATGGTTCAGTGATTGTTGATATTGCTATTGACCAAGGTGGTATTTTTGAGACTACAGATAAAATTACGACACACGATGATCCAACATATGTAAAACATGGTGTTGTTCACTATGCAGTTGCGAATATGCCAGGTGCAGTACCTCGTACATCTACAATTGCATTAAATAATGCAACATTACCTTATGCGCAATTATTAGCTAGTAAGGGTTACCGTGAAGCATTTAAAGCTAACCACGCATTATCTTTAGGTTTAAATACGTACAAAGGTTATGTAACTCACAAAGGAGTAGCTGAAGCGTTCGGTTTAGAATATACGTCTGTTGAAGATGCATTAAAAGAAGATTAATAATTGATTTAATATAAAAAATCCAGTTGAGTACATAGTTTTTTACTATTAACTCAACTGGATTTTTAATTTTTATTTATCATAGTTTGTTAGTATTTCATAACCATTTTCAGTTACTAAAATATCATCTTCAATACGTACGCCAGCAACATTAGGTACATATATACCAGGTTCTATCGTAATAACCATCCCTGCTTCAAGTAGGTTTGAATTTGTACTTGAAACATCTTGATATTCATGCTCTTCTAAACCAAGGCCATGTCCTAATCTGTGAGGGAAATAATCACCATATCCAGCATCACTTATAATGTTTCTAGCGATTTTATCAATATCTTGTAAAGGAACGCCCGCTTTAATTGCCTCAATAGCATTGGTTTCTGCTTCTAAAACAATATTATAAATTGTTTGAGCTTCTTCAGAAGGGGTTCCGAATTTTACTGTACGTGTCATATCGCTACAATAATGATTATATATAACCCCTAAATCAAATAATACATATTCATCTTTAACAAGTTTCCTTTCTCCTGGAGTTCCGTGAGGTGATGCTGCGTGATCTCCAAATAATACCATTGTGTCAAAACTCATCTCACTAACACCAAATTTTTTGATTTCATTTTCAATATGATTGACTACTTCCCGTTCTGTTACACCGACTTTAAGGAATTCGGTACCAATTTCGATGCATTTGTCAGCGAGCTTTGCCGCTTCGCGAATATTTTCAATTTCGGATTCATTTTTAATATTACGTAATTCTTTAATTGTTTGATCAATATCTCCATAGTGCTGAACACCAAAGTTTTGAGTTAACTCGCGTTGACGTTTTACTGTTAAGTGTTCGCTTTCAATCAATAACTTATTAAAAGATGAAGGGTCAATTTCAAATGGATTCTCAGTATCTAAGTAACCAATGATTTTTCCTTTAAATGGAGAATTCTTAACTTCTTCAACTTCCATCTTTGGACAATATAAGGTTTGATCTCCATTTGCTGTAATTAATAGTGCAAATAATCTCTCGTGAGGTTCGCTTCTATATCCAGTGAAGTAGAATACATTGAGAGGAGTTGTTATCCATGCAGCGTCAGCTTGTTCATGTTGTAATTGTTTAGTTATTTTTTCGATTTTACTCATTCAATCATCTCCATTAAGTATTTATGTTAATTTTACGTCTAATCAGCTTAGAATTCAAAATTATTTAATACGATAAGCGATTATTTTAGTTTCATGTTATATCTTTTACGGCTAGGGTATAATTATAGTAATCAAGCAATAGGAGGCTATAATTATGAAACTTTCTTTTCATGGGCAATCAACGATTTATTTTGAGGGTAATGGTAAAAAAGTAATTGTAGATCCATTTATTTCCGGTAATGACAAATGTGATTTAGATGAACAAACATTAGATGTAGACTATATTATTTTAACTCATGGTCATGCTGATCACTTTGGCGATGTAGTTGAGTTAGCAAATCGTAATCACGCAACTGTTATAGGTTCTGCTGAATTACAAGGGTATTTAAGTACTTATCACGGTGTAGAAGATGTTCATGGTATGAATATCGGTGGCAAAGCTAAATTTGATTTTGGTAGCGTTAAATATGTTCAAGCTTTCCATAGTTCAAGTTTCACACATGAAGATGGTATCCCTGTTTACTTAGGCATGCCAATGGGACTTATATTAGAAGTTGAAGGTAAAACGATTTATCACATGGGTGATACAGGATTGTTTAGTGATATGAAATTAATTGCTGAAAGACACCCTGTTGATGTATGTTTTGTTCCAATTGGTGATAACTTTACTATGGGTATTGATGATGCAAGTTATGCAATTAATGAATTTGTTAAACCTAAGATTTCGGTTCCAGTTCATTACAATACTTTCCCTTTAATTGAACAAGATCCACAACAATTTAAGGATGCAGTGCATGAAGGTGAAGTACAAATATTAGAACCTGGTGAGTCTGTATCATTTTAATAAATGTAAATATAAATGAAGTAATTGATTAGTTTAATGAAATTAATAAGCACAAAGGTGATTTATACATGAACAATCATCTTTGTGCTTTTATTTTGACGCATCTTTTGAATTTTACTAACTATTTTACAATCAATACAGGGATAGTAGCACGTTTAGCTACTTTGTGACTTACGCTGCCTAATACGAATTTTTTCTGAGATTCAGCTTTACGGTTACTTAAAACGACGATTTCATATTTACCACTATTAGCGTGTTTCACTAATTCGTCCTTAGGGTTACCACGCACAATGATTTGATCATAATCAATTCCGTAGTCTTCTAGAGTAGTTCGTGTTTTTTCTAGCAAATGACTACGTTTTTCAGTTAATTCATTAATATGCGTACCAGCTTTAATTGATGCTTGTGCGTCCTGTTCACCAATCGCATTTAAAATAGTTACTACGGTATCTGGACCTGCTAATTTTGATACTTCCTTCAACGCTTTCTCATTTTTTAATTGAGTATCTACACCTAATAAAATATTTTTATACATAGGTCATCCCTCCTCATAAACAATTATATATAAAATATTTTAATTTTACCAATGTATATAATTAAAATAATTAAAGATTTAATTAACATAACTTGATTTATTAATTAATAAAAAATCAAACTGATGAAGCGTTTTTAAAACTAATTAATTTACATTTTCTAAATCGATTTTTTATAATTAAAAAGTTATAATAAATAAAACACTGTACATTATAAAGAGGTATTATCAATGACTAAACATGAACAAATCATAGCATACATAGAATCGTTAAATGTTGGCCAAAAAATTTCTGTTAGGAAAGTTGCCAAAGTAATGAAAGTATCTGAGGGGACGGCATATAGAGCTATAAAAGATGCCGGACAACTTGGATTAGTAACTACCATTGATAGAGTAGGTACAGTACGTATTGATAAAAAGAATCGCGAGGAGATTGAGAACCTTACATTTAAAGAAATTTTAAAAATCATTGATGGAGATATCATTGGTGGCAAAAATGGATTAACAAAAAGTGTTTCAAAATTTGCGATAGGTGCAATGGAACTAAAAGATGTGGTTAAATATTTAAGTCATCATACATTGTTAATCGTAGGTAATAGGCCTGATGTTCAGTTAGAAGCGCTAAAAAGAGGTAGTGGCGTACTTATTACTGGAGGTTTTAAAACAACACAAAAAATTATAGATTATGCTAATAATCATGAGTTACCAATTCTGTCTTCAAATTATGATACATTTCTTGTAGCCAATATTATTAATAGAGCAATGTATAATCAAATGATTAGAAAAGAAATTTTAATAGTTGAAGATATAGTGAAACCAATTAATGATATGACGGTTATTTTTGATGAAATGGGTATTGAAGATTATAAATCACGTGCCAAAGTTACAGGTCATTCAAGGTTTCCAGTCGTAGATAAAGATTGGCGATTAGTTGGAATCGTTACGAGTAAGGAAGTCATTCAAATGAATTCGGATGATATCATTGCTAAAGTAATGACGAAACGTCCTATCAATGTTGAATTAAATACAACGGTAGCGAGTTGTGCTCACATTATGATTTGGGAAGGAATTGAGATATTACCCGTAACTCAGAATAAAAGAGCAATAGGTGTAATAACGAGAGATGACGTATTAAAAGCGATGCAACTTATTGTCAGACAACCTCAAATAGGTGAGACGATTAATGATCAAATAGCGAAACATATTACGATTTCACAAAGTGATATTTCGGTTGAGGTTTCTCCGTTATTAACCAATCAATATGGCACATTAAGTAAGGCTGTATTAGTCGCTATTATTGAAGAAACAATAAAGCATGAATTGCGAAAATATAAAAAGGTAGATGTTATGATTGAAAGTTTAAATATCATCTATATTAAAACTGTGCCAATTGAAGCATCAATTAGAGTTCAATATGACATGCTCGATGTTGGAAGGAACTTTGCTAAATTGGAAGTCGCGATGGTAAGTGGTAATGAAAAAGTCGCAAATGCAATGATAATTTGTCAGATGTTTGAGGATATGCAAAGTATTTAATTTTAAAGTAATAAATCTAATTTAAGGAGATTTAACAATGGTAGAAATTTTTAATGAAATCATGCAAAGAGTTAAAGAGGCAGAAACAATTATTATTCATAGACATGTGAGACCTGATCCAGATGCTTATGGCTCACAGCTTGGATTAAAGTTATATCTTGAACGAAAATTCCCTAAAAAAAATGTCTATGCTGCAGGTGAAGCTGAACCATCATTATCATTTATAGGAGACTTAGATGAAATTGATGACAGTGTATATGGTGATGCACTTGTAATTGTATGTGATACTGCAAATGCACCACGTATTGATGATCAAAGATATCTAAATGGACAGTCATTAATTAAAATAGATCATCATCCTGCTACTGATCAATACGGTGATGTAAATTTTGTTAATACTGAAGCATCTTCTACAAGTGAAATTATATTTGATTTCATCGTACATTTTAATGATCTAAGTATAATTGATGAACATGTAGCTCGAGTATTGTACCTAGGTATTGTTGGAGACACAGGGCGATTCTTATTTAGTAATACATCACCCCATACAATGGAAGTTGCTGGTCAATTATTGGCATATCCATTCAATCATAATGCTGAATTAAATAAAATGTCCGAAAAAGATCCTAAGTTAATGCCTTTCCAAGGATATATTTTACAAAATTTTGAACTATCAGATTCACATGAATATTGTCAAATTAAAATAACTAATGATGTTTTAAAGCAGTTTGACATTCAGCCTAATGAAGCTTCTCAATTTGTAAATACAGTTGCGGATATTAGCGGTTTAAAAATATGGGTGTTTGGTGTAGATGAGGGAGATCAAATTAGATGTCGTATTCGATCTAAAGGGATCACTATTAATGATGTCGCTAATCAATTTGGTGGGGGAGGCCACCCAAATGCATCAGGTGTGTCAGTCTATAGTTGGGATGAATTTGAAGAATTAGCACAAGCTTTACGTCAGAAATTATAAATTTAAGAAAGGAAGTCATTCATGGTTGCTCATTTAAATCTTCATACAGCATATGATTTATTAAATTCTAGTTTGAGAATCGATGATGTAGTTAAAAAAGCACAACATAATCATTATGATACATTAGCGATTACAGATACTAATGTCTTATATGGCTTCCCTAAATTTTATGATGCTTGTATTAAAGCCAATATTAAACCAATTTTTGGAATGACAGTTAACGTTACGGATGGTTTGTATACAATTGAGACTGTGGTTTTAGCTATAAATAATGATGGCTTAAGATCACTATTTCAACTCTCTTCTGCAATTAAAATGAAGCAAAAAGACGTTATATCAGTTGAGTGGTTAAAAAAGTATTCAACAAATATTGCAATCATATTTAAGCAAGCAAATCAATCTCATTATTCTATAGTTGAACAATTTCAAAACCATCAAAATATATTTATAAATCATTCAAGCAACTTAGCATTTTATAATAATATAAAAGTAGTTTGGTTTGAAAATGCACGATACTTAAATCAAGAAGATGTTGAGACGATTCCAGCACTTGAAGCAATTAAAAATAATACTAAGATAGATTTGGTTAATGATACTGAAGATATTGGGGAACATTTTCCTAATCAAAATGAATTAGAAACATTAAATATAGACAGAGACGTATGGAATAATACACTTGAACTAGCTAGTTTATGTAGTGCAAGCTTAGAATATCATCAAAATTTACTACCTAAATTCGATGCACCATCAGGTAGTTCCTCAAAAGAGTATTTATGGTCACAACTCCAATCAAGTTTAAAGAAGATGAAATTAAATCATAATGAACGCTATACAAAAAGATTAGAACATGAATATCGTGTTATAACTGAAATGGGCTTTGAAGACTATTTTTTAATTGTAAGTGATTTAATTCATTACGCTAAAACACATGATGTTATGGTTGGTCCTGGGCGGGGATCCTCAGCTGGTTCATTAGTTAGCTTCCTACTCGGCATTACTACAATAGATCCAATTAGATTTAATCTATTATTTGAACGTTTTTTAAATCCTGAACGTGTAACAATGCCAGATATAGATATTGATTTTGAAGACACGCGTAGGGAAAGAGTCATTCAATACGTTCAAGACAAATATGGAAAACATCGTGTTTCGGGTATTGTCACATTCGGACATTTATTGGCTAGGGCCGTTGCAAGAGATGTTGGTCGCATAATTGGATTTGATGATAAAACTTTAAATGAAATTTCTAAGTTAATACCTCATCAACTTGGTATAACTTTAGATAAGGCATATGAGGATGAGCAATTTAAGCAATTTGTACATAGAAATCATCGACATGAAAAGTGGTTTGAATTAAGTAAGAAATTAGAAGGCTTACCTAGACATACTTCAACACATGCAGCAGGTATTATTATTAACGATCAACCTCTATATAATTATGCACCACTAACATTGGGCGATACTGGTTTATTGACGCAATGGACGATGACAGAAGCAGAGCGAATTGGTCTACTTAAGATTGACTTTTTGGGGTTAAGAAATTTATCTATCATACATCAAATTATCACTCAAGTAAAAAAAGATTTAAATATTACTATAGAGATTGAAGAGATACCGTTTAATGATGTAGAGGTATTTAAGTTATTATCTAGGGGAGATACAACTGGAATCTTCCAACTTGAATCCGAAGGTGTAAGAAAAGTATTAAAACGACTTCAGCCTGAACATTTTGAAGATATCGTTGCGGTTACGTCTTTATATAGACCAGGACCTATGGAAGAAATTCCAACTTATATTTCACGAAGACATAACGAAAGTGAAATTAAATACTTACATCCTGATTTAGAACCCATACTTAAAAATACGTATGGTGTAATAATCTATCAAGAACAAATTATGCAAATCGCTAGTCAATTTGCTAGCTTTAATTATGGACAAGCAGATATTCTACGTCGTGCCATGAGTAAAAAGAATAGAGCAGTTTTAGAAAGTGAAAGACAACATTTTGTCGAAGGTGCGATAAAAAATAAATATGATGAGAAGATAAGTAAACAAATATTTGATTTAATTCTAAAGTTTGCTGATTATGGATTTCCTAGAGCACATGCGGTAAGTTATTCAAAAATTGCATATATCATGGCATATTTGAAGGTTCACTATCCTAATTATTTTTATGCTAATATTTTAAGTAATGTCGTTGGTAATGAATCTAAAACAGCGGCCATAATTGATGAAGCTAAAAATCAAAAATTGAAAATTTTGCCTCCTAATATTAATGAAAGCCATTGGTATTATAGAGCAACTAAATCAAATATTTATCTATCCTTAGGTGCTATTAAAGGGGTTGGTTATCAGAGCGTTAAATCAATTGTTGATGAAAGGTATCAAAATGGTAAGTATAAAGATTTCTTTGATTTTACTAGACGAATACCAAATCGCGTAAAGACTAGAAAATTACTTGAATCATTAATATTGGTAGGCGCTTTTGATACTTTTGGAAAAACACGTTCAACTTTATTAAGTTCTATTGATCAAGTTTTAGATGAAGTATCAAATGTAGAACAAAACGATTTATTAATGAATATTTTGACACCTAAACAATCTTACACTGATAAAGATGAATTTAGTGATCAAATGATTAGTAGTTATGAAATGGAATACTTGGGATTTTATGTTTCTAATCATCCAGTCGAAAAGCAATTTAATAAAAAGCAATATTTAGGTATTTATACACTAAGTAATGTTGTAAATCACAAACCTATTTTGGTTCAAGTAGATCAAATCAAACAAATAAGGACCAAGAATGGTCAAAATATGGCATTTTTAGTTCTAAATGATGGGCGACATACGATGGATGCAGTTTTATTTCCAGATAAATTCAAACGATATGAAACTCAATTAAATGAGAGAGAAATGTATATTGTTTGGGGGAAATTTGAAAAGAGAAAACAACAATTGCAGCTCATTTTAAATCAAATGGATTCAGTTGACCATTTTGAAGTAACTAAAATGAATGGGGCATCTCAAATTATTTTAAGAAACATTCATAACTTAGATGAAATTAAACAAATTCTTAGTGATCATAAAAACAACCATATGATTAAAGTGAATATATATAATGAACAAACTGGAGAACTTGATTATTTGGGTAGTATGGATAAAACATCGAATGAAATTAAAAACTTTGTTGAGGCTTTTGATCCAAAAGATATAAGAATTTTATAACTTTTATGTATAAAAAAATTATGATATAGTAAACTGATGATTTATAAAATAAAGTCATCAGTTTATTTTATCTTAAAAAATTTTAAATGCAGAGAATATATATTCATTATACTGATGAGCTTTCGATATTTTAGTAAATAAACAGGGGTTGATTTAATGTCTTTAAGAGATGATGCATTACAAATGCATAAAGAAAATCAAGGTAAGTTGGAAATTACACCTAATATCAAAGTTACTAATAAAGAAGAATTAAGTTTAGCCTATTCACCAGGCGTAGCAGAACCGTGTAAAGAAATACATGAAGATCCAAGAACTGTATATGATTACACGATTAAAAAAAACACTGTGGCTGTTGTTACTGATGGCACTGCAGTTTTAGGTTTAGGTAATATAGGTGCCTCAGCTAGTATTCCTGTTATGGAAGGTAAAGCTGTTCTTTTTAAAAGTTTTGCAGGTATAAACGGTGTACCTATCGCTTTAGATACTAAAGATACAGAAGAAATTATTAGAACAGTTAAATTAATTTCACCTAATTATGGAGGAATTAATCTAGAAGATATTTCAGCACCAAGATGTTTTGAAATAGAAGATCGTCTTAAAAAAGAAACTAATATTCCAGTTTTCCATGATGATCAACATGGTACAGCGATTGTTACTATGGCTGGTTTAATCAATGCACTAAGAATTGTTGATAAAGATTTATCTGATATTAAAGTTGTGTTAAATGGTGCAGGGGCAGCAGGTATTGCAATTGTTAAATTATTAGATTCTTACGGTGTCAGAAATATGATAATGTGCGATTCAAGAGGTGCTATTTTTGAAGGTCGACCTTATGGTATGAATGACACTAAGGATTATGTAGCTAAATTCACAAACAAAGACAAAATTGAAGGTTCATTACAAGATGTAATTAAAGGTGCTGATGTATTTATAGGTGTTTCAGTTGCTAACTTACTATCAAAAGACATGGTTAAATCAATGGCGGATGATGCAATCATCTTTGCAATGGCTAACCCAGATCCAGAAATCAAGCCCAATGATGCTAAAGAAGCAGGAGCTAAAGTTGTAGGAACAGGTCGTTCAGATTTTCCGAACCAAATTAATAATGTACTTGCGTTCCCAGGTATTTTTAGAGGTGCATTAGACACTGAATCAACACATATAAATGAAGATATGAAGAAAGCGGCAGTTGAAGCGATTGCTAATCTTATAGATGAAGATGAGTTGAATCCGGATTATTGTATTCCTGGTCCTTTCGATAAAAGGGTAGCTCCTTCAGTTGCACGTGAAGTTGCAGAAGCAGCAATGGAAACTGGCGTGGCAAGAATTGAAGTGAATCCTCAAAAAGTTTATGATAAAACAATGCAATTAACAGACTTGAAATAACCTAGAATTGCAACAATTTTAATAAAAAACAAAGACATGTATTATTTCTAACTCATACTTTATGTTCGATCATATATTAAATTGATATGTAATAAATTAAGGTTGTATGGTTAGGTGGAGGTTTACGAATGTTTAAAGACTTTTTTAATCGTAGTAGTAAAAAGCGAAAATATTTAACAGTTCAAGATTCAAAACAAAATGAAGTACCAGCAGGTATTATGACTAAATGTCCAAAATGCAAAAAAATAATGTATACAAAAGAATTAAATGAGAATTTAAATGTATGTTTTAATTGTGATCACCATATTGCATTACCTGCATATAAGAGAATTGAAGCAATCACTGATGAAAATAGTTTCGTTGAATTTGATAAAGGAATGACATCAGCAAATCCTTTAGACTTTCCTGGCTATCAAGAAAAAATTGAAAAAGACCAACAAAAAACTGATTTAAGCGAAGCGGTTGTAACCGGTACTGCCAAACTAGATGGTGTTCAATTTGGTGTAGCTGTTATGGATGCTAGATTTAGAATGGGAAGTATGGGTTCAGTTGTTGGTGAGAAAATATGTCGAATTATTGATTATGCAACAGAACATAGACTACCATTCATATTATTTTCTGCAAGTGGTGGTGCTAGGATGCAAGAGGGTATTATTTCATTGATGCAAATGGGTAAAACGAGTGTTTCACTGAAACGTCACTCAGATGCCGGATTATTATATATTTCTTATCTTACGCATCCAACAACTGGTGGTGTTTCTGCTAGTTTTGCATCTGTTGGGGATATCAATTTAAGTGAACCAAAAGCCTTAATTGGATTTGCTGGTCGACGTGTTATTGAGCAAACTATTAATGAGAAACTTCCAGATGATTTCCAAACTGCAGAGTTTCTTCTTGAGCATGGTCAACTTGATAAAGTTGTTCACCGTAAAGAGATGAAAGAAACACTTGCTCAATTATTAAAATTGCACCAAGAGGTGAATAAAGATGCTTGATTTTGAAAAACCACTTTTTGAAATAAAAAATAAAATTGAATCTCTTAAGCAATCTCAAGGAAAAAATGATGTAGATTTACAAGATGAAATTGATTTACTTGAAGCATCACTTGAAAGAGAAACCAAAAAAATATATACCAATCTTAAGCCTTGGGATAGAGTGCAAATTGCTCGTCTCCAAGAACGACCTACGACTTTAGACTATATTCCATATATCTTCGATTCATTTATTGAATTACATGGAGATCGTAATTTTAGAGATGACCCTGCAATGATTGGTGGAATTGGGTATTTAAACGGTACCCCTGTTACAGTTATAGGCCAACAAAGAGGTAAAGATACTAAGGATAATATATATCGAAACTTTGGTATGGCGCATCCTGAAGGTTATCGTAAAGCATTGAGATTAATGAAACAAGCTGAGAAATTTAATAGACCTATTTTTACTTTCATTGATACTAAAGGTGCTTATCCAGGTAAAGCTGCTGAAGAACGCGGACAAAGTGAATCTATTGCTAGAAACTTAGTTGAGATGGCATCTCTAACAGTGCCAGTGATAGCTATCGTTATCGGCGAAGGTGGTAGTGGTGGTGCACTAGGAATTGGTATAGCCAATCGAATTATGATGCTTGAAAACAGTACGTATTCTGTTATTTCCCCAGAGGGAGCAGCGGCACTGTTATGGAAAGATAGCTCATTAGCAAAAATGGCTGCCGAAACTATGAAAATTACTGCAAAAGATTTACATCATTTAAACGTTATTGATAGTGTGATTGACGAACCTTTAGGTGGTGCACACAATAATACAGAACAACAAGCTATTGATATTAAGCAAGCATTCGTAAATCATTTAGAACAACTTCAACAACAAAGTGCTGATGAATTAGTTGAAGATAGATTTAATAAGTTTAGAAATATCGGTGCTTTTATTGAAAAATAGCTGGGCTGGTACATATACAAATTAATATTTAAAACTACTTTGAAAAACACAGTTGCAAATTAAGTTATGAAGGAACCTTTATTATATTTTTCTAGCTGTAGTTTTCCTTATAAGGGTGAAACAATTGATTCTTGGTGAATATTGTTCACCCCTTTTTTATTTCGAAAGGAAAAATTGTTTATAAAACGTTTACATGTATTTTGTGAACCTATATTGATGGAACACTAAAAAAAATTGTGGTAATTTATTATTAAAGAGAAATCTAGTTAGGAAAGGGAATGTCGTCATGAAAAAAATTGCGGTTTTAACTAGTGGTGGAGATTCACCAGGCATGAATGCTGCTGTTAGAGCAGTTGTGCGTAAGGCGATTTATAACAACATTGAAGTTTATGGAATTTATCAAGGTTATCAAGGATTACTTGATGACAATATTCATAAACTTGAATTGGGTTCAGTAGGGGATACAATTCAACGTGGAGGAACTTTCCTTTACTCTGCAAGATGTCCACAATTCAAAGAGGCAAGTGTAAGACAAAAAGGTATAGAGAATTTACACAAACGTGGTATTGAGGGACTAGTAGTAGTTGGGGGAGATGGCAGTTACAGAGGTGCCCAACGTATTAGTGAAGAGACGAAAGATATTAAAACAATAGGAATTCCAGGTACTATTGATAATGATATTAATGGTACTGACTTCACTATTGGGTTTGACACAGCGTTGAACACAATTATTGATAGTGTAGACAAGATTAGAGACACTGCTTCAAGTCATGCTAGAACTTTTATTGTAGAAGTTATGGGACGTGATTGTGGTGATTTAGCATTATGGGCTGGCTTATCAGTCGGTGCTGAAACAATATTAGTTCCTGAAGTCAATACAGATATTAAAGATATTGCCGAAAAAATAGAAAAAGGTATCAAACGAGGTAAAAAACACTCAATCGTCATGGTAGCTGAGGGCAGTATGAGTGGCCAAGAATGCGCGGATCAATTAATGAAATATATTAATGTTGATGCACGTGTGTCTGTACTGGGCCATATCCAACGTGGTGGTAGCCCATCAGGTGTTGACAGAGTATTAGCTTCACGCTTAGGTGGTTACGCCGTTGATTTATTAATACAAGGTCGTTCTGGACATGGAGTAGGTATTATGAATAACAAATTGACTGCCACACCATTTGATGAAATTTTCAATGGTAACGACCATAAATTCAATACTGATATTTATGAATTAACGAAAGAGTTATCTATTTAATTTAGGAGGCTTTTTAAAATGAGAAAGACTAAAATTGTATGTACAATTGGACCTGCATCAGAGTCTGAGGAAATGTTAGAAAAATTAATGAAAGCTGGTATGAACGTAGCGCGTTTGAATTTCTCTCATGGTAGTCATGAAGAGCATAAAGCACGTATTGATACGATTCGTAAAGTAGCTGATAAATTAGGTAAAACAATTGGTATCTTATTAGATACTAAAGGACCTGAAATTCGTACTCATGACATGAAAGATGGCTTAATTATGCTTGAAAAAGGCAAAGAAGTTATTGTTAGTATGTCTCAAGTTGAAGGTACACCTGAAAAATTCTCAGTAACTTATGAAGATTTAATCAATGATGTTCAAATAGGTTCTTACATTTTACTTGATGATGGTTTAGTTGAACTACAAGTAAAAGACATCGATAAAACAAAAGGCGAAGTTAAATGTGATATCTTAAATACTGGTGAATTAAAAAATAAAAAAGGCGTAAATTTACCAGGTGTAAAAGTTAATTTACCAGGTATTACTGATAAAGATGCTGATGATATCTTATTTGGTATCAAAGAAGATATTGATTATATCGCAGCAAGCTTTGTACGACGTCCAAGTGATGTCTTAGATATTCGTGAAATTCTTGAAAGAGAAAATAATTATAATATCACTATTTTCCCTAAAATTGAAAACCAAGAAGGTATTGATAATATAGAAGAAATATTAGAAGTGTCTGATGGTTTAATGGTAGCTCGTGGTGACATGGGTGTTGAAATTCCACCAGAATCTGTACCAATTGTACAAAAAGATTTAATCAGAAAATGTAATAAACTAGGTAAACCAGTCATCACAGCTACTCAAATGTTAGATTCAATGCAACGAAATCCTCGTGCGACAAGAGCGGAAGCTAGTGACGTTGCTAACGCAATTTATGATGGTACTGACGCAGTTATGCTTTCTGGTGAAACTGCTGCTGGTTTATATCCAGAAGAGGCTGTAAAAACAATGAGAAATATTGCGATTTCTGCTGAAGCGGCACAAGATTACAAAAAATTATTATCAGACCGTACTAAACTAGTAGAAACTTCATTAGTGAATGCTATTGGTGTTTCAGTTGCACATACTGCTTTAAATTTAAAAGTTAAAGCTATTGTTGCAGCAACTGAAAGTGGTTCAACTGCAGTAACTATTTCTAAATATCGCCCACATTCTGATATCATTGCGGTTACCCCTAGCGAGTACACTGCACGTCAACTTGCTTTAGTTTGGGGTGCATATCCTGTAATTAAAAAAGGTCGTAAAACTACTGATGACCTATTAAATAATGCAGTTGCTACAGCAGTAGAAACGGGAAGAGTTACTAATGGTGATTTAATTATTATTACTGCCGGTGTACCTACTGGTGAAAAAGGTACAACTAATATGATGAAATTACATTTAGTTGGAGATGAAATTGCAAAAGGACAAGGTGTCGGTCGTGGATCAGTAGTTGGTAAAACTGTAGTTGCTAACAGTGCTAGTGATTTAGAAGGCGTAGATTTAAGTGAATCAGTTATTGTTACTAATTCTGTAGATGAGACATTAGTGCCTTATATTGAGCAAGCAGTTGGATTAATTACAGAAGAAAATGGTATCACATCACCAAGTGCGATTATCGGACTTGAAAAAGGTATTCCAACAATTATAGGTGTTGAAAATGCTACTAAAGAATTAAAAGATGGTATTTTAGTAACAGTAGATGCTGCCCAAGGTAAAATATTTGAAGGGTATGCTAACGTACTTTAATTCATTAATTTATTATTATAAATGATGGCTAATTTAGTAAGATAAGAGAGCCAGAACAGATAATATTTCAAAGCAATATTGCAAATTCGCAATAGTTGATTAAACTGGGAATAAGCTCGTGAAGAGTTCTTCTCAGTTTTTTCATTTCATTAGAAAGAAATTCATTAAATGAGAATTTCAAATAGGAAAGTTAATTGAGTTATAAAATTTCATTTTGAATAAGGTTATAATTTGTGGTAATATAGCATGGATTAATTGAGATATACTATTATAAGAAGGTTTAATTATTATGAAAGAAAATTTTTGGAGTGAATTACCACGTCCTTTTTTTATTTTAGCACCTATGGAGGACGTTACTGATATCGTTTTTCGACATGTTGTAAGTGAGGCTGCTAGACCTGATGTTTTTTTCACTGAATTTACAAATACTGAGAGTTATTGCCATCCGGAAGGTATTCATAGCGTTCGTGGAAGATTGACATTTAGTGAAGATGAACAGCCTATGGTAGCACATATATGGGGCGATAAACCCGAACAGTTTAGAGAAATGAGTTTTGGCTTAGCTGAAATGGGTTTTAAAGGTATAGATTTAAATATGGGATGTCCAGTAGCTAATGTCGCAAAGAAAGGTAAAGGTTCTGGTTTAATATTGAGACCTGAAACAGCTGCTGAGATTATTCAAGCTACTAAAGCTGGTGGATTACCTGTTAGTGTTAAAACCCGTTTAGGTTATTATGATATTGAAGAGTGGAAAGATTGGTTAAAACACGTTTTTAAACAAGATATCGCAAATTTATCTATTCATCTTCGAACACGCAAAGAGATGAGTAAAGTAGATGCGCATTGGGAATTAATCGCAGCAATTAAACAATTAAGAGATGATATCGCACCTAATACATTACTAACGATTAATGGAGATATTCCAGATAGACAAACTGGACATGAACTTGCCATGAAATATGGTGTTGACGGCGTGATGATCGGTAGAGGGATCTTTAATAATCCGTTTGCTTTTGAAAAAGCACCCCGTGAACATACTAGTAAAGAACTATTGAATTTGTTTAGATTACATTTATCATTATTTGAGAAATATTCGAGTGATGAAAGTCAACAATACAAAAGTTTAAGAAGATTTTTTAAGATTTATGTGAAGGGGATTAAAGGAGCTAGTCAATTACGTCATCAATTAATGAGTACAGAATCGGTTGATGAAGCACGCGATTTATTAGATGAATTTGAGTCTAAAATTGAAGAAGATATAAATTAATTTTCTAAAACATTAGATTTAGTTATTAGATAATAGGTTTATTATAAAAAACAAGCCAGTAAATGAATTTTTATTTTAATTCATTTACTGGCTATTATAATCTCATAAGAATTTTAAATTATTTATTATTCTTAGCAACTTGTCTATATCTCAAATACATTAAACCTAGTAATATAAACCAAATTGGAGTTAAGAAAATAGCATTTCTAGTTGTTTCATTTACAAATAATAAACAAAATACTAAGAAGAAGAATACTAATATTGCGTAACCCATATATTTACCACCAGGAAGTTTATAAGATACAGTTTTATGTAGCTCAGGATTTTTTCTGTGATAATTAATATAAGCAATAATAATTAATGCCCATACGATAATAAATAATACAGTCGAAATTGTTGTTACATAAGTAAACACTAACGTAGCATCTGGGAAGATGTAGTTTAATAATGCTGTTACTAATAATAATGCAGATGAACCAATAATAGCAAAATGAGGAACACCATTTTTATTAGTACTTCTAAAGATAGGTGGTGCTTGATCTTGTTCTGATAAACCAAATAACATACGACTGTTTGAGAATATACCACTATTACAAGATGATGCTGCAGCAGTTAATACTACAAAGTTGATCAATCCAGCAGCGAAAGGAATACCAATTAATGAGAATAATCTAACAAATGGACTTTCACTAGGGTCAACTTTATCCCAAGGAATAATAGACATAATTACCGCTAATGCACCAACGTAGAATACTAAAATTCTTAACGGTACAGCATTGATAGCTTTTGGAATTGTTTTCTGAGGATCTTTAGTTTCTCCTGCAGTTACACCAATCATTTCAATACCAACAAATGAGAACAATGCCATTTGGAATGACTTAAAGAACCCAGATGCTCCGTGAGTAAAGATGCCATGTTTATATAAATTTGTAAAACTAGCATGTCCAAATTGTGTTTTATATGCCATTAAAATCATGACTAAACCTACAACGATTAAAGCGATGATAGTTATAATTTTAATAATAGCGAACCAGAATTCTAATTCACCAAATAATTTAGCACTAAGCAAATTAAATAGCATTAATATAAGCACACAGAATAGTGCACTAATCCAGTTTGGAATTGCAGGGAACCAGAAACTAACATATTTAGCAACAGCAGTTACTTCAGCCATACCTGTTATAATCCAGCACAACCAATAAGTCCAACCAGTTACAAAACCAGCAAACGGTCCTATGTATTCATTTGTCACATCGGCGAAAGATTTGAAGCGAGTATTTTGAATTATAATCTCACCTAAGCCTCTCATAAACATGAACAACATGAAACCTATAATAATATAAGTTAATAGAATAGATGGACCAGTCATTGCTATTGTTTGACCTGCTCCCAAAAATAATCCGGTACCTATAGCGCCGCCAATAGCAATCAATTGCACATGACGATTACTCAATCCTCTTTGTAATTTTTCTTCAGCCATAAGACAACTCCCTTACATTTAATTAATTTTATTATGCACTTATAAATTCAATTCGACAATTATTTTTCGAATTTTTTCTAAAAATCCCTCTAAATTTAGATTAAATAATTGTAATCAAGCTTGATAATTAAATTGAAATTTTCAATATTTTCTCATTAATTACATAATTTAAATTGGAATGAAAGCTTATATAATGGCGTTTATTGGGCGTTTAAGTTAAAATAAGTTTAAAAATTTAAAGTTAAATAGCATTTATTGAACGATATATAATCGTTCACAAAACTTATCACATTGGCTATAATAGTATTTGAAAGCCATTACATTATGTATAAGAAAAGGGGAATTACTTATGGCAGAATTACAAAAAGGTTTAGAAGGGGTAATTGCAGCTGAAACTAAAATCAGTTCAATTATTGATAGTCAATTAACGTATGCGGGATACGATATTGATGATTTAGCAGAAAATGCATTGTTCGAAGAAATAGTGTTTTTATTATGGAATTATAGATTGCCTACTCAAGATGAATTAGATGCATTAAGAGAAAAATTTAATCATTATATGACTTTAAACCCAAGAGTTTATAAGCATTTTGAAGAATACGCAACTGATAATGTGCACCCCATGACGGCACTACGTACATCTGTATCATATATTGCTCATTTTGATCCTGATGCTGAAAATGAAACAGAAGAAAATAGAAAAGAAAGAGCAATACGTATTCAAGCGAAAATTGCATCTTTAGTTACAGCATTTGCGCGTGTTCGTGAGGGTAAAGATCCTGTTAAACCTAATCCTGATTTAAGTTATGCAGCTAACTTCTTATATATGTTAAGAGGAGAATTACCAACAGATACTGAAGCTGAAGCATTTAATAAAGCATTAGTGTTACATGCTGACCATGAACTTAATGCTTCTGCATTTACTGCACGTTGTGCCGTATCGTCTTTATCTGATATGTACTCTGGTATTGTAGCTGCTGTAGGTTCATTAAAGGGACCTTTACATGGTGGAGCAAATGAACAAGTAATGAGCATGCTTGCTGATGTTAAATCAGTTGATGAGGTTGATGCTTATTTAGATGAAAAATTCAAAAATAAAGAAAAAATCATGGGATTCGGTCATAGAGTATACAAAGACGGAGATCCAAGAGCCAAATATTTACGTGAGATGAGCCGAAAAATCACTTCTGAAACTGGTAGAAGTGAATTATATGATATTTCAATAGCTATTGAGAAACGTATGAAAGAAGAAAAAGGACTTATTCCTAATGTCGATTTCTTTAGTGCTACTGTATATCATAGTATGGATATTCCACACGATTTATTCACGCCAATTTTCGCGGTAAGTCGTACATCTGGTTGGACAGCACATATTCTAGAACAGTATCGTGATAATAGAATAATGCGTCCTAGAGCTAATTACGTCGGTGAAACAAATCGTAAGTATTTACCAATTGAAGAAAGATAAATTATAAACTTTAATAGATTTCACAATATTTGGAGGTAAAATTATGTCAACTGAAAAAATTACTAGAATTAACGATGGATTAAATGTACCTAATGAACCAATTATTCCTTTTATTATTGGTGATGGTATTGGCCCAGATATTTGGAAAGCAGCGAGTCGCGTTATTGATGCGGCAGTTGAAAAAGCATATAACGGCGAAAAACGTATTGAATGGAAAGAAGTATTAGCAGGTCAAAAAGCTTTTGATAAAACTGGTGAATGGTTACCTCAAGAAACGCTTGATACGATTAAAGAATATTTAATCGCTATTAAGGGACCTTTAACTACACCAATTGGTGGTGGTATTCGTTCATTAAATGTTGCATTACGTCAAGAATTAGACCTATTTACATGCTTACGTCCAGTTCGTTGGTTCAAAGGTGTTCCTTCACCAGTTAAACGTCCACAAGATGTTGATATGGTTATCTTCCGTGAAAATACTGAAGATATTTATGCAGGTATCGAATTTAAAGAAGGTACTGATGAAGTTAAAAAAATCATTAATTTCTTACAAAATGAAATGGGTGCTACTAACATTCGCTTCCCAGAAACTTCAGGTATTGGTGTGAAACCAGTTTCTAAAGAAGGTACTGAACGTTTAGTTAGAGCTGCAATTCAGTATGCAATCGATAATAACCGTAAAACTGTTACGCTTGTTCATAAAGGTAATATTATGAAATTCACCGAAGGCGCATTTAAGCAATGGGGCTATGATGTAGCTCATAATGAATTTGCTGATAAGGTATTTACTTGGCAACAATATGATGAAATTGTTGAAAAAGATGGTAAAGATGCAGCAAATCAAGCTCAAGAAAAAGCTGAACAAGATGGAAAGATCATTATTAAAGATTCTATCGCTGACATTTTCTTACAACAAATATTAACTCGTCCAGCAGAACATGATGTAGTTGCTACAATGAATTTAAATGGTGACTATATTTCAGATGCTTTAGCAGCTCAAGTGGGAGGAATTGGAATTGCACCTGGTGCAAACATTAACTATGAGTCAGGACACGCTATTTTCGAAGCAACACATGGTACTGCACCTAAGTATGCTGGTTTAAACAAAGTTAACCCATCTTCTGAATTATTAAGTTCAGTTCTAATGTTAGAACATTTAGGTTGGCAAGAAGCCGCTGATAAGATTACTGATGCAATTGAAGCTACTATTGCTTCTAAAGTTGTAACTTATGATTTTGCTCGTTTAATGGATGGTGCTACTGAAGTATCAACTTCAGAATTCGCTGATGAGTTAATTAAAAACTTAAAGTAATTTATTTACACATTTATAATTTAAAACTTTAAAAAATTAATAGATTGATGATGCATTGCACTATTGTAGTAGTTAACACAATAGCGCAAGTTTTAAGGAATTCTCAATTTTAATAATTTTTAATAAAAGTGGAACATTGAATTTAAATTAAATTCTGTTCCGCTTTTTTATTATGAAGTAAAGCAAATAACTATATTTTGTTTATAATTTGTTAATAATTTTTTAAAAATAAATAAATAAATACTCAATATATGGAAAATAATTATATGATTGTTAAGATTATGTAAATTTAATATGTTGTATGTTATTTTTGTTTTAACTTCCGTTATAATGAAATTGAAATGTTATATTAATTCAGGGAGGCACATTATGTCACAAAAAGTATTAGTGGTTGACGATGAGCAATCAATTGTAACTTTACTTAAATATAATCTTGAAACGGCTGGTTACATCGTTGAAGTAGCTTACGATGGTGAAGAGGCTTTGGAAAAGGTGAATGAAATTCAACCAGAACTTGTCGTTTTAGATGTAATGTTACCTAAGAAAGATGGTATTGAAGTATGTAAAACAATACGTTCTGATAAAAATTTAGTACCTATTTTAATGTTAACTGCAAAAGATGATGAGTTTGATCGTGTATTAGGATTAGAATTAGGTGCCGATGATTATATGACAAAACCTTTTTCTCCTAGAGAAGTAGTGGCGAGAGTTAAAGCTATCTTGAGAAGATCGAAATTTGCTAGTGAAATTGAAAAAGAAGATGTTGATGATGAGGATATATTGATTGAAAATATTAGAATCAGACCTGAATTCTTTGAGGTATATAAAGATGATGAATTATTAGAACTCACTCCTAAAGAATTTGAACTATTGTTGTATCTAATAGAAAGACAAGGGCGAGTAATCACTCGAGAACACATGTTAAATTCAGTATGGAATTATGAATTCGCAGGCGATTCTCGAATTGTTGATGTTCATATAAGTCATTTAAGAGACAAACTCGAAGAGAATCCGAAACAACCTAAATTAATTAAAACTGTTCGTGGACTCGGTTATAAATTAGAGAGACCTAAAGCTTAATGCTTAAATTTCATCATAGATTATTATTGCTATTAAGCACAATTACTATAATCAGTTTTATTGGTTTAGGCGTCATTATTCATCATACAATTTATCAAATATTATCAACAGCTCAGGTTACGGAACTCAAACATGTATCTGAAAATTTTTTTAAATTAAACAAGCAAAATGAAAATAATGAAATTAAAAATATTTCAGCTAATCAAAATTTAATTGTTAGAATTTCTGAAAATGGTAAAGTGATATACCAAACTGGTAACCAAAATAAAATAAATGATAACATTGATAATGAAGCTAATCCATCAAATATCATTTATAAAAGAGAAAATGGTCAGGTTAGATACACATTTAAAACAACTGTCAATGACAAAACGATATACATAGGTGGGATGAATACTGAGATTCTTGAATTACAAAAGAGTATGTGGAAGTATTTATCTTTAATAGGAATTATTGTTCTTTTAGCGATTTATTTAGCTGTTAGAAGTATCAATCGTACATATATTAGACCGATTAATGAAGTGACTTATGCTACCTCGTTAATTGCTGATGGATACTATCATGTTAGAGTACCTGAAAGCAATGTTAAGGAGACAAAAGCGCTATTTGTCACAACTAACGATCTTGCAAGACGTTTACAAAAGCTTAATAATAAACAAAAAATGCAATCAAATCGATTAAAAACAACATTAGAAAATATACCAAGTTCAGTATTAATGATTGACAAACATGGTGAAATTGTTGTGGCCAATCATGCGTACTATGAGTTGTTTAGGCCAAACGGTAAGGTTGAAAATAAAAACTATACATCATATTTAGATCCTAAAATTCAACAATTAATTCTAGAAAGTTTTAAAACTGAAAAGCCATTACATGATCAGATAGAAATTTTATTAAATAATGTTCATCATAAATATTTCGATTTGTCATGTGTTCCAATACTAAGTAAATCTAAGAAAAAGTTACAAGGTATGGTTGTAGTAATGCATGACATTACAAATTTGAAAAAATTGGAAAACTTGCGTCGGGAATTTGTTGCAAATGTATCTCATGAGCTTAAAACACCTATTACATCTATTAAAGGCTTCGCTGAAACACTCATCGAAGGTGCGAAAAATGATGAAGAATCACTTGATATGTTCTTAAATATTATTTTAAAAGAATCTAATCGTATTGAGTCACTCGTTATGGATTTATTGGATTTATCACATATCGAACAACAAACAGAGATAGAAACAGCATTTATGAATTTATCAGAGCTTGCTTACACAACTATAGATAATTTACAAAACCAGGCAAGATATAAAAATATTAAAATAGTATCCGAAATAGAAAAAGATGTCATTATAGAAGCACAAGAAAACAAAATTGCACAAGTCATTACTAATTTACTATCAAATGCAATTAATTATTCACTTGAGAATAATGAGGTTATTGTAAGAGTGTATAGAGAAGGACATGAAGTAAATTTAGAAATACAAGACTTTGGTATTGGAATAGATAAAAGTGATCAAAAGCATATTTTTGAAAGATTTTATCGGGTGGATAAAGCAAGAAGTAGAGATTCAGGTGGTACAGGTTTAGGTTTATCTATAACAAAACATATAGTAGAGGCACACCATGGAACGATTAATGTCGAAAGCGATATTGGTGAGGGCTCGCTATTTAAAGTTTCATTTTTAGATGAACAAGAATAATATCATTCAATTAAGAATGACTATAATATCGAGGTACAAGAACTTTTATTTTGATTAATAATTAATACTATTTTTTTAAGGCCTTTCGTATACTTGAACCAAAAATTTGGTTGAGGATATGAAAGTGCCTTTTTTATTTAAATAAGTAATGTAGAGTGTGAAAAGTTATTGTATAAACCATACATTCGTTATGACACAGGTTATATGCTAAAATATAATAAAATCACTCTGGAGGTATACGCTTTGAATAAATTAGTTTTAATTGATGGTAATAGTTTAAGTTTTAGAGCATTTTATGCGTTACCACTACTTTCTAACAAAGCAGGAATACATACGAATGCAGTATACGGTTTTGCTATGTTATTGGAAAAGATTATAAGAAAAGAACAACCAACACACTTTTTAGTTGCGTTTGACGCCGGCAAAACAACATTTAGACATTCAAAATTTAGTGAATACAAAGGCGGAAGACAGAGTACCCCACCTGAGTTAAGCGAACAGTTCCCATACATTCGACAATTATTAGATACTTACCATATAGAGCACTATGAGTTAGAAAATTATGAGGCTGATGATATTATAGGCACATTAAGTAAAGAAGCAAACGAGCAAGGGTTTGAAACGATTATTGTTACTGGTGATCGAGATTTGACACAGTTAGCAACTGATAATGTTACAATTTATTACACTAAGAAAGGTGTAACAGATGTTGATCATTATACTCCAGAATTCATTAATGAAAAATATGATGGACTTAATCCAAGTCAAATTATAGATATGAAAGGACTTATGGGTGACACATCTGATAATATCCCTGGCGTTGCGGGTGTAGGTGAAAAGACGGCTATCAAATTATTGAAACAATTCAATACTGTTGAAGGTGTTTATGACAATATAGAATCTGTTTCAGGAAAAAAATTAAAGGAAAAACTTGAAAACAGTCGTGAAGATGCATTTATGAGTAAAGAATTAGCAACAATTAATAAAGATAGCCCAATTGAAGTTGCATTACAAGATACTAAGTTAGAAAATCAAGATGATAATAAAGATAAAATTGAATTATTCAAAAAGTTAGAATTCAAACAATTATTATCTGATATAGATAGTAATAATACTGAAGAGAATCACGAGGATAAAGTCATTGAAGTGAGTAATGATTTTAGCAACATAAATTTTAAAGAATTAAAAGAAGCTGTGATTCACATCGAAGTAGATGGTACCAATTACTTACAGGATACAATTTTAAAATTTGGATTTTATGATGGAGTGGACCATGTTGTAATAGCTTCCGATCAACTAAAGGAATATCCTGAATTGATTAAATGGCTAGAGAATGATACTACAGAAAAAATTGTTTATGATGCTAAAAAAACATACGTTGTTGCGCATAGATTAGATATAGATATAAAAAATATTGTATTTGATGTTATGTTAGCAAGTTATATTATTGATCCATCGAGAACGATAGGTGATGTAAACTCTGTAGTAAGTAATTATAATCAAAATTTTGTTCAAGATGATATTTCAATTTATGGAAAAGGGAAAAAGCGACATGTTCCAGAAGACGCAATTTTAAATAAGCATATTGCTACAATCACAGAGGCAATTTATGCCTGCAAACCTGAAATGGTTGCTGAATTAGAATCGCACCAACAAATTGATCTATTGTTAAATTTAGAACTTCCACTTGCACGTATTTTAAGTGAAATGGAAGAAACAGGAATTTATACGGATATTAATGATTTAAAACAAATGCAGTCTGAAATTCAAGAAAAATTAGATTTACTAATAAGTAATATTCACGAAGCGGCTGGGGAAGAATTTAACATTAACTCTCCTAAACAATTAGGTGTAGTATTATTTGAAACACTAGAACTACCGGTCATTAAAAAAACAAAAACTGGATATTCTACTGCAGTTGATGTGTTGGAGCAGTTACAAGGTCAGCACCCAATCATTGACTATATACTTGAATATCGTCAATTATCAAAATTACAATCCACTTATGTAGAAGGATTACAAAAAGTCATAAGTAAAGATAACAGAATTCATACTCGCTTCAATCAAACATTAGCACAAACTGGTCGTTTATCAAGTGTAGATCCTAATTTACAAAATATACCTGTCCGTCTTGAAGAAGGACGTAAGATTAGAAAAGCTTTTAAGCCTACTACAAATGATAGTGTGATATTATCAGCTGATTACTCTCAAATTGAATTACGTGTACTTGCTCATATTACCCAAGATGAAAGTATGAAAGAAGCATTTATCAATGAAAGAGATGTTCATACTGCTACTGCGATGAAAGTATTTGATGTAGAAGCGAATGAAGTTAACGCTTTAATGAGAAGACAAGCTAAAGCTGTTAACTTTGGAATAGTATATGGTATTAGTGATTATGGTTTGAGCCAGAGCTTAAACATTACTCGAAATAAAGCAAAAGCATTTATAGATGATTATTTGGCAAGTTTCCCAGGTGTAAAACAATACATGTCTGATATTGTTAAAGATGCGAAAGCAGATGGATTTGTTGAAACATTATTGCACCGTCGTAGATATATACCAGATATTAATAGTAGAAACTTTAATTTGAGAGGTTTTGCTGAACGTACGGCAATGAATACTCCAATACAGGGTAGTGCAGCAGATATTATTAAATTAGCAATGGTAGAATTTGATAGACAAATTAAACGAACGTCATATCATGCTCAATTATTACTACAAGTACATGATGAATTAATTTTCGAAGTACCTGCAAATGAAGTTGAAGATTTTAGTTTATTTGTTGAGGAAATTATGGAACACGCATTACAATTAGATGTGCCGTTAAAAGTAGATTCTAACTACGGATCTACATGGTATGATGCAAAATAGAAAGAGGAATTAGAAATGCCAGAATTACCAGAGGTTGAACACGTTAAAAGGGGTATAGAGCCTTATATATTGAATGCAACTATTAAAAGTGTGACATTTTCAAACAAAGTTATTGAGGGTAAACAACAAGGAAAAGAGACAATTATTAAAGGAATTAATTTGGATGGTTTCAGATTGAATAGTGAAAGTTTTAAAATAAAATCCGTTGATAGAAGAAGTAAATATATTGTCTTCACTATTGAAAAAAATAACAACCAGCGTATTATATTAAGTCATTTAGGTATGGCAGGCGGATTTTTTATTGTCGATAAATTATCAGATATTAGTACACCTAACTATCGAAAACATTGGCATGTTGTGTTTCATTTAGATAATGGTCAACAACTTGTTTATTCTGATATTAGACGATTTGGTGAACTAAGAAATCTAGCTACTTATAATGATTATCCAGCTTTTCTTGAAATTGCGCCTGAACCTTTTGATGACAATGCATTAAACTATTTTTTAGACCGGATTAAACTTAAGAAATACCAAAACAAACCTATTAAACAAATGTTGCTTGATCATAAAATGATAGCAGGTTGTGGAAATATTTATGCATGTGAAGCGTTATTTAGAGCAGGCGTTTTACCTGAGAGAAAAGTAAAAGATGTATCTAATCAAGAACGACAAATGTTATTTTATTATGTTCAAGAAGTATTAAATGAGGGTATAAATAATGGCGGTACTAGCATTTCTGATTATCGTCATGCTGATGGCAAAACAGGAGAAATGCAATTACACTTAAATGTATATAAACAAAATACATGTAAAATATGTGGTCATGATATTGAGCAAAAAGTCATTGCATCGCGAAATAGTCATTTTTGTCCACATTGTCAGAAATAAAGGTGAGTGAATATTTATGCCAAAAGTTATTGGATTAACAGGTGGTATTGCCACTGGAAAGTCAACGGTTTCTGAGTTATTAACAGCATTTGGTTTTAAAGTTGTAGATGCTGATATAGCTGCAAGAAAAGCTGTTGCAAAAGGAACCAAAGGTTTAGAACAAGTTAGAGCAGCTTTTGGTGATAGTGCTATCACTGAGGAAGGTGAAATGGATCGCAAATATGTAGGTGAAATTGTTTTTAATCACCCAGAGAAACGTTTAGAGTTAAATGATATTGTGCATCCTATAGTTAGAGAAATAATGGAAGAAGAAAAGCAATCATATCTTAATCAAGGTTATGATGTCATTATGGATATCCCGCTTCTTTTTGAAAATGAATTACAAAATACAGTTGAAGAAGTATGGTTAGTATACACGTCTGAAAGTATTCAAATTGAGAGATTGATGGAGCGAAATCAATTGTCGCTAGAGGATGCGAAAGCGCGCGTTTATAGTCAAATATCGATAGATAAAAAGAGTAGAATGGCAGACCATGTTATTGATAACCTAGGGGATAAGTTGGAACTGAAACAAAACTTAGAACAGCTATTGACTGATAAAGGTTTTATTAACAAAGATATATAAAATTTGCTTAAGCAATTATTTATGCTTCGGCTCTAGTAGATGAATGATGTAAATGTCAAATTTTTACATAGAGAAGTCTATTAGAGCTTTTTTGTTAATCAAATATTGTCGATTAAAAAATTTTTTAAAATTAATAGAAAACGCTTTCAAAATCAAATTATTATGTTACACTATTTTTATAAAGTATAACATATAAACAAACGATCAAGGGGTGCTTTAAATGTCAACAAATATTGCAATTAATGGTATGGGTAGAATAGGTAGAATGGTGTTAAGAATCGCATTACATAAAGAAGATTTAAACGTTGTAGCGATTAACGCAAGCTATCCACCTGAAACAATTGCACATCTAATAAATTATGATACTACTCATGGTAGATTTGATAAAAAAGTAGAACCAATTGAGAACGGTATCCGGGTCGATGGACAAGATATTAAACTTGTTTCTGACCGTAATCCTGAAAATTTACCTTGGAAAGACTTAGACATTGATATTGTAATTGAAGCTACAGGTAAATTTAACCATGGAGATAAAGCAATAGGCCATATTAATGCAGGTGCTAAAAAAGTATTATTAACTGGTCCTTCTAAGGGTGGCCATGTACAAATGGTGGTTAAAGGGGTAAATGATAACCAATTAGATGTAGATACATATGACATTTTTAGTAATGCATCTTGTACAACTAACTGCATTGGTCCGGTAGCAAAAGTGCTTAATGATAAATTTGGCATCGTTAACGGTCTTATGACAACAGTACATGCGATTACTAACGATCAAAATAATATTGATAATCCGCATAAAGATTTACGTCGTGCACGTTCATGTAATGAAAGTATTATTCCAACTTCAACTGGCGCAGCTAAAGCTTTAAAAGAAGTACTTCCAGAATTAGAAGGTAAATTGCATGGCTTAGCTTTACGTGTGCCAACTAAAAACGTGTCACTTGTAGACTTAGTTGTAGATTTAAAAGAAGATGTTACAGCTGAACAAGTCAATGATGCATTCAGAAATGCTGGCCTAGATGGTATTCTTGATGTAGAAGACGCGCCTCTAGTATCAATGGACTTCAATACAAATCCTAATTCAGCAGTTATTGACGCTCAAAACACAATTGTGATGGATGATAATAAAGTAAAAGTGATTGCATGGTATGATAATGAGTGGGGCTACTCAAATAGAGTAGTTGAAGTTGCTCAACAAATTGCTAAATTAATTGCCTCTGAAAATGTTGCAACGGCTAACTAAGAAGATATCACTATAAATTAAAACGAGACTGTTAAATCTTTTGACTAAGATTTGATAGTCTCGTATTTTATTTTTATGTGATTTTGTATTTAAACTTTCACACATTCTTGTCATTTAAGAAATATATTATGCATATAACTAGATTCTTATTAAGATACTTTTGTTTTAGTCTAATTTAAATGAGAATTAGACTTCTTTTGTCAAGAATGCTTTTATAGTATAATAAATCATAATCTATTCAAGAGGATGAAGATATGAAATGCCCAAAATGTAGTTCAACACATTCGCGTGTAGTTGATTCTAGACATGCCGATGATGCAAATGCAATTAGAAGAAGAAGAGAATGCGAAAATTGTGGTACTCGATTTACGACGTTCGAACATATAGAAGTAAGTCCATTAATTGTAGTAAAAAAAGATGGAACTCGAGAACAATTTTTAAGAGAGAAAATTTTAAATGGTCTTGTTAGATCTTGTGAAAAGAGACCAGTACGTTATCAACAATTAGAAGATATTACTAATAAAGTTGAATGGCAGCTACGTGATAGCGGACAAACTGAAATATCTTCACGAGATATTGGTGAACATGTTATGAACCTATTGATGCATGTCGATCAAGTTTCTTATGTGAGATTTGCTTCAGTTTATAAAGAGTTTAAAGATGTTGATCAATTGTTAGCATCAATGCAAGGTATCTTGAACGATAATAAACGGAGTGATATATAAATGAGTTTACAATCGTATGAGTATGGTTTGAGTCCACATGACGGTTTTAAAGTGTATCGTCAGTTCCAAATAAATCATAATCATTTGGAAATACTTAATAGATTGTATATGCCATTAATTGGCGCGCAAGCGATAGGTACATATCACTTTATGAACCAATTCGTGAATAGTGATGACACATTAACGCATTACACAATAATGAATGAATTGAAAATGAATTTATCAGAATTTAGACAGTATATGGATTTATTGGAAGCAATCGGTTTATTTAAAACATATGTAAAGCATGATGAACAACAATCATTTTTTATTTACGAATTGATACAGCCACCAACTGCCTATCAATTTTTTAATGATCCTATGTTATCGATTTATCTATATAACCAAGTCGATAAACAACGTTTTAAAAGCTTAAAAAATTATTTTAAAAAGCATGATTTTGATTTAAGTGGGTTTCAACAAGTAACTCGCAAGTTTACTGATGTTTTTAAAATTCCACACTCAAGCGTTACTATTGATGCTTCATCAATAAAAAAAGAAAAACCATATCATGGTATAGATTTATCCAATGTATCATTTGATTTTGAGATTTTAAAAGAAATGCTACGTCATCATTTTATTAGCGATGAAATTATAACTAAAGAAGCTAGAGATTTAATTGTTCAATTGGCTACATTGTATGGTTTAACTGAAGATGCTATGAAACGAATTATATTAAATTCTATTACAAGTAATCAACAATTATCATACGAAGAAATGAGAAAGCATGCGCGTTCGTATTATTTAATTGAACATAATCAACAATTACCTGAGCTAGAAACTAAGGCTAGTAATCAAAATGAAGTGAATAGTAACAATCAATCTGTGTCTTCAAGTCAACCCACTTCAAATGATGATTGGTTTCAATTGTTAGAGGAAACAAGTCCAGTAGATATGTTGGCGTCATGGTCAGAATCAGAACCAACATTTCAACAAAAGAAAATGATTGAAGAGTTAGTTGAAAGAGAAAAATTAAACTTTGGTGTAATTAATATTCTTTTACAATTTGTAATGCTAAAAAATGAGATGAAACTACCTAAAACATATATTTTAGAAATCGCTTCTAATTGGAAAAAATTAGGTATTAAGACTGCAAAAGAAGCATATAACTATGCGTTAAAAGCAAATGAATCAAAATCAGAATATAAAGGTAATGACCAACGTCAATCAAGAAAACGTTATTCAAAATCACGTGAGATTGTATCTAGAGAAAAAACACCTAGATGGTTAAAAAATAGAGGTCAAGAAAATACTGATAAAGAAACGACTAAAGAAGAACAAGAACAGTTTGAAAAGGAAAGAGCTGCGTTTCGTGAACAATTAAAACGCGATTGGGAGGAGGATTAAATGAAATCATTCAATAGTATTATCAAATCAAATGGCGATTTAGAAAAAAGAATTGCTAAAATAAAAAAACAAGTCGTTAACGATCCTGATGTTAAATCATTCTTAAATGAACATCAATCTGAATTGACCAATGAAATCATTGATAATGACTTAAATGTGTTACAAGAGTATAAAGACCAACAAAAAAATTATGATGGGCATGATTATGAAAATTGTCCGAACTTTGTTAAAGGTCATGTACCTGAATTATATATCGACAATAATAGAATTAAAATACGTTATAATATGTGCCCTTGCAAAATTAAACACGATGAAGAAAGATTTAATTCTCACTTAATCACATCACACCATATGCAACGTGATACATTAAACGCTAAGATGAAAGATATTTATGACACTGATTTGAACCGATTAGTTATTGCTAAAAATGTAAATGATATCTGTAAAAAATTAGTAAATGGAGAAAATGTAAAAGGAATGTATATTCACGGTCCATTTGGAACTGGGAAATCATTTATTCTAGGTGCAATTGCCAATCAACTTAAAGCTAAAAGTGTTGCTTCTACGATTGTTTATTTACCTGAATATATTCGCACGCTAAAAAGTGGTTTCAGAGATGGTAGTTATGAAACAAAGTTACAACGAATACGAGAGGCAAATATATTAATGATAGATGATATAGGTGCGGAAGAAGTAACACCTTGGGTTAGAGATGAAGTAATTGGACCATTACTACACTATCGCATGGTTCAAGAACTACCAACGTTTTTCTCATCGAATTTAAATTTTGATGAGCTAGAACATCATTTATCTATCACACGTGAAGGTGCGGAAGAAACAAAAGCTGCTAGAATTATTGAAAGAATTAAATCTTTATCAACGCCATATTATTTGGATGGTAAAAATTTAAGAAACAATTGAAATTTAAAATAACTATTGTATAATTAAGATAAATCTTAATCGTTGAAATAATTGAAGATATGATAATTTAATCCATGTTATACAGCGAGCTAATAAATGATGAGAGATTAGCTAACAAATTAAATTATTACTCCTTCATCATTAGGTGTTGGTAATCAATGCCCGGCTCAAGACCGTTATCTTAAGTAGAGATATTTAGTTGTTGCTAAATAACTAGGGTGGTACCACGACGAACTCGTCCCTTTTTTAGGGGCGAGTTTTTTTATTTCAACGAAATTAGAATTTAATTGAAATTAGAATTTATTTATGGAGGTTTTATAATGGATCAAATAAATGTTCAATTCCCAGATGGTAATTCGAAAGCGTTTGATAAAGGCGTAACAACTGAAGAAATAGCACAATCAATTAGCCCTGGATTAAGAAAAAAAGCGGTTGCTGGTAAATTTAATAATCAAATGGTTGATTTAACTAGACCATTAGAAGAAGATGGTTCAATTGAAATTGTGACTCCAGGTAGTGATGAAGCGCTTGAAGTTTTACGTCATTCTACTGCCCATTTAATGGCTCAAGCTTTAAAACGTTTATATGGGGATGTTAAGTTTGGAGTTGGCCCTGTTATAGATGGTGGGTTCTATTATGATTTTGATATGGATGAAAAGGTTTCGTCAGATGACTTTGAAAAAATTGAAAAAACGATGAAACAAATCGTTGATGAAAATCATAAAATTGAACGTAAAGTTGTATCAAGAGAAGAAGCTAAATCATTCTTCAAAGACGATCCTTATAAATTGGAATTAATTGACGCTATACCTGAAGATGAAAGTGTTACTTTATATTCACAAGGTGAATTTACTGATTTATGTCGAGGTGTACACGTTCCTTCAACTTCAAAAATCAAAGAATTTAAATTACTTTCAACTGCCGGTGCATATTGGCGCGGGGATAGCAATAACAAAATGTTACAACGTATTTATGGTACAGCATTCTTTGATAAAAAAGATTTGAAAGCACATTTAGAGATGCTTGAAGAACGTCGTGAGCGTGATCACCGTCGAATTGGTAAAGATTTAGAGCTTTTCACTAACAATCAATTAGTAGGTGCAGGTCTTCCATTATGGTTGCCTAATGGTGCTACAATCCGTAGAGAAATTGAACGTTATATAGTTGATAAAGAGGTAAGTATGGGTTATGACCACGTATATACTCCAGTGTTAGCAAATGTAGAGTTATACAAAACTTCTGGACACTGGGATCATTATAGAGATGATATGTTCCCACCAATGAAATTAGACGAAACAGAAGAAATGGTATTACGACCAATGAATTGTCCACATCATATGATGGTCTATAATAACCGTCCTCATTCTTATCGTGAACTACCTATCCGTATTGCAGAATTAGGAACTATGCACAGATATGAAGCCAGTGGTGCTGTATCAGGATTACAACGTGTACGTGGAATGACATTAAACGATTCACACATATTTGTTAGACCTGATCAAATTAAAGATGAATTTAAACGTGTTGTTAACATGATTCAAGAAGTATATAGTGACTTTGGCTTTGAAGATTACACATTCAGATTAAGTTACAGAGATCCAGAAGATAAAGAGAAGTATATGGATGATGATGAAATGTGGAACAAAGCTGAGACTATGTTAAAAGAAGCAGTCGATGAAATGGGATTACCATATGTTGAAGCAATTGGTGAAGCAGCATTCTATGGTCCAAAACTAGATGTTCAAGTTAAGACTGCTATGGGTAAAGAAGAAACTTTATCAACTGCTCAAATTGATTTCTTATTGCCAGAACGTTTTGAACTAACATACATCGGTAGCGATGGTGAAAATCATCGTCCAGTAGTTATTCATCGTGGTGTAGTTTCAACTATGGAACGATTTGTAGCGTTCTTAACTGAAGAAACTAAGGGTGCATTCCCAACTTGGTTAGCACCTAAACAAGTTGAAATAATACCTGTTAATGTTGACTTACACTATGACTATGCTAGAAATTTACAAGATGAATTAAAATCACAAGGTGTACGTGTAGAAATTGATGACCGTAATGAAAAAATGGGGTACAAAATTCGTGAAGCACAAATGCAAAAAATACCTTATCAAATAGTTGTTGGTGATAAAGAAGTTGAAAACAATCAAGTCAATGTACGTAAATACGGCTCTCAAGATCAAGAAACAGTTGAAAAAGATGAATTTATTTGGAATTTAGTAGATGAAATTCGTTTGAAAAAACATAGATAGTCTTGATAAAAATGATAGCTTAATGTATATTACTATATAGTTAATTAAAAAAAGAGTTAGAGGTTGCGTCTTTAATTAGTAACACTTCAGAAGTTATTAAGGAACGTATGTTGAAAGTGTGGAAGGTAAAGATGCCGAAATGAATGATACCCTTAATTATCATTTGTTGGGACAGTTATCGAATAGAAACTGTACTGTCACAATTTGTGATGTGCTACCGACATAGATTAAGCAGATGGTTGCATATCTAAAGGTATGCAACCATTTTTTATGCTTTAAAGAATTATAAACTATTTGGAAGTATAATTTGAATGCGTTCATAATCATCGCATAACACAACAAAACTATTTTAGTTAGCCTCTACTGTAAGAAAGGGAGCTTCTATGAAAAAAGTCGAAAATCAAGTTGATGGAATCAAAAGAGGACTGAAGGACCGTCATATTTCTATGATAGCAATGGGTGGTTGTATCGGTACCGGATTATTTATGACCTCTGGGGGAGCAATACACGATGCAGGGGCACTAGGTGCTTTAATTGCATATGCGATTATTGGAGCTATGGTATTCTTCCTCATGACATCTTTAGGTGAAATGGCAACGTATTTACCAGTGTCTGGTTCATTTAGTACTTACGCAACACGTTTTGTAGATCCATCTTTAGGATTTGCGTTAGGTTGGAACTATTGGTTTAACTGGGTTATTACAGTTGCAGCAGATGTAACCATTGCTGCACAAGTCATTCAATATTGGACACCTATGGCTGGTATTCCAGCATGGGTTTGGAGTTGTATATTCTTAGTTATTATATTCGCACTAAACTCTTTATCTGTTAGAGTTTATGGTGAAAGTGAATATTGGTTCGCTTTAATCAAAGTTGTAACAGTCATTATCTTTATCATTATTGGTCTTTTAACGATACTAGGTATTATGGGTGGAGAATTTGTAGGTTTCGAGACATTTACGAAAGGTGACGGACCAATTCTAGGTGGTAACTTAGGTGGAAGTTTATTATCAATTCTAGGCGTCTTTCTAGTTGCTGGATTCTCATTCCAAGGTACAGAATTAATTGGTATTACAGCTGGAGAATCTGAAAATCCAGAACGCGCTGTACCTAAAGCTATTAAACAAGTATTCTGGAGAATATTATTATTCTACATATTAGCAATATTTGTTATAGGTATGTTAATTCCTTACGATAGTAATGCATTGATGGGTGGCGATGATAATATTGCTACTTCTCCATTTACACTCGTGTTTAAAAATGCAGGGTTAGCTTTTGCGGCATCATTTATGAATGCAGTTATTTTAACATCAGTATTATCAGCAGGTAATTCAGGTATGTATGCCTCAACACGAATGCTTTATTCAATGAGTAAAGATAAATTAGCTTTTCATTCGTTTGGTAAAACGAATAAATATGGTGTTCCTTATTTATCACTAGTTGGAACAGCGATTTTAGTAGTTATTATTTTCTTAGTGCAAAAACTAAGTGGTGATGCATATGAGTATATAGTTGCTGCTAGTGGTATGACTGGCTTTATCGCATGGGTAGGTATTGCAATTAGTCACTACAGATTTAGAAGAGCTTTCGAAAAACAACATCATAGTAAAAGGGAATTGAAGTATAAAGCTAAATGGTTCCCATTCGGTCCTATATTCGCAGGCTTGCTCTGTGTGATTGTCATAATTGGGCAAGATGTTGATTTTATTAAAACAGGTCATTTCGATTTAAATCGCTTCATTATCACATATATGGGAATCCCAGTTTTCGTAGTATTCTTTATTTATCATAAATTGAGATATAAAACGAAGATAATTCCATTAGATAATGTAGATTTAAGACAAGATGTTTCAATGGATGAAGTAAAACATCACTAATATTAAAATAATTGTTGACTTATATGATATACACTGATATGATTATTAACGTTGAATACGAAACGTACCAAGTAGAAACACCCGTTTCTCACCTGTAGCGACGCTTAAAGTAGTTGGCAGGTCAATCATGTCACACATAAATGTGTATGAGAGAAGAGCGGGCATAATTTGTCCGCTCTTTTTGCTTGGAAAATTTCGTAAAATTTTGGGAGGTGTCAACCATAGCAAAAGATCAAACGCAAGTTAACGAAAAGATTCGCGCTAAAGAATTACGTTTAATTGGCCAAAATGGTGACCAAATTGGTGTTAAATCAAAACGAGAAGCATTAGAAATGGCTGAACGTGTTGAATTAGATTTAGTAGTTGTAGCACCAAATGCTAAACCACCTGTTGCAAGAATTATGGATTATGGTAAGTACAAATTCGAACAGCAGAAAAAAGAAAAAGAAATGAAAAAGAAACAAAAAGTTATCAATGTTAAAGAAATACGCCTAAGTCCAACTATTGAGGAACATGATTTCCAAACTAAGTTGAAAAATGGTCGTAAATTCTTATCTAAAGGCGATAAATGTAAAGTTTCTATTCGTTTCAGAGGTCGTGCAATCACTCATAAGGAAATTGGTCAGCGCGTATTAGAAAAATTCGCTGACGAATGTAAAGATATTGCCACTGTTGAACAGAAACCTAAAATGGAAGGGCGTCAAATGTTTATCATGTTAGCGCCTATTAACGAAAAATAATTCACTATTATTAGGAGGAAATGAATCATGCCAAAAATGAAAACTCACCGTGGAGCAGCTAAACGTGTTAAAAGAACTGGTTCAGGTCAATTAAAACGTTCAAGAGCTTTCACATCACACTTATTTGCAAATAAAAACACTAAACAAAAACGTAAATTACGTAAAGCTAAATTAGTTTCTAAAAGCGATATGAAACGAGTAAAACAATTATTAGCTTATAAAAAATAATTGTAATTGATAAATGAACGATAATTAATTGTTATATCTAAGGAGGAATTTAATATGCCACGAGTTAAAGGTGGAACAGTAACAAGAGCACGTCGTAAAAAAACGATTAAATTAGCTAAAGGTTACTTCGGTGCTAAACACACATTATATAAAGTAGCAAAACAACAAGTAATGAAATCAGGTCAATACGCTTTCCGTGACCGTCGTCAACGTAAACGTGATTTCCGTAAATTATGGATTACACGTATTAACGCAGCTGCACGTCAACATGACATGAGCTATTCAAGATTAATGAATGGCTTGAAAAAAGCTGACATCAATATTAACCGTAAAATGCTTTCTGAAGTTGCTATTTCAGATGAAAAAGCTTTCGCAGAGTTAGTATCAAAAGCTAAAGAAGCTTTAAAATAATTAACTTTTCCGAGCCTGTGACATAATCTAATGTCTCAGGCTATAATTATATATTGGCAACAGTTGCTTGAATTAAATTTTCATTTGTAACAAGTTTTTAATTCTAAACAACTTTGTCGGGGTGGGACGATGAAATGAATTTTTAAAAATATTATTTCTGTTCCACTCCTTTTTATTTTAACCATCAGGTGAATAGTACATTATTAATTTATGCACCTTTATTTGTTGTTTAATGATTTAGTTTGATAAAATGCTAATTAAGAAACTAATGTAAGGAGAACATTATGTCTAAATATGATGAACAAATAATAGTAGTATCAAGAGATATCCTTTTTGAACAAGAGTCAAATGCTTTTAACGGCTTTTTAACTAAAAATGATCCACAAGGTGAAGCGATATTTAATACTTTTTCTAATTATGAAGTTAAAAGACGTGGAGATATGGAAGAAGATCCTTCGTATAAACAATTAATATCATATTGTCTTTTAGAAAATGAGAAAAATGAAATATTAATATACAAAAGATTAAGTGGTGGTGGAGAGTCACGTTTACATGGTCAATCTTCTATCGGTGTAGGTGGACACATGAATGATGTGATTGGCGCAAGTTCTGTAAATGAAATTTTAAGGGTAAATGCTCAAAGAGAGCTAGAAGAAGAAGTCGGTTTATTAGAAGCTAATTCTCAGAATTTGGAATATATAGGTTTTATAAATGATGATACAAACGATGTGGGTAAAGTACATATAGGTGTAGTCTTTAAAATTAAAGTTAACTCAAATGATATTGAAGTACGTGAAACAGATACATTAAAAATTCAATGGTTAGAAAAAGAGCGTATTGATAATTATGATGAATTTGAAACATGGAGTGCATTAATTTTACAAAATTTATAGGAGGGATACAACATGTCAGACATCATCCCTTTTCCAAAACTACAGCAAAAAATGTATAAAGATATTAAATCATCTCATAACAGTCAACATTACGAAATGGTATATCAATTAATTGAAGATTATGAAGCACAATTTGAACTAGATGAGACATTAGCCTTAATTAAATGTGATATGTTATTTCATTTGAATTCGTTTTTGGAGTTAAGAGAAGAAGCTATTGTACTTTTAAAAAGAGGCATTCAAGCGTATGATGAGTTAATGTTATATTATATCAAGGCGTTAAATGGCTTAGGTCAGTATTATGAGTCTGTAAATGTTATCAATCAAATTATAGACGAGGTTCAACGTCATAAAACAAGAATGGCGTTATTTCCATTAAAAGAATATGCTCAATCTCAACTCAATGAAGATAAACATATCACCAGCCAATCATTGGCTAAATTTAATACGCTCAATTTGAATGAACAAATACAATTAGTTCTTAAATTAATTGATAATGGGCATTATGAATTTAAAGAAACTATAGCCTTTTTATTATCTAATGAGGTTGAGGCAGATAATTTAAAAAGTTTAATGCTAGAATTTTTAAGATTTGCTGGCTACAATATACCAATTAATATTAACAAGATGAATTATACAGTTAACGTTATTCCTAATGAGCTTAATGGTTTGGAACATACTGAACTTAAAACTCAAGTAATTCCTCGAGTAATTGATAAACTAGAAAATGGAGCACTCAATATCATTGATGAAGCAATACATACCATGAATAATCATGCTATTTTACTATATCCACTCAATATATTCGATTTATACACCTGTGATGATTGGATTACTGGTTATGATGTTTACTTTAAATCAATGATTGGTATACAAACTAAGCAAGGGAATGTAAAAATATTAAATTTTATTAATAGTCTTGATGGTCAACTTTGAGCAAATTATTTTATATTGTTAAATTAATTCGTTAAAGTTAGATTATTGAATTTTAAAAGTGTTTTAAGCCCTATAAAAGACTGTTTGTGTCCGTATAGGACGTGTGCTATAATAGGGAAGTTGAAAAAATAAAAATGTAATCATGGAGGTATTTATACATGACAGCAACTTGGGAAAAAAAGGAAGGTAACGAAGGATTATTAAAAGTTACAGTTCCAGCAGAAAAAGTAGACAAAGCATTAGATCAAGCATTTAAAAAAGTAGTTAAACAAATTAACGTGCCTGGTTTCCGTAAAGGTAAAGTGCCTCGTCCTATCTTTGAACAACGTTTCGGTGTAGAAGCATTATATCAAGATGCAGTAGATATTCTATTACCTGAAGCATATGGTGAAGCTATTGATGAAACTGGAATCAATCCAGTAGCTCAACCAGAAATTAATGTTACACAAATTGAAAAAGGTAAAGATTTTGAATTTGAAGCTACTGTAACTGTTGAACCTGAAGTTCAATTAGGTGATTACAAAGGTTTAGAAATAGAAAAACAAGATTCAGAATTAACTGATGAAGATTTACAAGAAGCAATTGACCACAGCCTAGGACACTTAGCTGATATGGTAGTTAAAGAAGATGGTGCTGTTGAAAATGGAGATACAGTAAACATTGACTTTGATGGCTATGTTGATGGCGAGCAATTTGAAGGTGGACAAGCAGATGGTTATGATCTTGAAATTGGCTCAGGCTCATTTATTCCTGGATTTGAAGATCAATTAGTAGGCGTTAAAACAGGTGAAGAAAAAGATGTAGTTGTAACTTTCCCTGAAGAATATCATGCTGAAGAATTAGCAGGCAAAGAAGCTACTTTCAAAACTAAAGTAAATGAAATTAAATATAAAGAAGTACCTGAATTAGATGATGAAATTGCAAATGAATTAGATTCAGATGCTAACAGTGTTGATGAGTACAAAGAAAACTTACGCAAACGTTTATCAGAACAAAAAGCTGAGGAAGCTGAAAATGTTGAAAAAGAAGAAACAATTAATAAAGCAACTGATAATGCTACAATCGATATTCCTCAAGCAATGATTGACACTGAATTAGATCGTATGGTTCAAGAATTTGGTCAAAGAATCCAACAACAAGGATTAGATTTACAAACTTACTTCCAAATTTCAGGTCAAGATGAATCTCAATTAAGAGAACAAATGAAAGATGATGCAGAACAACGCATTAAAACAAACTTAACACTTTCAGCTATTGCCGATAAAGAAAATATTGAAGCAAATGATGAAGATATCGAAAAAGAATTAGAAAAAATGAGTAAACAATTTAATATCTCAGTTGAAGATATTAAAAATACTTTAGGTAATACTGACATTATTAAAAATGATGTACGTATCCAAAAAGTAATTGACTTACTTAGAGACAATGCTAAATACGTTGAATCTACTAAAGAAGATAAATAATAATTCATTGTTAAATTAATAATTAAAATTTAAAGTAGCAGGTGCATCAATATATGTAACCTGCTACTCTATATTTTAAGCATTTTAGTTGTTAACCATGAATTTGCATTGTAGAATGCTATCTAGTATAGTCGTTTAAGAATAGAGGTGTAAATGAATGTTTAAATTCAATGAAGATGAAGAAAATTTAAAATGTTCTTTCTGTGGTAAGGACCAAGACCAAGTTAAGAAATTAGTCGCAGGAAGTGGCGTATATATCTGTAATGAGTGTATCGAACTATGTTCAGAAATTGTAGAAGAAGAATTAGCTCAATCGACTTCTGAAGAGTTTACTGAACTGCCTACACCGAAAGAAATTATGGATCATTTAAATGAATATGTTATTGGTCAAGAAAAAGCTAAAAAATCTTTAGCAGTTGCCGTATATAATCACTATAAACGTATCCAACAATTAGGACCTAATGAAGATGAAGTTGAATTACAAAAAAGTAATATTGCGTTAATAGGACCAACTGGTAGCGGTAAAACATTATTAGCACAAACATTAGCTAAAACTTTAAACGTTCCATTTGCTATTGCAGATGCTACAAGTTTAACTGAAGCAGGTTACGTTGGTGACGATGTAGAAAATATTTTATTACGATTAATTCAAGCAGCTGACTTCGATATTGATAAAGCTGAAAAAGGTATTATCTATGTTGATGAAATTGATAAGATTGCTAGAAAATCTGAAAACACATCAATTACGCGTGATGTATCTGGTGAAGGTGTTCAACAAGCCTTACTTAAAATTTTAGAGGGTACGACTGCAAGTGTGCCTCCACAAGGTGGACGTAAACATCCCAACCAAGAATTAATACAAATTGATACAACAAATATCTTATTCATTCTAGGTGGTGCGTTTGATGGCATCGATGAAGTAATTAAACGTCGCTTAGGAGAAAAAGTGATTGGATTTGCAAGTAATGAAGCGGATAAATATGATGAGGAAGCATTGTTAGAACAAATTCGCCCAGAAGATTTGCAATCATATGGTTTAATTCCTGAGTTTATTGGTCGTGTGCCAATAGTTGCTAACTTAGAAACATTAGATGTAGAAGCGCTTAAAAACATTTTAACGCAACCTAAGAACGCTTTAGTAAAACAATATACTAAAATGTTAGAACTTGATAATGTTGAGTTAGAATTTACCGAAGAAGCATTAGCTGCGGTAAGTGAGAAAGCTATTGAGCGTAAAACAGGAGCACGTGGATTACGTTCTATTATTGAAGAAGCATTAATCGATATTATGTATGATGTTCCTTCATCAGAAAACGTAACTAAAGTTGTTATTACTGATAAAACAATTAATGATGAAGTTGACCCAGAATTATACGATTCTGAAGGTAACTTATTGAATGATAGTAAAACATCAGCATAATATAAGTTATTTAAGTTTGAGTACGCTCTGTAAAGATTGCGCCGAACAAGTGAAATGTTTTTAAGATCCTATAAACAATTAAAGTTGGAGTGGAACATCGAATTCTATTTGAATTCTGTTCTGCTCCTTTTTTAATTAAAAAATTGCTTATTTAGATATAATGAAATATATATTATAATGAAACAGTTAAATTTAATTACAAAAGAGAGGATAATTTATGAATATTAATCCTAATAACATTGATTTGATTATAAGTGCTGTACAAGAGGCTCAATATCCTGATACAGGTTTATCTGAAGTGGCATTAAGTGGACGTTCAAACGTTGGTAAATCTTCTTTCATTAATAGTATGATTGGCAGAAAAAATATGGCTCGCACGTCGCAACAACCAGGTAAAACACAAACATTAAATTTCTTTAATATTGATAATCAATTAATATTTGTCGACGTCCCTGGGTATGGCTATGCAAAAGTGAGTAAATCACAACGTGAGAAATTTGGTAAAATGATTGAAGAATATTTGACTAAGAGAGAGAGTTTAAAGCTAGTCATTCAACTAGTTGACTTACGACACAATCCAACTGAAGATGATATTTTAATGTATAATTACTTAAAACATTTTGATATACCTACACTAGTTATTTGTACTAAAGAGGACAAGATTGCAAAGGGTAAGATTCAAAAGCATATTAAAAATATTAAAGAGAAATTAGATTTAGATCCAGATGATACGATTATTAGTTACTCATCAATTCAAAATACAAAGCAGCAACAAATATGGGATTTAATTGCTGATTATTTATAATGATTTTAATCTAAGAAGGGGTCAAACTTCTGTTTAGATTTTTTAATGGGATAAGTGTCAAAATTTTGACTTCAAATTAGAATCTTTCTAATTTGTTTGAGCAATCAACTTAAAATCATTAAATAATGTGTTATACTATCAGTATTGTTAGTATTTGGAGGGCGTTATAAATGCATTTTATTGCTATAAGTATAAATCATCGCACTGCTGATGTAGCACTTAGAGAGCAAGTAGTTTTTAGAGATGATGCCTTGCGATTAGCCCATGAAGATTTGTTCGAAACTAAATCTATTTTAGAGAACGTCATTTTATCTACATGTAATCGTACTGAAGTATATGCTATTGTTGATCAAATTCACACAGGTCGTTACTATATTCAAAGATTTTTAGCGCGTTCATTTGGATTTGATGTAGATGATATAAAAAATATGTCAGAAGTTAAAGTGGGGGACGAAGCAGTTGAACATTTACTGCGAGTCACTTCTGGCTTGGATTCAATTGTATTAGGTGAAACTCAAATTCTTGGACAAATGAGAGGTGCATTCTTTTTAGCTCAAGACATTCAAACAACTGGTACAATTTTTAATCATTTATTTAAACAGGCTATTACTTTCGCTAAAAAAGCTCATAATGAGACTGACATAGCAGATAATGCTGTGAGTGTTTCATATGCAGCAGTTGAATTAGCTAAAAAGGTATTTGGTAAATTAAAAGGTAAACAAGCTATTATTATAGGTGCAGGGGAAATGAGTGAATTATCACTCTTAAATTTATTAGGTTCTGGTATTGATGATATTACTGTCGTTAATAGAACTGAAACTAATGCGTATAAATTAGCAACGAAGCACGGCGTAAATTATAATACACTTGAGTCATTACCAATTCTTTTGACTAATGCTGATATTGTTATCAGTTCAACAAGTTCGCCAGATTTTATTGTTACAAAATCTATGATAGAGTCGGTCAATCTTAATAGAAAAGCTTCTTCATTATTGTTAATAGACATTGCGGTTCCTAGAGATATCGAACCAAATGTTAATATCAGTGAAAATATTTTCAGCTATGATGTGGATGATCTTAAAGGTTTAGTTGATGCTAACTTGCGAGAACGTCAGATGGCTGCTGACTTTATAGCAAGTCAGATTCCTGATGAAGTCCAGGCTCATAATGATTGGGTAAATATGTTAGGTGTTGTACCTGTAATTAGAGCATTGCGTGAAAAAGCAATGACAATCCAGTCAGAAACAATGGATAGTATTGATAGAAAGCTACCTGATCTTAGTGATAGAGAACGTACAATCATTTCGAAACATACTAAAAGTATTATTAATCAAATGTTGAAAGATCCAATAAAACAGGCCAAAGAATTGAGTAATGATAAGAGAAGTAATGAAAAATTAGAGCTATTTCAAAACATATTTGATATTGATGCTGCAGACCCTTACGAGGATATTAAAGCTCGTAAAGCACAAAAAGAAAAAGAAGTTTCTATCCGTCACATCTTTAGTTTTGAATAAGCATATTAATATGGTGATAATATGCAAGAGACCCTGTTTATTAGATTTCATGAAATAATATTAATTATATATTTAATTAGTATTCTCTGTTATTTTATAGATTTCGTTAAAAAGAGTCATAAAATTAGAGAATTAGGAATTTATACATTAGGGATTGTTTGGATATTGCAAACAATCTCTTTGTCTGTTTATATCACTTCGCATAATGAAATTCCGTTGAGTTCATTATTTGATGTATTTTTCTTTTTATCATGGATAATTATATGTATAGCACTGGTTTTAAATGTAGTTAAAGTATTAAGTTTTTCAGTATTCTTTCTCAATGTTATTGGATTTATATTATTGATGATGAATACTTTTCAACCTGAATATTACTCAACAAATGTGCAACGCATTGCAGTTATAAATGAATTGTTATTAGTGCATATAGGCTTAGCGGTATTAAGTTATGCTCTTTTTGCATTAGCTTTTGTAAATTCATTACTTTATATTATTCAATACCGCAATTTAAGGGAAAAGAATTTTGATCAAAAATACTTTAGAATTGGTAGCGTAGCCACACTTGAAACAGTTGTGTTTTATTCATCTTTAAGTGGTTTCATTATTTTAATTTTGAGTATTATTTTAGGCGCACAGTGGGGTGTCTATGCAATTGGACATAGTATTTTTGCTGACCCTAAAGTAGTACTATCTTCTGTTATTACAATTTTTTATGCTATTTATTTACTAAGTCGTATTAATCGATGGTTTAAAACAATTTATTTAATTTACTTTAATATTATGTTATTTTGCTTATGCATGATTAATCTATTTTTTACAACACATTTCACTTAAAATTTCAAATGTCATTAGGAGGCAACAATTATGCGCAAATTGGTTGTAGGCTCACGTAGAAGTAAGCTTGCCTTAACTCAGAGTCAACAATTTATAGATAAGTTAAAAGCGGTGGATCCAACCCTTGAAATAGAAATTAAGGAGATTGTTACTAAAGGTGACCGCATCGTAAATAAACAATTATCTAAAGTGGGCGGTAAAGGATTATTTGTTAAAGAAATCCAACAAGAACTTTTTGACAAAGAAATTGACATGGCAATACACTCACTGAAAGATGTACCAAGTATCATTCCTGAAGGTTTAACATTAGGTTGCATACCTGATAGAGAAGTTCCATTTGATGCTTATATTTCTAATAATCATATACCGTTAAATGAATTACCGGATGGTAGTATTATTGGTACGAGTTCATTAAGACGTGGTGCTCAAATTTTATCTAAATATCCAAACTTAGAAATTAAATGGATAAGAGGAAATATTGACACACGACTTAAAAAATTAGAAACAGAAGATTATGATGCAATTATTTTAGCTGCTGCAGGACTTAGACGTATGGGTTGGTCAGATGATATTGTAACGACATATCTGGACAAAGATATTTTATTACCAGCTATTGGACAAGGTGCATTAGGTATAGAGTGTCGTAGTGATGATGTCGAACTATTGGAATTATTAAGTAAAGTTCATAATCAAGCAGTAGCGAATTGTGTTACAGCTGAAAGAACATTCCTTTCAGCTATGGATGGTAGTTGTCAAGTACCTATTGGAGGGTATGCAACTAATAAGGAGAATGGTGAAATTGAATTTACTGGGTTAATTATGACTCCAGACGGTACAAAGAGATATGAGCACACAGAAGTTGGTAAAAATCCTGTTGATTTAGGTGAAACAGTCAGCCGTGTTTTAAAAGAGCAGGGTGCTTATGAAATAATCAAAAAACTAAATGAAGAACAAGCGCATTAAACCATATTGTTGAGGTGTAATGAAATATGAAACCAGTTGTAGCTATGACGCAATCGAGTGAATTTAATAGTGATTTAGTGGAAATAATGCATAAGCCATTTATAGAAATTCAATCACTTGAATTTGATACTCAAGTTTTGCATCATAAATATGACTGGATTATTTTTTCTTCTAAAAATGCGGTTCGCATATTTTATAAATATTTAAATCAATTAGATGTTAAATATGTAGCTGTCATTGGAAAGAAAACTGCCGAACTTTGTGAAACGCTTAAAATTAATGTTGATTTTATACCTAATGACTACTCTCAAGAAGGATTTTTGAATCAGTTTAAAAAAGATCAACAAAGCATTCTCATACCAAGTAGTGCTGAAGCGCGTCCCAAACTCCAACATACATTAGCACAAAACAATATAGTGACTAAAATCGATTTATATAAACCTATTCCTAATGATAGGAATATTAGAGAAGTCATTCAATTGATAGAACATCATAAAGTTCATGCGGTAACATTTTCAAGTTCATCTGCAGTAAAAGCGTATATAAGGCATGACGTTCCTTGTGGTTTTGATAAGTATGTTGCTATTGGGGCCCAAACTGCAAACACATTACGAAAGAACGGTCTCAATCCATTAATAGCTAATAAACAAACTTCGGAATCACTTATAAATAAAATTATTGAAAGTTGGTATAATAATGAAATTTGATAGACATAGACGATTACGCTCATCAGAGTCAATGCGTAATTTAGTTAGAGAAAACCATGTTAGAAAAGACGATTTAATTTATCCAATATTCGTAGTTGAAAAAGATAATGTAAAAAGTGAGATTAAATCACTTCCAGGCGTTTACCAAATTAGCTTGAATTTATTAGATGATGAAATAAATGAGGCATATGAACTAGGAATTAGAGCAATCATGTTCTTTGGTGTACCAAATTCTAAAGATGAGGTAGGTTCTGGTGCATATGATCATAATGGTATTATCCAAGAAGCAACAAGAAAGGCTAAAGAATTACATAAAGATTTATTAATTGTAGCAGACACATGTTTATGTGAATATACCGATCATGGACATTGTGGTGTTATTGATGATCATACTCATGATGTAGATAATGATAAATCATTACCTTTACTTGTTAAAACAGCTATCTCACAAGTTGAAGCGGGTGCAGACATTATAGCACCAAGTAATATGATGGACGGTTTTGTTGCAGAAATTCGTAAAGGTCTAGATGATGCCGGTTATTACAATATTCCAATTATGAGTTATGGTATCAAATATGCATCAAGTTTCTTTGGTCCATTTAGAGATGCGGCTGATTCTGCACCTTCTTTTGGTGACAGAAAGACTTACCAAATGGACCCAGCGAATCGTTTAGAAGCATTTCGCGAACTTGAAAGTGACTTAAAAGAGGGCGCAGATATGATGATAGTAAAACCAGCGCTAAGTTATTTAGATATTGTAAGAGATGTTAAAAACAATACAAATATTCCTGTTATTGTTTATAACGTAAGTGGTGAGTATGCAATGACAAAAGCAGCAGCACAAAATGGTTGGATAGATGAAGAACGTGTTGTTATGGAACAAATGGTTTCAATGAAACGTGCAGGTGCAGATATGATTATTACTTACTTTGCGAAAGATATTTGTCATTACTTAGATAAATAATTAATTTTAGGAGGATTTTGATATGGGTTACGAGAAATCGATTGAAGCGATGAAAATAGCTGAAAATTTAATGCCAGGTGGCGTTAATAGTCCTGTAAGAGCATTTAAATCTGTTGATACACCAGCGATTTTTATGGATCAAGCAAAAGGATCAAGAATTTATGATATCGATGGTAACGAGTATATTGACTATGTATTAAGCTGGGGACCTTTAATTCTAGGACATAAAAACGAACAAGTTATAAAAAAACTACATGAGGCGGTTGATAGAGGAACAAGCTTCGGAGCATCTACCTTAGAAGAAAACAAACTTGCAGAATTAGTAATCGAACGCGTACCATCAATTGAAAAAGTGCGTATGGTTTCATCAGGAACTGAGGCAACGTTAGCAGCGTTAAGATTGGCTCGTGGTTATACTGGAAGAAATAAAATTATAAAATTTGAAGGCTGTTATCACGGTCATAGTGATTCCTTATTAATTAAAGCGGGTTCTGGTGTTGCAACACTAGGATTACCAGACTCACCTGGTGTCCCAGAAGGTACTGCTAAGAATACGATTACAGTTCCGTATAATGATTTAGAAGCAATTAAAATTGCTTTCGAAAATTATGGAGATGATATCGCTGGAATTATCGTAGAACCAGTTGCTGGTAATATGGGCGTTGTACCTCCTAAAGATGGCTTCCTACAAGGGTTACGTGAGATTACAAATGACTATGGTGCGCTATTAATATTCGATGAGGTAATGACAGGTTTCCGAGTAGGGTACAATTGTGCGCAAGGTTACTTTGGTGTTACACCAGATCTTACATGTTTAGGTAAAGTTATTGGTGGTGGATTACCAGTAGGTGCGTTTGGCGGTAGAAAAGAGATTATGGACAAAGTTGCTCCAGTTGGAAATATTTATCAAGCTGGAACATTATCCGGGAATCCTTTAGCAATGACGAGTGGTTACGAAACTCTAAGTCAATTAACACCTGAATCTTATGAGTATTTCCAAGAATTAGGTGATATCTTAGAAGAAGGACTTAAAAAAGTATTTAGCAAACATAATGTCCCAATTACTATTAATCGAGCTGGATCTATGATTGGATACTTCTTAAATGAAGGACCAGTAACTAACTTTGAAGAAGCAAATAAAAGTAATTTAGAATTGTTCAGTCAAATGTATCGTGAAATGGCTAAAGAAGGCGTATTCCTACCACCTTCTCAATTTGAAGGAACATTCTTATCTACAGCACATAATAAAGAAGACATTGAAAAAACAATCCAAGCATTTGATACTGCTTTAAGTCGTATTGTATAATGTTATGAAATAGAATGAGGTTAGGACTTTCAACTCGATGACGTCTTAACCTCATTTTTAATGAAAGAAGTGGCTGCATAATGAAAAGTGTATGGATCAATAACTTTATTCTATTAGTGACTGCTGTTGTTATAAGTTTGTTATTACATGTTGCGCACGTTCTTTTACCATTTATGTTCGGTCCGATTATTGCATCGATAATCGTCATTAAAGTATTTAAATTAGAGGTCAAATGGCCATTCTGGCTTAGTCAAATTGGATTGATTGTATTAGGGGTACAAATTGGATCAACATTTACGTCTGAAGTGTTGCATGATATTAAAAATGATTGGTTGATGATTGTTGTTATTACACTATTACTATTAGTTTTATCTCTATTGATCGCCTTCTTTTTCAAAAAAATAGCAAGAGTAAACACTGAGACAGCTATATTAAGTGTCATTCCAGGTGCTTTAAGTCAAATGCTAATTATGGCAGAGGAAAATAAAAAGGCAAATATTCTCGTAGTGAGTTTAACTCAAACGTCTCGCGTTATATTCGTCGTGATATTAGTACCCTTAATTTCTTATTTCTTTAGTAGTGATAGTGGAAATGAAACAACTTCTATTAAATCACCTCCATTAACGGAAGTACTAAACTTATCGCAAGTAATACTATTAATTTGTTGTATTGCAATCATTTATAGTCTTATGGCTAAAATCAATTTTCCTACTAAGCAATTATTGGCTCCTATTGTCGTGTTAGTAATATGGAATTTAACTACACATCACATATTTACATTAGATAATTATATTCTTGCTTCTGCACAAGTGATTTATATGATTAGAATTGGATTGCAGATTGCCAATTTACTTTCCGATTTAAAAGGTCGAATTGCCGTTGCAATCATTTATCAAAATATCTTTCTAATCATTGGATCATTTATCATGGTATATATTGTGCACATATTTACAAATAATAATATTAATGAGTTGTTTTTGGGCGGAGCGCCAGGAGGTATGAGTCAGATTGTTTTAGTGGCTATGGCAACGGGGGCGGATGTAGCAATGATTTCTAGTTTCCACATATTTAGAATCTTTTTTATTTTATTTGTAGTAGCGCCTATCATTGGCTTTTTCTTACGTGGCGGTATTTTAAAATTTCATCAAAAAAGATAGGTTGTGTCATGCAAAGTTTAAGCGTTAGTAATTTTAATATTAAAGAAGGTTGATAAAACCTTTACCTACAATTACCTTTCGACTTATTTCTTAAATTGCACTCTATGACACAACCTATATAAATTATTATGAAGGCTTAGATGGACATCCTTTCAAATGGGCATCATATAAACCTGCCGCTTCTAAAAATGAAAAAACAGTTACTGGTCCTAAAAATTTAAAACCGTATTTTTTTAAGTCTTTAGATAATTGTTTAGCACGATCATCAACAGTAATTCTTTCTGAGGCAGTTGTATAGTTCAAATCTATAGGTTGATGATTAACATATGACCAAAGGAAATTACTAAAACTACCAAAATCCTTTTCTATTTCAAAATAACCTTGTGCTTGTGATACAATCGCTTCTAACTTTTTACGATTATGAACAATGTTAGGAAATTCCATTAAATTATCTATATCTTTCGTAGATAGCTGAGCAATTTTGCTTGGCTCAAAGTTGTAAAATGCTTGTTCATAAGATTGTTTCTTTTTTAAAATGGTTAGCCAAGATAACCCAGCATGTTGAGATTCTAAAGCCATTAGCTTAAATAAGGCTTTGCTATCATATATGGGTTGTCCCCATACATTGTCATGATAATCTAAGTAAGTCGGGTCTTTTGTACTAAATGCACATTCATTCATAAATATACCTCCAAGAGATTGACTTATCACGATATCCATTATACTATAATTAAGTAATGAAATATATTATTGGGAAGAGTAAGTTTGAATGATAGCACAGAGAGCATATGGTTGGTGTAAATATGTATAACATTCAATCTGAAGGTAGCCCACTTGAACTTTTATTGAATCATTTATTAGTAGATAAAAGCGTGTTTGAGCGTTAATCAAATTAAGTGCAGGTATATTAATTTATACTTGAATTTAGGTGGTACCACGGAACATCCGTCCTATATTATTTAGGAGGATGTTTTTTTAATTATTAGGAGGTTTTAATCGATGAACATGGAGCCTAAGTATAATCCACGCGAAGTTGAGGCTGGGCGTTATGAAGAATGGGTAAAGAATGATTATTTCAAACCCTCAGAAGACAAATCAAAAGAGTCATATACAATTGTAATTCCACCACCCAATGTGACAGGAAAATTACACCTTGGACATGCGTGGGATACAACTTTACAAGATATTATTACGCGTATGAAACGTATGCAAGGGTATGACACACTATATCTACCTGGTATGGACCATGCAGGTATTGCTACTCAAGCAAAAGTAGATGCTAAATTAAAAGAACAAGGCATTTCTCGTCATGATATCGGACGTGAGAAGTTCTTAGAACACGCTTGGTCATGGAAAGAAGAATATGCGTCATTTATACGCCAACAATGGGCTAAATTAGGTTTGGGTCTAGATTATAGTAGAGAGCGTTTTACTTTAGATGATGGGTTAAGTAAAGCAGTAAGAAAAGTCTTCGTTGACTTATACAATAAAGGCATTATTTATCGTGGTGAACGTATTATTAACTGGGATCCTGAAGCTAGAACGGCTTTATCAGATATTGAAGTAATTCACGAGGATGTGCAGGGTCATTTCTATCATTTTAAGTATCCTTATGCTGATGGTGATGGACATATTGAAATTGCGACAACAAGACCTGAGACAATGTTAGGAGACACTGCCATAGTTGTTAATCCTAATGATGACCGCTATAAAGATGTAATTGGTAAGAAAGTTATATTACCAATTGTTGGTCGAGAGTTACCGATATTAGCTGATGAATATGTTGATATTGATTTTGGTAGTGGCGCTATGAAAGTAACGCCAGCACACGATCCAAATGATTTTGAGATTGGTCAACGACATAGTTTAGAGAACATTATTGTCATGGATGAAAATGGTAAAATGAACGATAAAGCTGATAAATATGCTGGATTAGATCGATTTGAATGTCGTAAACAATTGGTTGAAGATTTAAAAGCGCAAGATCTAGTCATTAAGATTGAAGAGCATGTTCATTCAGTTGGTCATTCTGAACGCTCAGGTGCTGTTGTTGAACCTTACTTATCAACGCAATGGTTTGTAAAAATGAAACCGTTAGCGCAACGTTCACTTGATAATCAAAAAACAGATGATCGCATCGATTTTTATCCACCACGTTTTGAGAACACTTTCAATCGTTGGATGGAAGAAATTAGAGACTGGACAATTTCTAGACAATTATGGTGGGGGCATCAAATACCTGCTTGGTACCATAAAGAAACTGGTGAAATTTATGTTGGTGAAGAAGCGCCTAAAGATATTGATAATTGGGTGCAAGATGAAGATGTTTTAGATACTTGGTTCTCTAGTGCATTGTGGCCATTTTCAACTTTAGGTTGGCCGAATATTGATGCAGATGATTTTAAACGTTACTATCCAACTAATGCACTTGTAACTGGATATGACATTATTTTCTTCTGGGTTGCAAGAATGATATTCCAAGGTCTTGAATTTACTGACAGAAGACCATTCAACGATGTTTTACTTCATGGTTTAGTTCGAGCTGAAGACGGTCGGAAAATGAGTAAATCATTAGGTAATGGTGTAGATCCTATGGATGTAATTGATGAATATGGAGCAGATAGCTTAAGATATTTCTTGGCAACAGGATCATCACCTGGTCATGACTTACGTTATTCTACTGAGAAAGTAGAGTCTGTTTGGAATTTCATTAATAAAATATGGAACGGTGCACGTTTTAGCTTAATGAATATAGGTGATGAATTTAAATTTGAGGATATCGATTTAACTGGAAACCTTTCATTAGCGGATAAATGGATCTTAACTCGTTTAAATGAGACGATTGAAACAGTTACTAATTTAAGTGAAAAGTATGAGTTTGGAGAAGTTGGTCGTGCACTATATAATTTCATTTGGGACGAGTTCTGTGATTGGTATATTGAAATGAGTAAAATACCAATGAATGGTGAAGATGAAGCACAAAAACAAACGACACGTTCTGTTTTAAGTTATACACTAGATCAAATTATGAGAATGTTACATCCGTTTATGCCTTTTGTTACTGAGAAGATATGGCAAAGTCTTCCACATGAAGGCGATACGATTGTGAAAGCATCATGGCCTAAGGTTAGGGAAGAACTTGTATTTGAAGAAAGTAAGCAAACGATGCAACAATTAGTTGAAATTATCAAATCTGTAAGACAATCTCGTGTTGAAGTAAATACGCCACTTTCTAAAGCTATACCTATTTACATTCAAGCTAAAGATGAAAATATTAAAGCAACACTAATTGTAAATGAAGATTATATTCATAAATTCTGTAATCCTAGTGAATTAACGATTGATACACATATTGATATTCCTGAAAAAGCAATGACTGCAGTGGTAATCGCTGGTAAAGTTATATTACCTTTAGAAGGTCTAATTGATATGGATAAAGAAATTGCACGCTTAGAAAAAGAATTAGATAAATTACAAAAAGAACTTGATCGTGTTGATAAAAAATTATCTAATGAAAATTTTGTTAATAAAGCGCCTGAAAAAGTTATCAACGAAGAAAAAGAAAAACAACTACGTTATCAAGAAAAATATGATGGTGTAAAAAACAGAATTGAACAATTAAAAGCATAGGAGAATCGCCAATGAATTACCTAGAGAGTTTGTATTGGATACATGAGAGAACTAAATTTGGTATCAAACCTGGTGTAAAACGTATGGAGTGGATGCTAGATCGTTTGAATAACCCTCAATTAAATATTAGAGGCATACATGTTGGTGGTACAAACGGAAAAGGCTCAACTGTAGCTTACATTAGAGCAGCTTTAGTGGAAAATGGTTATGAGGTAGGAACTTTTACTTCTCCATTTATTGAAACTTTTAATGAAAGAATTAGTCTAAATGGACTTCCAATTACAAATGACGAGATTGTTGAATTAGTCGAAATAGTTAAACCAATTAGTGAAGCTTTAGAGCAGGAAACAGAACTAGGTGGTGCTACTGAGTTTGAAATCATTACAACAATGATGTTTGTATACTTTGGACAAATTCACCCTGTTGATTTTGTTGTAGTTGAAGCAGGGTTAGGTATAAAAAATGACTCTACTAATGTGTTTAACCCAATTCTCTCAGTACTTACAAGTATTGGATTAGATCATACTGATATTTTAGGTAACACTTATTTAGATATTGCAAAAGACAAGGGTGCCATTATTAAACCTAATATACCTGTGATTTATGCTGTTAAAAATGAGGAAGCATTAAAATATATTAGAGACTTAGCTGAAAGTAATGAGGCGAAACCAATTGAATTAGACCGTGAGATTGTGGTTGTTTCACAAGACGATGAATTCACTTATCGTTATAAGGACTATGAGTTAGAAACAATTATTTTAAACATGCTTGGTGAACATCAAAAAGAAAATGCAGCGCTTGCAATTACTGCATTGATTGAGCTATATGAACAAGAAATTATTACGTTAGATTTTAATAAAATGATTGATGCTATTGAGAGTGTTAGTTGGACTGGTCGTATTGAACAAGTAAAAGAGAATCCATTAATCATTATAGATGGAGCCCACAATAACGAAAGTATTGAAGCTTTAATTGATACGATTAAGAATTATTATGATAACGAAAAAATGGACGTTCTTTTCTCGGCAATAAAAGGTAAACCAGTGCATGGCATGCTTAATAAACTTGAAGAGATCTCAAATCACCTATATTTCACTGAATTCGATTTCCCTAAAGCATTGACTAAAGATGAGTTGTCAGAACAAGTAAATTTAGAGCATATTGAATTTATTGATGATTATGTTTCTTATATAAAAAATTATGATGGCAATGGGTTATTAATTACTGGTAGTTTATATTTTATAAGTGAAGTAAAAAGTAAAACTGAATTTTAAACTTGAAATAGTATATCCCCAAGTCATTTAGGATAACGTTGTACCTAAATGACTCGGGGATATTTGATTATCACTAAATTTTAGTTATTGATAATGAAATTAACATTTTTCTTAAATACTATTATTTATTTATAAAATAAATAACATAACTCATTTACTTTCAAGATGAAATAGTTATAATTAGTTTAGGTGATGCTAGTGTTATTAATATCTTATGTTTGTAGTGTTTTGTTTAGTTTTTTATACCATCTCACCAATACGAACAGTTTGAATTTGAATTATCTGGTTAGGCGTTCCAAGTGTGATCATTGCGGTCGTAAATTAGGTTGGTTCGAATTAATACCTATATTTAGCTTTTTTATTTTAAAAGGAAAATCTAATTGTTGTAATCAAAAGTTAAAACGTCATTATATTTTTGGGGAATGCTTAGCCTTCTTAATTATCCCTTTAATAATTAATTTTGATACTAATGTACACTTCTCTCTATTTATTACTACTTATTTATTCCTTCTTACAATGGCATTGTATGACCTTCAAACGTTAACAATTAATATAGTCATAATAATTCTATATACTATTGTATGTGCAAAAATCACGATGATTTATTTTTCAACCTTTATATTCTTCACTTTAATATTACATCTATACTATTTTCTTTTTCCAAGACAAATAGGATATGGTGATATATTACTATTAAGTATCTTATCTTGTTTTTTCCCATATCACTTTTATTTGATATTTCTTCTTTATACGCTATTAATCGCTATTATAGTTTCTTCAATTTTATTAATAATGAAACAGCAAACTTATATTCCTTTTGTACCATTCATGTTTATTGGTTTTATGATGACAAATTATTTATACCAGAACACGCTATTATACATTTAGAAAGGTTGATCTAGTTTGAGAATTAAAAGTATGGCAAAGTCTCAATTACCTAGAGAGCGTCTTATTCACAATGGAGCAAAAAGTTTATCAAATAGTGAGTTATTAGCAATTCTTATAAATACAGGAAGACAAGGATTTTCAAGTTTAGATATTGCTAATGAATTAATGATTAGCTTTAATGGTTTGAAAGAATTAAAACATTTATCAATTAATGATTTAACAACCATTAAAGGAATTGGACTATATAAAGCAGTCATCCTTAAAGCTGCTTTTGAATTAGGTGAAAGAATGTATGCTAGAGATTTTAATGAAAAAATTAAGATAACATCACCAAGTGATGTATCTAATATTATGATGTCAAAAATGAAAGATTTGACTCAAGAACATTTTGTAGTACTTTTATTAAACTCTAAAAACATTGTGATAAAAGAAGAAACGATTTATAAAGGGACATTAAATTCTTCAGTAATACATCCACGGGAAGTTTTCAAAGCAGCTATTAGAGCAACTAGTAATGCGATTATAGTTTTACATAATCATCCTTCTGGCGATGTCACACCTTCTAAAGAAGATATTGAAACAACAATTAGATTAAAAGAATGTGGTGAATTACTAGGAATTCAAGTCCTTGATCATATAATTATTGGTGATCAAAAATATGCTAGTTTAGTAGAAGAAGGTTACTTTGACTTGAGTAATTAATGATATCATTTGTTTAAAATATTAGTAATCCTGTATAATTATGGTTGAAAAATTTTATAGAGGTGCATTATGACATTATTTTTAATAATAGGAATTTTGATACCAGTAGTTTATGTTCTTAGACTGACAATCAAAGAACATACGATTGGACTTAAGGAAATGTTCACGACAATTGTTTTATCTATGATAGGGATTGTCTTATTTTCTGTAATAGGTGTACTGATAAGCGGTCAAAATATTAATATAACATCATTAATTTTTGCCTCGTTAATTACAGGGGTAATATGGGGACTATTATTATCAGGTGTATATAAATTATTTAACTATCTGACACATACATTTAAAAAATAAAACTAGCCATTGCAATATCAATCCTACAAGAATTGAGACATGGCTAGTTTAATAATTTATTGAATATAGGCTGATAGTACTTGGAAATTTTCCATAATCCAAAGTATGCCTTGATATCCTAAATATAATCCTAATAATATTAAGGCTGCAGATATTATAAATCTAAGAATTGCAAACCCAACTCTAAATAACAATATCACAAGTAATGCAATTAAAATGATACTCACAATACTCATTATCAACACTCCTCATGAATATCCATAAACGATAATATAACCTTATTATAAAGCATCCAGTATTAATTTGGAATCATACTTTAGTACATACCATTATCATGCTAAAGACTGATGTTGATATAGTATTGTTCTATTATAATAAAGATTACTATTGGAGGGTATTTAATGCGGTTTTTTCTTAGTATTATAAAAAATATTATTGCAGTTATAGCTATTATTTGTATTATATATTTTGCATTAAAATACGCACCATTTCTAAGGGATCAAGATTGGAATCCGATAAATCATTCTATAAACAATGAGCAGTTGAATAACTCACCTAGCAATTTAGATTGTCCTCATAACATATCAACAAATGGTAAGCGTTATGTGCTTGAGGATAATGATATTTTACAAAATATCCCGGCAAGTCAAACAAGAAATGTATTTAAATACATAGACAAGAAAGAGTTTATGGCTGTATCAGGCTTAGGAAGAATGGGATATAATGACAATTACATTGCTGGACAACGTAATGACGAATTCATTATTTATAAATTTGGTAGTGATCAAATAAAAGTATATCGAACTGAAATAGAAATGGAACAAGATTTGAATGCACTTGGTCAATATATTGAATTAAAGCCTTTTGATGCATATTAATTAAGTTTTCATAATTGAACTAGTTTATTTTCTACGTTATGGTTAAGTTATAAACTATATTTCAAAGGTTGGTGTGATACATGTCTGAACAATCTAAAGAAAAACAAGCAAATGAACAAGCTAAAGCACAAAATCTTTTCGCTAAATGGAGAAAAGATGAAAAACTTTATAGTGACGATGATAAAAAGGATAAAGATAAATAACTAAATTGAGTTCATACTGAGTTTATTAAGATTAGGTACCACTAACTATTTGACGCATTGCGTAATAGTCGTGCTATCTAATCTCTTTTTTAATTAAAGATGTTGATATAGAATGAACTTAGTGCTTTATTTCAAACAACGAGTAATATAAAATAATAAAGGATGATTTAAATTAGAATTTGTAGAGGTGTTATGAGTGCAAAAGTTTTTTAAAAATAACAAATTAATTGTTGTTTTTTGTGCGGTTATAATTTTTATTGCACTGATTGGTTTGTCATTAAGGTCACATACCCAATCACCTCCTGAACAATATGTGGGGGATTCTGTTTCTCTTGGGCAAAGAGTCGTGAGCTATCCTGTCAATTTTGTTACTGGAGCGATAAATAATCTTTTTAGCTCAAATAAAACAACTGACAACAAGAAAATAAAACAACTAGAGGCTAAAAATGAAAAGTTAGAAGCGGAAAATAAAGATTTAAAAAAAGAATTAGATATGACTGATATTTCTAAATATGATCCAATTTCTGGTGCTGTAATCGCTAGAAATGCTGACCAATGGATGAATACAATAATCATTGATAAAGGAAATAAAGACGGTGTTAAATCAAATATGGCTGTTATGACAGCTGAAGGTTTAGTTGGAAGAGTAACGAAAGTTAACCAATTTTCAGCACAAGTAGACTTATTATCTACTAACACTAGAACAGGTAAATTGTCTGTTAACATTCAACACGATTCTAAAAATGTATTTGGCTTAATCGACCAGTATGATAAAAAGAATCAAGAACTAGTCATTGGCAATATCAATAATAAAGATAAGGTTTCAAAAGGCGATAAGGTCATAACTAGTGGATTAGCCGATCAATTGCCAAGTGATTTATACATAGGTGAAGTGACCAAAGTTGAAAATGATGAGTATGGATTAGCAAAAGAAGTTAGAGTTAAAACAGGCGCTAATTTATCCGATATTAGCCACATATATATCGCCAAAAAAGATCCTGACAATGCTACCGATGAAAGCAGGGACAATTGATGAGAGTATTTTTGTACTTAATCGTTGGTGTAGTACTGTTTTACATTGACAGTATCATTGGACTTATAATCCCAATGCATCTTGGTCATTTCGAGTTTAATTTTATTCCTCACTTAATTTTGTTGTATATTTTGTTGATAACGATTTATCGTAGCTTTGGAATCGGATTAATATTCGCAATTCTGTTTGGAATCGTAACTGATATATATGTCGGCAGTGTCTATGGATTATATATGTTTGGTTACTTAGCACTTGTCGTTATATTTGATAAATTTCTCAAAGTTTTTTATCGAGACTATACAATGATTTGTATTTTGAGTATTATTAGTATTATTGTTTTCGAAATTTACGTAGCAATTATTTATGGTGTGATTGGATTTGCTAATATTGATATAATCAATTTCATCTTATTAAGAATGATTCCAACTATTTTATTAAATGTCATTTTACTTATTATACTTTTCCCAGTTTTTATAAAATTTATGAAAAAAACTCATATACAAGATTGACACCGGTATTTAGTAATGGTAAGATGCAATAGTTGAGTAGTTTTATAGCTACATACAACCGCTCAAATATAGGTTTAAGAACATTTTTAATGTCACCTATATATGGCGTGACTTATTAATATAGGAGGTGCAAAGTATGTTTGCTATTATCGAAACAGGCGGTAAACAAATTAAAGTAGAAGAAGGTCAAGAAATCTTCGTTGAAAAATTAGATGTTAATGAAGGTGACTCATTCACATTTGATAAAGTATTATTTGTAGGTGGCGATTCAGTTAAAGTTGGTGCCCCAACTGTTGAAGGTGCTACTGTTACTGCTACAGTTAACAAACAAGGTCGCGGTAAAAAAATCACTGTATTTACGTATAAACGTCGTAAAGACTCTAAACGTAAAAAAGGCCATCGTCAACCATATACTAAATTAACTATTGATAAAATCAACGCTTAATTTATGATTACAGTTGACATCACTATTAATGATAGTGGAAAAGTAACAGACGTTATTATGGATGGTCATGCTAATCATGGTGAATATGGACATGACATTGTTTGTGCAGGTGCCTCAGCGGTTTTGTTTGGAAGCGTTAATGCAATTCTAGGTTTAACTTCTGAGAAACCAGACATTGACTATGAGGATGATGGAGGTCATTTTCATATAAGAAGTGTAGATACAAACAATGAACAAGCGCAATTAATTCTTCAAGCAATGTTAGTTTCTTTACAAACGATTGAAGATGAATATAATGAAAATATCAGATTAAATTACAAGTGAGGTGTATCCCGATGTTAAAATTAAACTTACAGTTCTTTGCATCTAAAAAAGGGGTAAGTTCTACTAAAAACGGTCGTGACTCAGAATCAAAACGTTTAGGTGCTAAACGTGCTGATGGTCAATACGTTACAGGCGGCTCTATTTTATACCGTCAACGTGGTACTAAAATTTATCCTGGTGAAAATGTAGGTCGTGGTGGCGATGATACATTATTCGCTAAAATCGACGGCGTTGTTCGTTTCGAACGCAAAGGTCGCGACAAAAAACAAGTTTCTGTATACGCAGTAGCTGAATAATTTTGTCTAGTTAACACCAGAAGTGAATGCTTCTGGTGTTTTATTTTGTTTTAATACAAAAGTAGTAACTTTATAGTGTTAATTTTTCATGCTTTAATGGATAATGATATAATGTTGTCATTAAAGAACAAATCGTAAAAGAGGTGAGATATATGTTTGTCGATCAAGTTACAATATCTCTTAAAGCTGGTGATGGTGGTAATGGTATCACTGCCTATAGAAGAGAGAAATATGTTCCATTTGGAGGTCCAGCTGGTGGTGACGGTGGTAAGGGCGCATCAGTTGTTTTTGAAGTAGATGAGGGATTAAGAACATTATTAGATTTTAGATACCAACGTCATTTTAAAGCTAAAAAGGGCGAGAATGGGCAAAGTAGTAATATGCATGGTAGAGGTGCAGACGATTTAGTTTTAAAAGTACCTCCTGGTACAATAATCAAAAGTGTGGAAACGGATGAAGTATTAGCTGACCTTGTTGAAGATGGCCAACGTGCTGTCGTAGCTCGTGGTGGACGAGGTGGACGAGGTAATTCTCGTTTTGCTACACCTAGAAACCCAGCACCAGACTTTAGTGAAAATGGTGAGCCAGGTGAAGAATTAGATGTAACATTAGAGCTTAAATTATTAGCAGATGTTGGATTAGTTGGATTCCCTAGTGTTGGTAAATCAACATTATTGTCAATAGTTTCAAAAGCAAAACCAAAGATTGGTGCGTATCATTTTACTACAATTAAGCCAAATTTAGGTGTCGTTTCAACACCTGACAATAGAAGTTTTGTTATGGCCGATTTACCAGGTTTAATTGAAGGTGCTTCAGATGGTGTTGGATTAGGACATCAATTTTTAAGACATGTTGAACGTACAAAAGTGATTGTTCATATGATAGACATGAGTGGATCAGAAGGTAGAGATCCATTTGATGATTACCAAATTATAAATAAAGAATTAATAAATTATAAACAACGATTAGAGGATAGACCTCAAATTGTGGTCGCTAATAAAATGGATATGCCCGATGCACAAGATAATTTAACTTTATTTAAAGAACAAGTAGATGATAGCGTTACGATAATTCCTGTTTCTACAATTACAAGAGATAATATTGAACAGTTATTATACGCTATAGCAGATAAATTAGATGAAGTTAAAGATATTGACTTTAGCGTTGATAACGATGAAGAAATAGGTGTTAACCGTGTACTTTATAAACATACGCCTTCTCAAGATAAATTCACTATCACTAGAGACGACGATGGTGCGTATGTAGTAAGTGGTAATGCAATTGAGAGAATGTTCAAAATGACAGACTTTAATAGTGACCCAGCAGTAAGAAGGTTTGCTAGACAAATGCGTTCAATGGGTATTGATGATGCACTGAGAGAACGTGGCTGTAGTAATGGAGACATCGTTAGAATTTTAGGTGGAGAATTTGAATTTGTAGAATAGGAGTGCTAACAGTGGACAATAAAGATTATAAAAAGTTTTACTTGATACGTGAAGATGTCTTACCTGAATCAGTGGTAAAAACATTAAAAATTAAAGATGCTTTAAAAAATAATCCGGAATTGTCCATTTATGAAGCTGTTAAATTATTTGATCTTTCACGTAGTGCATTTTATAAATATAGAGAAACAATCTTCCCTGTAGATGAAAAAATGTTAGATCATCGTGAATTTACGCTTATTCTTTATGTTAATGATATTGTTGGGATGTTAGCGCAAGTACTTAATAAGGTTTCTAAATTGCAATTATCTGTTCTTACTATACATCAAAGTGTACCAATGGAAGAGAAAGCTACGATAACATTATCACTTAGCGCAAAAGATACCACCATTTCAATTGATGAAATTATAAAGGCATTAAGAAATATTGAACATGTTTCTAAAGTTGAATTAATAAGTATGAGTATGTAAGGAAGGTAACGAATGTACGCTTATATTAGAGGTAAATTGACGCAATTATTTCCAACGCATGTAGTTGTTGAATCAACTAATGGGGTTGGATATGAAATTCAGACTCCAAATTCCTATCGATTTCAAAAATATTTAGAGAAAGAATTAGTAATTTATACATCTTTAATTGTTAGAGAAGATGCTCAGTTACTTTATGGATTTATTAATGAAGAAGAAAAAGATATGTTCTTAAGTTTAATCAAAGTTACAGGTATAGGTCCAAAGTCTGCATTAGCAATTTTAGCTACTAGTACACCAAATGAAGTTAAAATGGCAATTGAAAATGAGAATGATGCTTATTTGACTAAGTTTCCAGGTATTGGTAAGAAAACTGCACGTCAAATTGTGCTGGATCTAAAAGGCAAAGTTCAAATTACAAGTGAAACAACTGAGACACTTTTAAGCATCAATGAAGAAAATTCAAATAACGAAAAACTAGTTAAAGAAGCATTACTCGCCCTAGAGGCTTTAGGTTACTCAAAACGAGAAATTTCTAAAGTTGAAAAAGTACTCAACAAATCAACATTTGATTCTGTTGATGAAGCAGTAAAACTAGGACTAAAAACACTTGTGTCTTAAATTAGAAAATTCGTATTATTTACAACTACTAATGTATCTGGGGGGAGAAATTATGGATGACAGAATGGTTGATCAATCTTTGCATAGTGAAGAAACTTCTTTCGAATTATCACTTAGACCAACAATGTTAAAACAATATATTGGGCAATCATCAATAAAGAACAACTTAGAAGTATTCATTAAAGCTGCTAAACTACGTGAAGAGCCATTGGATCATGTACTTCTATTCGGACCACCAGGATTAGGTAAAACAACACTATCCAATATTATCGCAAATGAAATGAACGTTAATATAAGAACTGTCTCAGGTCCTTCATTAGATAGACCAGGTGACTTAGCAGCAATACTATCTGGTTTGCAACCTGGGGATGTACTATTTATTGACGAAATTCATCGTTTAAGCAGCACCGTTGAAGAAGTTTTATATTCAGCGATGGAGGATTTCTTCATTGATATTATCATTGGAAAAGGTGATGAAGCTCGTAGTATTAGAATAGATTTGCCTCCATTTACACTAGTAGGTGCGACTACACGGGCTGGAAGCTTAACTGGTCCACTAAGAGATAGATTTGGCGTTCATCTGAGATTAGAATATTATAATGAAAATGATTTAAAGGAAATTATAATTCGAACAGCAGAAGTGTTAAACACAAAAATTGATGATGAAAGTGCAACTGAGTTAGCTAAACGTTCACGAGGAACGCCTCGAGTCGCAAATCGTTTATTGAAACGCGTTAGAGATTTTCAACAAGTCAATGAAGATGAACAGATTTATATTGAGACTACTAAACAAGCTTTACAATTGCTTCAAGTAGATGCAGAAGGTTTAGACTACATTGATCATAAAATGATGAGATGCATCATTAATCAATATGATGGTGGTCCGGTGGGTCTTGATACTATAGCTGTTTCAATCGGTGAGGAGCGTATAACAATTGAAGATGTCTATGAGCCTTTTTTAATTCAAAAAGGATTTATAGAGCGTACACCAAGAGGTAGAAAAGCTACTGCATTTGCATACGAACATTTCAAAAATTTTTAATAAATGAGGGATATAAAAAATGAATGTTGAGGAATTTGATTATGACTTGCCTGAATCATTAATTGCTCAGACCCCTTTAAAAGATAGAGACCAAAGTAGATTGTTAGTGTTAGGTAGACACAGTGGTAACATTGAACACAAACATTTTAAAGATGTCATTGATTACTTGGAAACTGGTGATACACTTGTCTTAAATGACACACGTGTTATGCCTGCACGATTATTTGGTTTAAAAGAAGAGACTGGTGCAAAAGTTGAAATGCTTATGCTTACTCGAATTGAGAATAATGATTGGGAAGTATTACTTAAACCAGCAAAGCGAATTAAAGTTGGGAATAAGTTGTCTTTCGGAGAGGGTAAGATTATAGCTGAATGTATACAGGAATTGGATCAAGGTGGACGTATCATGCGTTTGCATTATGAAGGAATTCTTGAGGAAAGATTAAATGAACTCGGTGAAATGCCTTTACCGCCATATATAAAAGAACGGTTAGATGATCCTGACCGCTATCAAACTGTCTACGCTAAAGAAAGTGGTTCTGCAGCAGCACCAACAGCAGGGTTGCATTTTACAGATGAACTTTTAGATGAAATTAGAGCAAAAGGTATAAATATTGCATTTATAACATTGCATGTTGGATTAGGAACATTTAGACCTGTAAGTGTTGAAGATATTAATGACCATGAAATGCATAGTGAATATTATCAAATGACCCAAGAAACAGCTGACTTATTAAATCAAACAAAAAAAGAAGGTCATAGAATCATTTCTGTAGGTACAACTTCAACAAGGACTTTAGAGACTATTCGTCGTGATTACAATGAATTTGTAGCTGTTAGTGGATGGACTGATATTTTTATATATCCAGGATTTACATATAAAGCTATAGATGGTTTAATTACTAATTTCCATTTACCTAAATCAACTTTAGTCATGCTTGTATCAGCATTTAGTAGTCGAGAAAACATTTTAAACGCATATAAAGAAGCTGTTAAACTAGAATATAGATTTTTCAGTTTTGGAGATGCGATGTTAATTATTTAATGAATGAGAGGTATTAAATATGCCAGCAGTAACTTATGAACATATAAAGACATGTAAACAATCAGGTGCACGTTTAGGTATCGTTCATACACCGCACGGTTCTTTTGAAACGCCTATGTTTATGCCGGTAGGAACAAAAGCAACTGTTAAAACAATGAGTCCTGAAGAATTAAGACAAATAGAAGCGAAAATAATATTAGGAAATACGTATCATTTGTGGTTACAACCTGGAAATGATATTATCAAACAAGCTGGGGGTCTGCATAAGTTTATGAATTGGGATGGCCCTATTCTTACTGATTCAGGTGGTTTCCAAGTATTTAGTTTAAGTAATCTCCGTAAGATAACTGAAGAGGGTGTTGAGTTTAGACATCATACAAATGGATCAAAGTTATTTTTAAGTCCAGAGAAATCAATGGAAATACAAAATGACTTAGGTTCAGATATAATGATGGCTTTCGATGAATGTCCACCTATGCCTTCTGAGTATAAGTATGTTAAGGATTCAATTGAACGCACTACGAGATGGGCTGAGCGTTGTTTAAACGCACATAAGCGCCCAGAGGACCAAGCACTCTTTGGTATTATTCAAGGTGGCGAATATAAAGATTTAAGAGAACAAAGCGCTAAGGAATTAGTTGCTTTAGATTTCCCTGGATATGCTATTGGTGGGTTGTCGGTAGGCGAACCTAAACCAGTTATGTATGAAATGGTTGAACATACAGTGCAATATATGCCAGATGATAAACCTCGTTATTTAATGGGCGTAGGTTCTCCTGATGCATTAATTGAATGTAGCATACGTGGCATGGATATGTTTGATTGTGTATTACCAACGCGTATTGCTAGAAATGGTACATGTATGACTTCAAACGGAAGATTAGTAATTAAGAATGCTAAATATGCAAACGATTTTAAACCACTAGATGAAAATTGTGATTGCTACACATGTAAGAATTATTCACGTGCTTATATCAGACATCTGATTAAAGCTGAAGAAACTTTCGGTATCCGTCTTACTACTATTCATAATTTACATTTTCTGCTAAAATTGATGGAAGATATTAGACAAGCTATTCGAGAAGATCGTCTTTTAGATTTTAAAGATGAATTCTTTGAACAATATGGGCTTAATGTAGAAAACCCTAAAAATTTCTAATAAGGAGACAACATAATGAACGTTTCAGCACTTATTTTACCTATAATTTTAATTATAGTATTTTATTTCTTTTTAATTCGACCTCAACAAAAACGTGCTAAAGAACATCGTGAAATGATTAGCCGAATCGAATCTGGTCAACGTATTACTACAATTGGTGGTTTGAAAGGAACTGTTAAAGCTGTTGATGAAACTACAGTTGTTATCACAGTTAATGGTCATGGAACAGAAATGACTTTTGAAAAACCAGCAATTAAACAAGTAGACCCTTCTTAAAGTTAAGGGGAAATGAAATTTATTTATTTAAAACTGTCGACAAAGTTCATACTATGTTGACAGTTTTTTTATTATAAGTATATGCGTAATAATCTTAATTTCACTAAAAGATGTAGTATGTTAATATAGATAGGTCATGTAATAACTATGTAATTTTTAATTAACTTGCACATGGTTTATTAAAAGATTATTCTTAGTACATAAGTAAACAATGAGGTGTTCATGTGAAGAAATTTAGTAGGATAATTGCATTCATACTAATTGTAGCCGTTTTGTTCGTTGGAATGGGACTTACATATAAGAATGTAGTTAAAAACGTAAATCTTGGATTAGATTTACAAGGTGGATTTGAAGTTCTTTATCAAGTTAAACCATTAGATGGTGATAAAAAAATTGATGAGAAAGCCTTACAATCAACTGCTAGAACTTTGGAAAATCGTGTCAATGTTCTCGGTGTTTCTGAACCTCATATTCAAGTTGAGGATCCAGACAGAATTAGAGTTCAATTAGCGGGTGTTAAAGATCCAGATGAAGCTCGTAAAATATTATCTTCCCAAGCCAATTTAACTATTCGTGATGCCAATGATAAAGTTAAATTAACTGGTAAAGATATTGTACAAGGTTCAGCAAAACAAGAATTTAAGCAAGGTACTAATGAACCAGCTGTTACATTTAAATTAAAAGATCGTGCTAAATTTAAAAAAGTAACAGAAGAAATTTCGAAAAAACAAGAAAATATGATGGTAGTATGGCTTGATTATAAAAAAGGTGATAGCTACCATAAAGAGTTAGAAAAAACTGAAGATAAACGTAAATACGTTTCAGCTGCTTCAGTAGATCAACCTATTAATTCAGATAGTGTTGAAATTTCAGGTGGATTCCATGGTCAACAAGGTGTGGAAAGAGCTAAACAAATTGCAGAATTACTAAATGCTGGTTCACTACCTGTTGATTTAAAAGAAATTTATTCTAATTCAGTAGGTGCACAGTTTGGTCAAGATGCACTTGATAAAACAATATTTGCATCAGCGATAGGCGTAGCAATTATATATCTATTTATGGTCGGTTTCTATAGACTACCTGGTTTAGTTGCTATCATCGCATTGACTGTTTATATTTATCTTACATTAGTAGCATTTAATTTCATTTCTGGTGTTCTTACATTACCAGGATTAGCAGCTCTCGTACTCGGTGTAGGTATGGCTGTAGATGCGAACATAATTATGTATGAACGGATAAAAGATGAATTGCGAATTGGTAGGACGTTAAAACAAGCCTACTCTAAAGCAAACAAGAGTTCACTCTTAACGATATTTGACTCGAACTTAACTACAGTTATTGCTGCGGGTGTATTATTCTTCTTCGGTGAAAGTTCAGTAAAAGGTTTTGCGACAATGTTACTTTTAGGTATTCTTATGATATTTGTAACAGCTGTATTTTTATCAAGAGGTTTATTATCATTACTTGTATCATCTAATTACTTTAAGAAGAAATTCTGGCTATTTGGAGTTAGTAAGAAAAATAGACATGATATTAATGAAGGTGTAGATGTTCATGATCTTAAAACTTCATATGAAAAGTGGAATTTTGTTAAATTAGCCAAACCATTAATCGGATTCAGTATTCTGATTTTGATTGTTGGTATTGTGATTTTAAGTATATTCAAATTAAACTTAGGTATTGATTTCTCTGCAGGTACGCGTGTTGATATTGACTCTGATACAAAATTGTCTCAACCTAAAGTTGAACGTACGATGAAAGACATGGGATTAACTCCAGATCAAGTTCAAATAAATGGTAGTGACAATAAACAAGCAACTGTGAGATTTAAGAAAGATTTATCTAAAAATGAAGTTGTAGAACTTAACAAAAAAGTGAACAATGAATACAGTCATAAACCAACTGTAAATACAGTATCACCAATGATTGGACAAGAATTAGCTAAAAACGCTATGAAGGCTCTTATCTATGCGGCAATAGGTATTATTATCTATGTTTCACTAAGATTCGAATGGAGAATGGGTCTATCATCGGTATTAGCATTACTGCATGATGTCTTTATGATTGTTGCATTATTCAGCTTACTTCGTTTGGAAGTTGATATTACATTTATTGCAGCAGTACTAACTATCGTAGGTTATTCAATTAATGATACGATTGTAACATTTGACCGTGTAAGAGAAAATCTGCATAAAATTAAAGTCATTACCAAACCAGAGCAAATCGATGACATCGTTAATCGCTCTATTCGTCAAACAATGACTCGTTCCGTTAATACTGTTTTAACAGTAATTGTTGTCGTAGTTGCGATTTTAATATTTGGGGCATCAAGCTTATTCAATTTCTCATTAGCATTATTAATTGGATTAGTATCTGGTGTATTCTCTTCAGTATTTATCGCTGTACCTTTATGGGGTATAATGAAGAAACGACAACTTAAAAAAGCAGATAACGGTAAATTAACGGTATACAAAGAGAAAAAATCAAATGATGAAAAGATTTTAGTATAAATTATTAGGGAGTAGGACATTGTATTCAATGTTCTACTCTTTTTCTAGTATCATTAATAGTTTTATCAACTTAGCGTTGTTTACTTTTTATTTAGTTGAATTTTCGGTATAATGGCTTTTGGAAAAAGGGAGGATAATTACATGATTAAATCTAAATATAACTGGCTCTATGAACCTCCAACAGAATACATAAATGAAACTTTAATAAAAAAATATCAATTAACACCGATTATAAAAAAACTGCTTGAAAGTAAATCGATAACTGATGATGAGTCAATAAAAGCCTTATTAGATGAAACTATCATTAATCACGATCCATGGCTATTAAGTGATATGGAAAAAGCGGTGACTCGAATCAATGAAGCAATTGATAAAAATGAGCGTATATTGGTATATGGTGATTATGATGCCGATGGTGTCACTTCTACAACTATATTAGTTAATACATTGCAGACATTAGGTGCTGAAGTGGGTTGGTATATTCCTAATCGATTTTCAGAAGGTTATGGTCCTAATGAACTTGCATTTAGAAATGCCTATGATGAAGGCGTGTCTCTCATCATAACTGTCGATAATGGCATACAAGGTCATAAAGAGATTGAAATGATACAAAAGCTAGGAGTTGATGTCATAGTAACTGATCATCATGAAATTGGACGTACTTTGCCTGAAGCGTATGCCATCGTCCATCCAATGCATCCAGAGTATGAATACCCATTTCACTTTTTATGCGGTGCTGGTGTAGCTTACAAATTATCTCAAGTTTTATTAGACAATCCTCCTAATTATTTTGTAAGTTTAGCTGCGATTGGTACTATAGCAGATTTAGTGTCAATGACAGATGAAAACCGCTCTATAGTAAAACAAGGTTTATCATTTTTAAATCAAAGCTGTCCGATTCAAATTAAAGCATTACTTAACCAAGCTGGTTATAATAACACGATTAACGAAGAAACTGTAGGTTTTATTATAGGGCCTCGACTTAATGCTGTTGGTAGATTAGAGGATGCATCGTTAGCTGCGGAGTTATTAATGACCGAGGATGAAGAAGAAGCTGAATTTCTAGCTGAACAAGTAGAAGATTTTAATGTTGAACGTAAAGAAATAGTAGCTCAGATAACTGATGAGGCACTAGCCATTGCTGAAGAAAAAGTGAATAATGGCAATCAATTTTTACTATTAGCTAAAGAAAATTGGCATGAAGGTGTCTTAGGTATAGTAGCATCTAAAATTGTTGAGACATATGCATTACCTACCTTAATTCTGAATATTGATTTAGAACAAAATCATGCTAAAGGATCAGCTCGTAGTATAGAACAAGTTTCAATGTTTGAAATTTTGAGTGCACATCAAGATTTAATTTCTAAGTTTGGTGGTCATCATATGGCAGCGGGTATGACTATGGAAATAGATTATATTGAAGCTTTAGAGCAAGGATTGAATGACTGGATGTTTAAATTATCAGAACATACGTCACTAGCGCCGGCAAAACATGTATCAGTTAAATTAGAAGAGAATGATATTTCTATAAATAACATTCGTGATATTCAAAGACTAAGTCCATTTGGCACAGACTTTGAAAAACCATTATTGGAAATAGATGATAATGAAGTCGTTGATGTTAGAGCAATAGGAAAAGATAAAAACCATTTGAAATTAGTAACCGGTCAGTTACAATTACAAAGCCTATTTTGGAAAAATGGTCAGTTAGCAACTCAAATTGAACCTGGTCAACCAATCAATCTACTAGGAAATTTACAAATCAATGAATGGAACGGAAATCAATCACCACAGTTTATTATTCAAGATATAGCAACGAATAAAGAACAAATATTAGATTACCGAAGTAAACGTAAACAATTAAATATAGACCCAAACGATACTAGAGTTGCTTTTTTAATACACCCTAAAAAAGAAAAATTGAATCATAATTACTATTATTATGGTGATAAAATCGATCAAGAACATGAAGTAGTAATTTTAAGAGATTTGCCAAATGATTTAGACAGTCTTAAAGATAGTCTCAAAAACTTAAATTATTCACAACTCTATTTAGTTTTGCAACATCAGCAGAGTATATATTTTGATGGTATGCCCTCGTCAAATCAATTTAAAAGCTGTTTCAAAGCGCTAATGACCAAAAAAGAAACCAATCTTGAACAAGAGGGTATGTTACTATGTCAACATTTGAATGTTAAACCTAATATTTTAAAATTTATGCTTAAAGTATTTTATGAGTTAGGTTTTGTAACAGAAGAAAATGGTATAATTAAAATTGTAGATAATGCTGACAAACAAAATATTGAAACAAGTCGTGTTTATCAATTAAGACAATCCAGAATGGAAGTTGAGAAACTTTTACTTTATGATGATTTTACGCAATTAAAAACTTGGATCAAATCACAGAAGGGTTAGTACATAGGAGGAAATAGATATATGGATTTAAAGCAATATGTTTCGGAAGTGCAAGATTGGCCTAAACCGGGAGTCAGTTTTAAAGATATAACAACAATTATGGATAACGGGGAAGCTTATGGTTATGCTACCGATCAAATTGTAAAATATGCTAAGGAGAGAGACGTTGATATAGTTGTAGGTCCTGAGGCAAGAGGATTTATAATTGGGTGCCCTGTAGCTTATTCAATGGGTATTGGTTTTGCGCCCGTGAGAAAAGAGGGTAAATTACCTCGTGAAGTTATCCGATATGAATATGACTTAGAATATGGTACAAATGTTCTTACAATGCACAATGATGCAATTAAACCAGGTCAACGTGTTCTTATAACTGATGACTTATTAGCTACTGGAGGTACTATAGAGGCGGCAATTAAACTAGTTGAAAAACTAGGAGGAATCGTCGTAGGTATTGCATTTATAATTGAACTTAAATATTTAAACGGTATTGAAAAAATTAAAGATTATGATGTGATGAGTTTAATTTCATATGATGAATAGATGACTAGAATTAAAAGACATAGTATATGCTTTTAATGTCTAACAATTTTTGGGAATGAGATAATGAATTCGTAATGGGATTCTATCTCATTCCCATTTTTTCGTTAAATTGTTTACTTGATTTGATTTCAGCGTAACACCATTTATTTATTTATAAACTTGTAGTATCATAGAACTATTATTTATAAAAATGTTAAGGCTTTTGTAGTTCTTTTAACATTTGATAAAATTAAAGTAATACTCGCATTTCTATATCTAAATAGATGATATACTCGGATTAATGAAGGGACAATGTATATTTTCTTAATTTTCAAAAATTCGAATATGAGTTGAGTATTTGAAATACAAATGAGTTGGGGTGTCATATATTGAATAACGAGTATCCATATAGCGCTGATGAGGTGCTAAATAAAGCTAAATCATATTTATCAACTGATGATTATCAATATGTCCTAAAAAGTTACCATATAGCTTATGAAGCCCATCAAGGACAGTTCCGCAAAAATGGTCTTCCGTATATCATGCATCCAATTCAAGTAGCGGGCATATTAACAGAAATGCGTTTAGATGGTCCAACGATAGTGGCAGGCTTTCTGCATGATGTCATTGAAGATACGCCATACACATTTGACGATGTTAAAGATATGTTTAATGAAGAAATAGCGCGAATTGTTGATGGTGTTACTAAACTTAAAAAGGTAAAATACCGCTCTAAAGAAGAACAACAAGCAGAAAATCATCGTAAATTATTTATTGCAATTGCAAAAGATGTTCGAGTGATACTTGTCAAATTAGCCGATAGATTACATAACATGAGAACATTAAAAGCTATGGTTAGAGAAAAACAAGTGCGTATCTCTAAAGAGACACTAGAAATTTATGCACCATTGGCACATAGATTAGGTATTAATACGATTAAATGGGAATTAGAAGATACTGCACTTAGATATATAGACAGTGTTCAGTATTTCCGTATTGTCAATTTAATGAAGAAAAAGCGTAGTGAACGGGAAGCTTATATCGCTAATGCAATAGATAAAATTCAAACAGAAATGATTAAAATGGACATCACTGGAGAAATTAGCGGTAGACCTAAACATATTTATAGCATATACCGAAAAATGATGAAGCAGAAAAAGCAGTTTGATCAAATATTCGATTTATTAGCTATTCGTGTAATTGTAAATTCTATTAATGATTGTTATGCAATTTTAGGGTTAGTCCATACATTATGGAAACCAATGCCTGGAAGATTTAAAGATTATATTGCCATGCCTAAACAGAATATGTATCAATCTCTACATACAACTGTCGTTGGTCCTAATGGTGACCCTTTAGAAATACAAATTAGAACATATGAAATGCATGAAATAGCTGAGCATGGTGTTGCAGCTCATTGGGCATATAAAGAAGGAAAAACAGTTAATGAAAAGAATCAAGATTTTCAAAATAAATTAAATTGGTTAAAAGAATTAGCTGAAGCTGATCATACATCATCTGACGCACAAGAATTTATGGAATCACTGAAATATGATTTACAAAGTGATAAAGTGTACGCTTTCACACCTGCAAGTGATGTTATTGAATTGCCTTATGGTGCGGTTCCAATAGATTTCGCTTATGCTATTCATAGCGAAGTCGGAAATAAGATGATTGGTGCAAAAGTTAATGGTAAAATTGTTCCTATTGATTATGTTCTTCAAACCGGAGATATTATTGAAATTCGTACAAGTAAGCACTCTTATGGACCTAGTAGAGATTGGCTAAAGATAGTTAAATCATCAAGTGCTAAAAGTAAAATTAAGGGTTTCTTTAAAAAACAAGACCGTTCATCTAACATTGAAAAAGGTAAGTTTATGGTCGAAGCAGAAATTAAAGAACAGGTCTTTAGAGTAGATGATATTTTAACTGATAAAAATATAGAAGTTGTTAATGAGAAATACAATTTTGCTAATGATGATGATCTATTTGCAGCAGTTGGATTTGGTGGTGTAACAGCTTTACAGGTTGTTAATAAATTGACCGAAAGACAACGTATACAAGATAAACAAAAAGCGCTAAACGAGGCGCAGGAAGTTATTAAATCACTTCCAATTAAAGATGATATCATCACTGATAGTGGTGTCTATGTCGAAGGTATAGAGAATGTATTGATAAAGCTTTCAAAATGTTGTAATCCAATCCCTGGAGATGATATTGTAGGATATATCACTAAAGGACATGGTATAAAAGTGCACCGTACAGATTGTCCAAATGTTAAAAATGAAACAGAACGATTAATAGCAGTTGAGTGGGTTAAATCTAAAGATTCTACTCAACGATACCAAGTAGATTTAGAAGTTAGTGCATATGATCGTAATGGTTTATTAAATGAAGTAATACAAGCCGTTAACTCTACAGTCGGAAGTATTATTAAAATCAATGGACGGTCTGATACTGATAAGAATGCAATTATCACTATTAGTGTTATGGTGCGTAATGTTAATGATGTATTCCGTGTAGTTGAAAAACTAAAACAATTAAGTGATGTATATACAGTGTCAAGAGTTTGGAATTAATGAGGTGCTATTAATATGAAAGTAGTTGTACAAAGAGTAAAAAGAGCAGCAGTTACAAATAACAGCATTCACAATGAAATCGACAAGGGTTTCTGTCTTTTAGTCGGAATAGGTAAGGATACAACAGAAGCAGATATAGATGCAGTTGCTAAAAAGATTATTAACGCTCGTTTGTTTGAAGATGAAAATGGCAAACTTAATTTAAATATCCAACAAGTTGAAGGTCAAATTTTATCTATCTCTCAATTTACTTTATATGCTGATGTACGTAAAGGGAATAGACCAGGATTTTCAAATTCAAAAAATCCTGAAGAAGCCAATGTGTTATACGAAAAATTTAACACTGCTTTAAAAGCTTATGACGTTGAAGTGAAAACAGGTGAATTTGGTACTGATATGGAAGTTGAAATTATCAATGATGGTCCAGTTACTATTATTTATGAAAGTCAGGATGGCAAAATAATATGAACAAAATAGATGCATGGTTATCTAAACATGACCTTAAAAATCTGACAACATTGATTGTTGTAGGTGCTTTTATATTATTTTTAATATTATTATTTATGCTAATGAATCATAGTGATCAAGGGAGTAATAGAATTATAGTTTCAGAGAATGCTGAATTACGAACTGGTCCAAATGCTGCTTATCCTGTGATTTACCAAATCGAAAAAGGTGATACGTTTACTAGATTGAATAAATCAGGTAAATGGATAGAAGTTGAAAGCAGAGATGGTTCTGAAAAAGGTTGGATAGCTGGGTGGCACACAAGCTTAAATATTGAAGCGGATGCGAATAAAAAAGTAAACCCATTAAAAAATAAGGTCATTGTCTTAGATCCTGGCCATGGAGGCAATGACCAGGGTGCATCCAGTAATACTTCAAAAAAGAGTTTGGAGAAGAACTATACTTTAAAAACAGCTAAAGAATTGAGACGTGCTCTTGAAAAAGCGGGGGCAACAGTTAAATTAACACGTTCTGATGATACATATGTTAGCTTAGATGATAGAAAACTTAATGGTGACGCATACATTAGTATACATAATGATTCTCTTGATAGTCCTAATGCTAATGGTGCAACTGTTTATTGGTATAAAAATAATCAAGAAGCTTTAGCTGAAACGTTAAATACAAACATACAAAAGAAAGCCATGTTGTCTAATAGAGGAACTCGACAAGAGAACTTCCAAGTACTAAGACAGACCAATAAGCCAGCCGTGTTATTAGAATTAGGATATATAAGTAATCCAACAGATGAGGTAATGATACGAGATCAAATTCATCGACAAGTTGTAGAAGAAGCTGTAGTGGATGGTTTAAAACAATATTTTGCCTCTTAAAGCTTGCAAACTATGCATAAACTCGTTATTATAATTAGTGAACTTTATATATAATACCGTTATGATTCTTGAAAGTGTAAATGAAAGAGGTAGCAATAATTGATATTGTGAAGAGATATAATCCATGGCTGTAAGATTATACTGAGTAATTTATTACTTTGAACACAAGAACAGGTGCTTTAATAGATTAAGCCGTTTTACGTACGTTACACGTTTTGAGTGGTAATTAAGTTTTACTAACGAATTTAATTACAATTAGGGTGGCAACACGGCGATTCGTCCCTTGTATAGCAGAAATGCTATATAAGGGACTTTTTTTATTAAAGGGAGTTTGTAAAAATAAAAAGAAGGAGTGATTGTGTGATTAGAATTCCTAGAGGTACACAAGATATCTTACCTGAAGATTCTAGTAAATGGCGTTACATTGAAAATCAACTTGATAAATTAATGAAATTATATAATTATAAAGAAATTCGCACGCCTATATTTGAAAGTACAGATTTGTTTGCACGTGGCGTGGGTGACTCTACAGATGTCGTACAAAAAGAAATGTACACTTTTAAAGATAAAGGTGACAGAAGCATAACTTTAAGACCAGAAGGAACAGCAGCTGTTGTACGTTCATACATTGAGAATAAAATGCAAGGTATTCCAAATCAGCCTGTTAAATTATATTATAATGGGCCAATGTTCAGATATGAACGTAAACAAAAAGGGCGATACCGTCAATTCACTCAATTCGGCGTTGAAGCGATTGGCGCTGAAAATCCGAGCATGGATGCTGAAGTTCTAGCTATGGTGATGCATATCTATGAATCATTCGGCCTTAAACATTTAAAATTAGTTATCAATAGTATTGGTGATGCTGATTCACGTAAAGAATATAATGAGGCACTAATACGTCATTTTGAGCCAGTGATAGATACATTTTGTGATGATTGTAAATCAAGATTACACACAAATCCAATGAGAATACTAGATTGCAAAATTGATAGAGATAAAGAAGCGGTTAAAAATGCACCAAGAATTACTGATTACTTAAATGACGATTCAAAAGCTTACTTTAATGAAGTGAAGACTCACTTAGATGATTTAGGTATTTCATATGTTGAAGATCCTAACCTTGTACGTGGTCTTGATTATTACACACACACTGCTTTTGAATTAATGATGGATAATCCTAATTATGATGGTGCAATAACTACCTTATGTGGTGGTGGTCGATATAATGGACTGCTTGAATTATTAGATGGACCAAATCAAACGGGTATTGGTTTCGCTTTAAGTATTGAAAGATTGTTATTGGCGCTTGAAGAAGAAGGAATTGATTTGGACGTCGAGGATACGTTTGATCTTTTCATCGTTACTATGGGTGAAGAAGCTGAACGATATAGCGTTAAGCTTTTAAATCAACTCAGAAAATCGGGTATAAAAGCCGACAAAGATTATTTACAACGTAAAGTTAAAGGTCAAATGAAACAAGCTGATCGGTTGAATGCTCAATATACAGTTGTTATCGGTGATCAAGAACTTGAAAATGAAGTGATTGATGTCAAAGACATGTCAACAGGTGAAACAGAAACTATTAACTTAAATAACTTAGTAAATTATTTTCAAGAAAAAAATAATTAATAAAAAGGAGAATACAAATGAGTAAAAGAACAACGTATTGTGGTTTAGTTACAGAAGAACTTTTAAACCAAAAAGTTACTTTAAAAGGTTGGGTTCATAATCGTCGTGACTTAGGTGGTTTAATCTTTGTCGATTTACGTGACAGAGAAGGTATCGTGCAAATCGTATTTAACCCTGATTTTTCTGAAGAAGCTTTAAATGTAGCTGAAAAAGTAAGATCAGAATATGTAGTTGAAGTTGAGGGAACAGTAACCAAGAGAGATCCAGATACTGTGAATCCTAAAATTAAAACTGGTCAAGTAGAAGTACAAGTTTCTAATATAACAATTATCAATAAATCAGAAACACCACCATTTTCTATTAATGAAGAAAATCAAAATGTTGATGAAAACATCCGTTTAAAATACCGTTATTTAGATTTAAGACGCCCAGAGTTGGCACAAACTTTCAAAATGAGACATCAAACAACACGCTCTATTCGTGAATATTTAGATAACAATGGTTTCTTCGATATTGAAACTCCTGTTTTAACTAAATCTACGCCGGAAGGTGCCAGAGATTATTTAGTACCTTCTCGAGTTCATGAAGGAGAATTTTATGCATTACCACAATCACCTCAATTATTTAAACAATTATTAATGATTAGTGGTTTTGACAAATATTATCAAATTGTTAAATGTTTCCGTGATGAAGATTTACGTGCAGATCGTCAACCTGAATTCACTCAAGTCGATATTGAAATGAGTTTCGTTGATCAAGAAGATGTGATTGAAATGGGTGAAGAAATGTTACGAAAAATTGTTAAAGATGTTAAAGGCATTGAAGTATCAGGTCCTTTCCCTAGAATGACTTATGAAGAAGCGATGAGACGCTATGGTTCAGATAAACCTGATACTCGTTTTGATATGGAACTTAAAGATGTATCACAGTTAGGTCGTGAAATGGACTTTAAAGTATTTAAAGATACTGTAGAAAATAATGGCGAAGTAAAAGCCATTGTAGCTAAAGGTGCAGCCGACAATTATACTCGTAAAGACATGGACGCATTAACAGAATTCGTAAATATTTATGGTGCTAAAGGTCTAGCATGGGTAAAAGTTGTTGATGATGGATTGAGTGGTCCAATCGCTCGTTTCTTTGAAGATTCAAATGTCGCGACTTTAAAAGAACTTACACAGGCTGAATCAGGAGACTTAGTAATGTTTGTCGCTGACAAACCAAGTGTAGTAGCTCAAAGTTTAGGTGCTTTACGTATTAAAATTGCCAAAGAATTAGGTTTAATCGATGAAAATAAACTTAATTTCTTATGGGTAACAGATTGGCCGTTATTAGAATATGATGAAGATGCTAAACGTTATGTAGCTGCACACCATCCATTTACTTCACCTAAACAAGAGGATATTAGTAAATTAGATTCAGAACCTCAAAATGCACAAGCGAATGCTTATGACATCGTTTTAAATGGTTATGAATTAGGTGGGGGATCAATCAGAATTGCAGACGGTGAATTACAAGAAAAAATGTTTGAAGTATTAGGATTCACTAAAGAACAAGCTAGAGAACAATTTGGATTCTTATTAGATGCATTTAAATATGGTACACCACCACATGGCGGTATTGCACTAGGCTTAGACCGTTTAGTAATGCTATTAACTAATCGTACAAACTTACGTGATACAATTGCATTCCCTAAAACAGCTTCTGCGACTTGCTTGCTTACAGATGCACCAGGTGAAGTCTCAGACAAACAATTAGAAGAGCTTTCTTTACGTATTCGTCATTAGATTTAACATATAAAATGATATAAATACATTAGTCATCAAAATCACAATTGATTTTGGTGACTTTTATTTAGCGTTTTTTCGTTTTGTTGTAGAACTATATTCATCCAATAAAAACTATAATAATATTATGTAAACTAAATATAATTAAAATTTTTCTTCACAAAATGTATATTCCATCTAGTTCATAAGGATTTCTTTATTTAAACCTCTGTGGTAATATATAAACATAAGGTAGTCATCTGTATTGTTCGTATGTTTGCTTTTTATTTGGGCCTAACACTTTTTGATCAGGGAGCCCAATAGGTTTTCTTGCAGCGCACACGCCTCAATTGGAGGACTTGCAAAACAAGAAACAGGGCACCCACCTGTATATAGCAGGCCGAATGATCAAGCTTTTTATAACTACGGCAATCACGGACTCTACCGGTACGCAAGGCTTTATGTCTTGCGTATTTTTATTTGTCTTTTTCTGTTAACATATAGTTATCGTATTGTTTTTTATAAAGGAGTTTAAAATGAAACATCAATTTTCAAGAAACGAATTAGCATATGGACAAGAGGGTTTAGATCTATTAAAAGAAAAAACAGTTGCAGTTCTTGGGGTAGGTGGTGTTGGTTCATTTGCTGCCGAAGCATTAGCTAGAACCAATATTGGTCATATTATTTTAATCGATAAAGATGACGTAGATATTACAAATGTCAATCGTCAAATACATGCACTCACTACAACTATCGGACAAAGTAAGGTCACTTTGATGGAAGAACGTATTAAACTTATTAACCCTGATTGTAAAGTAACACCACTTCACATGTTTTATACTGAGGAGACATATGAGGATTTATTTAATAATTATGATATTGATTACTTTATCGATGCAAGTGATACTATAATATATAAAGTTCATCTGATGAAAGAGTGTTTAGAACGAGGAATTAAGATGATTTCAAGCATGGGGGCAGCTAATAAAACTGATCCTACACGATTTAAAATAGCAGATATTTCTAAAACTTATATGGACCCTATGGCTAAAATTATCCGTAATAAACTAAAGCGTCAAGGTATAAAAAAGGGTGTACCTGTCGTGTTTTCTGATGAAAGTCCTATTGTAATTCGTGAAGATGTAAAAGCAACCGTTGGAGATGCAAACGCCATTAATCGTAAAGGGCAAATGCCTCCATCATCAAATGCATTTGTACCAAGTACAGTAGGATTAATCTGTGCGAGTTACGTAGTAAACGACATTTTAAAAAATATACCTGTACGCCGTATTAAGGATAAAGGTAATATTTAAATAATAGACTATGAATCAAATTTAAAAGGCTCTACGTCAAATCGGACTGATGAGTCCAAATATTGAGATTAAGCAACCTTAGGTTGTTTAATCTCTTTTTTTGTTGTTGAGGCAAATAGTCGCGAAGTTATAATAATTCGATTACGCAAATTATCATAATTTCTATAACCAAAAGATACCCTTTTAATGAGTTT